>JBCDBY010000047.1:0-19549 GCA_039182715.1 Planctomycetota bacterium
AGCAGGACCAAATTTTTCTTATGGATAATGTCAACTTACAATATGATGCATCTTAGAAGAGTGGAAGTGGGTAGCAGGGTTGAAGCTTGAAGTGGAAGCAAACCACATCGGCGGAGCCGCGACTTCGCTGGGCTTTGCCAGAGTCAACTCTGGGCTCGGCCTCGGGCCGACGTCGAACTCTTCAAGCAGTGCCTAGCTAGCAGGCTGAGCGCTGACTAGGCACGGAGGCACGGGGACACGGAGACGTGTGGAAGTCATCCGCTGCACTCTTGCGTGGCGAGTCGGGAACCACATGGGGGGGCGGACGGCTTCGCCGACGGTCCGGGCCGACCCTGTGTGTGACCGAGGAAAGGACAGCGGACGACCGAGGCCCCTTTCCACCGGTTCTCCGTGCTTCCGTGCCTCCGTGGCTAACTCGCCCGAGCTACCAGAGCTGCCAGGCGCCGGCCTGCACGACGTAGATCGCCAGCGCCGCGTTCGTGACGGCGTGCGCCACGACGACGGACGTCATGTCCTTGCGCCAGCGGTAGAGGGCGCACATCAAGAGGCCGTAGACGACCGAGGCCGGCCACTCCACCATGCCGTGGCCCAGTGTGAAGAGCGCGGTCGAGAGCGCAACGCCGGCCATGTTCATGGCGCCGGCAGGCACGTCGTAGATGCTCTTCTCGTCGAGCGTGGCGTCGAAGTTCTTCGTCTCCTGCCACTGCGTGCCGAACCGCAGCACGAAGCCGCGCATGAGCTGCTCCTCGAAGAGCGGTACCAGAAGCACCGCCGCCGCGAAGCGCAACCACCATCCGGTCACGCTCCACGGCTCGCCGCCCTCGACGAAGGGGTTGAGCAGCGCGACCCACGCCGCGCAGCCGATCAGCCCGGCGACCACGCCCGCGCCGATCGACGCGAGCGAGAACCGCATCGGCAGCCAGCGTCGCCACGCCCAGGCGATCGCCGCCGAAACGACGACCAGCCGGGCCACGTAGTTCCACTCGCGCGGAAGCCAGTCCGCCGGCACGCTGGCGATGCCGACGTAGCAGATGTAGGGAAGCGCGAAGGGAAGGAAGAGCGCGCGGTTGGGCGCGCTTATTCCTTCTTCTCCTTCTTGGTGAAGTCGAAGTTGAGCGTGAAGATGACCGTGAGATCGTTCTTCTCGTTGCCGTCGACCGGCTGCGAGTCGTACTTGTCCTGCACGATGAGCGAGAACGACCAGCGCTCCGAGACCGGCAGCGTCAGCTTCGCGTCGAAGATGAACTTGAACTCGCCGCCCTCCGAGAGGCTCGGCCAGAACTGGATCACCTGCTCGTAGAGCAGCTGCTTGGTGACCTGCCAGGTCCACTCGATGTTGATCTGGGCGATGCCCTCGTTGTTCTCCCGACCACCGTAGAAGCGCTCGCCCTGGTAACCGCCACCGATCTCGCCCCAGAGAACGAAGTTCTCGGTCTTGACGAAGCGATAGCCGTAACCGGCGGTCAGCACGAGGCGGAGGCTGAGGCTCTCCTGGCTGTCGGTTTCCAGCCAGAGCTGCTGCCAGAAGCGGTGCTTCTCGCCGAAGTAGCGCTCCCAGCGCTGGACGAGGATGTGTTCGGACGCGGTCTCGATGCCGCTGTCGCGGCTGTAGATGCTCTGCAGCGTGAAACGCAGCAGGTCCCGCTCCCAATTCTTCTCCGCGCTCAGGCGGGCGGCGAACGTCAGAATGTCCGTGTTGCCGTCCTTGAAGGTCAGGCCGATGCCGCCGTTGACGGCCCACGGTAGTTCTTTGCCTTCGGCTTGGGCAAAATAGGCCTCGATCGCGTCCTCACGCGTTTCTACCTCGGCGGCCCAAACCGGCGTCCCAAGAACCAACAGAATCATCCAGGGTCGAATCAGTCGCATGCATCCTCCTCAGGGCGCAGAGCGTAGAAATTGGGGGACGGAATTAAAAGGAATTGTCTATGCGCATTCTCATCACCGGCGGCACCGGGTTCGTGGGCAAGCACATGGTCGGGCGGTTGCTCGACCGCGGCGACCAGGTGGTCATCTCATCCCGCAGCGAAGCGAAGGTGAAGAAGGTCTACGGCGGGCGCGTCGAGGCCCTCGAGTGGGATCCGATGTCGGGCCCCGCGCCCATCGAGAACATCGACGCCGTGATCAACCTGATGGGTGAGAACGTCGGCAAGGGCCGCTGGACGCGCGCCAAGAAACAGCGCATCCGCGATAGCCGCATTATTGGGACACGCAATCTGGTCGCCGGCATGGCGGCGGCCAAGTCGAAGCCCAAGGTTCTCGTCAGCGCAAGCGCGATCGGCTTTTACGGTCCGACCGGCCACAACATCGCCCACGAGGGCTCGACCGGCGCCGACGGCGACTTCCTCGCCGACGTCTGCCGCGAGTGGGAGAGCGAGGCGATCGTCGCGCGTGGGGCAGGTATCCGCACGCCCATCGTGCGCATCGGCGTGATTCTGGGCCGCGAGGACGGCGCCTACCCGCAGCTGCGCCGCATCTTCAAGCTCTTCCTCGGCGGGACCATCGGCCTCGGCAAGGCGTGGTTCTCGTGGGTGCACGTGGACGACGTCGTCGGCGTGTTCCTCCACTGCCTCGACGACGAGGAGGCGCTCGACGTCTACAACGCCACCGCGCCCAACCCGGTGTCCAATTACGAGTTCACGCACGAAATGGCGCGCTCGCTCAAGCGGCCGGTCTCCGCGCCGGTGCCGCCGCAGGCGCTGCGGGTCGTGCAGGGCGAGTTCGCCAACTACGTGACGATGAGCCAGCGCATCAAGCCGCTGCGCACGATCGGGATCGGCTACGAGTTCAAGTTCCCGGACGTGCGGAAGGCTCTCGAAGCGCTCGCAGCATTTCCTGCTTGATCGCCGCCATGTCGCGGGGCCGGTCATCGCCGGCCCCGAGCAGCACCGGGCCGTCTTCGGGATCGTCCGGGAGGCGACCGTGCGTGCCACCGACCATCTCCGGCGCCAGCGGCACCACGTCGAAGAGCGTGCGCAGGCCGATCGTCTTCCGGAGCAGCCGCCAGGCGAGCCCCGGCTTGGTCACCTTGGGGTCGAAGAAGAGCTCGCACGGGTCGTAGCCCGGCTTGCGGTGGATGTCGACCGTGCGGGCAAAGTCGGGCGCGCGCGCGTCGTCCAGCCAGTAGGGGTAGGCGAACCAGCGCCCGCGCTGCGCCAGCGCGATCAGCTCGCCGCTGCGCGCGTGGGGAATCTCGACGAAGCGGTCGAATCCATCGAGTTTCTCGATCGCCGCACGCGTCGCCGCGAGATCGGCCGCGTCCTTGACATATACGTGCGCGAGCTGGTGGTCACAAACGGCGAAGGCGCGCGACCGCCAGGTGTCCAGCAACTCGCCGACCGGGTTGTCGATCACCTCGAGCAGGCCCGCCTCGCGCAGCGCGCGGTTGAGCATGACCGGCCCGGTCGCCTTCTCGATGTGGTACTCGGAGACGACCAGCACCGTGCGGTCGCCGGCCGCGTCGAGCACGCGCGCCGCTTCGGCGTCGACCGCCGCTACCTCGGCGGGAATGCGCGGGTCGTCGGGGCCCCAGCGCTGCAGGTCGTAGTCGAGGTGCGGCAGGTAGACCATCGTCAGGTCGGGGTCCTCGCGCGCCATGACCTCGATGGCGGAGTCCGCGATCCACTTCGTCGACGCGATCGACGCGGTCGGGCCCCAGAAGTGGAAAAGCGGGAACCGGCCCAGCTTCTCCTGCAGCTCCCGGCCGAGCGCCGGCGGCTGGGTGTAGAGGTCGGGGATCTTACGCCCGTCGGCGGGGTAGGCGGGCCGCTCGGCGACGGTCACGGCGGCGTCGATCGCCATGTTGAAGCGCCAGAACAGCACGGCGCTGCGCCCGTCGAACGCCTGCCAGACCTTCTCGCCCTGCATGAGCCGGTTGGAGTGGCGCCAGAACCAGACCTCGTTGAGGTCGCGGTGGTACCAGCCGTTGGCCACCACGCCGTGCTCCGACGGCGGCAGACCGGTCAGCATCGTCGCCTCGCAGGTACTGGTGACCGCCGGCAGCGGGGGGGTGAGGGGGGCCGGGGGGCCGAGGGCGCGCAGCCGCGGGGCATGCTGCAACAGTCGCGGCGTCAGCCCGACGACGTTGAGAACCAGGACCCTGCGGGACATGAGGACAGCTTAGGCGCTGGATCAAAACGGTCCATAGAGCGCGTGACCCCTTCAACCCCCGGCGCGCGCCCACTATCCTGAGGCGACGGAGGAACACATGATCGGACGGATCCAGGAAATCCTTGCGGAGCAGGGCGATGGCTTGCTCGGCCACAAGTGCAACACCATCCCGAAGGAGTCGCTGCACCTTCCGGGACCCGACTTCATCGATCGCGTCATGGCGCAGACCGACCGCAACCCCGCGGTGCTGCGCAACATGCAGTCGATGTACAACTCCGGCCGCCTCGCCGGCACCGGGTACATCTCGATCCTCCCGGTCGATCAGGGCATCGAGCACTCGGCCGGCGCGAGCTTCGCGCCCAACCCGATCTACTTCGACCCGGCCAACATCTGTGAGCTGGCGATCGAGGGCGGCTGCAACGCGGTCGCGTCGACGCTCGGCGTGCTCGGGTCGGTGGCGCGCAAGTATGCGCACAAGATCCCGTTCATGCTCAAGATCAACCACAACGAGCTGCTGAGCTATCCGGCGATCGCCGACCAGACTCTCTTCGCGTCGGTCGAGCAGGCGTTCGAGATGGGCTGCACGAGCGTCGGCACCACCATCTACTGGGGCTCGCAGGAGTCGCGCCGCCAGCTGCAGGAGATCTCGCAGGTCTTCGAGCGCGCGCACGACCTCGGCATGTTCACCGTCCTCTGGTGCTACGCGCGCAACAGCGCCTTCAAGCACGACGGCACCGACTACCACGCCGCCGCCGACCTCACCGGCCAGGCGAACCACCTCGGCGTGACGCTCAAGGCGGACATCATCAAGCAGAAGCTGCCGACCAACAACGGCGGCTACACCGCGATCAAGTTCGGCAAGACGCACGACAAGGTGTACAGCGAGCTGAGCAGCGAGCACCCGATCGACCTTTGCCGCTACCAGGTCGCCAACTGCTACATGGGCCGCGCCGGCCTGATCAACTCCGGCGGCGCCAGCGGCAACAACGACCTGCAGGACGCCACCGCGACGGCCGTGATCAACAAGCGCGCCGGCGGCTGCGGCCTCATCAGCGGCCGCAAGGCGTTCCAGAAGCCGATGAACGAGGGCGTCCAGCTCCTCAACACGATCCAGGACGTCTACCTGACGCCCGAGATCGACATCGCCTGATCGACGTCGCCCGATCCACACGATCCACAATCGCATCCGAACCACGGGGCGCGGCCACCAACCAGGCCGCGCCCTTTTTGATGCACCTCTTCCATCACGCAGCGGCCGCAACCCTAGTGAGGGCAACGAGTTGGGCGCGACAGCCTGCGGAATGGATTCCGCATTCGAGCGTTCGTTCGATTCGCGAGGATTATCCAGGCGTCTCGTACTACTGATTCGTGCCGTCCCATGTCATCTCCTACGCTGCGAGCATGTGTGGGACGAAGACCCTTCTGCTTGTTTGCGCGCTTCTCATCTCTGACGCCGTCGCCGGCGAGGTCGTGCACTACGCGGTGCCGATCGGCGGAATCGAAGGCGTGCCGGAACAGATCGCGGAGTGGCCGGACGGCTACCGGCCGCGCGCCGTGCTCGAGGGGGCGGGCGAGGCGTACGTCGACCTGCGTGAGGTGCGTAGCTACCAGCCGGGCACCCTGCGCGGCGCGATGATTCTCGTGCAGGCGCCGAAGGGGACGGCCGTGCGCGGGAAGCTCATGCTGCCCGATCGCGTCGTGCCTTTCGTCGTCACCGCCGAGCCCGCGGCGCAGTGGGCGGAGCCCTTCGCGGCGGCGCGTCGCGACGAGTTCGAGCATCGCATTCGTCGAGGCTACGCCGGCACCGCCTACTGGCGGCTGCAGGTCGAGCCGCGCGCGCTCGACGAGCGGTCGATCGCCGACCGCCGCGCGCAGCGAAACGAGATGCGGGACACCTACGAGCTCCTGAGCGGGGGGCGCGCCGTTGCCGAGAACCTGCAGCTGCGCCGCGGACTGATGACCGGCAAGTGCGAGAAGGAGACGGTGCCGATCGATTCGCTGACCGGCATCACCGTGCGCGAGTTCGATTGGAGCGGTTACCTCGAAGGCGCGCAGCCGGACCCCGATCCGCTCGCGGCGCGCATCCCGGCCGACCAGCACGCCTTCTTCTTCCCGTCCGTGCGCGCGCTCGTCGACGTGCTCGACATGGCCGAGCGGCACGGACTGCCCGCGCTGCAGACGATCGAAGTCTCCGCGCAGGACACCGGCATCCGGGCGCGCTATGAGCGCGAGCTGTCGCTGAATCCCGCGATTCTCGTAAAGCAGCTTGGTCCGGACCTGGTGACGAGCGTCGCCATCACCGGGAGCGATCCGTTCTTCCGGGAGGGCACCGATGTCGCCGTGCTCTTCGCGAGCCCCAAGCCCGACGCCCTGGCCACGCTGCTGCGCGATCACCGCGCGGGCGCCGCACGCCTGGGCAAGCGCAAGGACACCTCGCATCAGTTTCGAGTCGGCGATGTGGTCGTCGTGACCAACTCGGCCGTGCAGAAGGCGCGGCTCGGCAACGTCGCGGAGTCCATGGCCGCGCTCGACGAGTACAAGTTCTTTCGGTCGCGCTACCCGCGCGCCGGCGAGACGGCGTTCTTCATGCTCACCGACGGCGCGATCCGCCGCTGGTGCAGCCCGCGCTGGCGCATCGCCATGTCGCGCCGCCTGCGCGCGCTCGCGGCGCTGACCACGCTCGAGGCGGAGCAGCACGCTGCCCTGGTGAAGGGCGCGGGCGTGGGCGCGAAGCTGGCCAACGACTTCGACCTGGTCGATCTCGGCGAGGTCACGTTGACGTCTGAAGGTCCGCGCAGCTCGATCTACGGCACGCCGCGTCGTCTGACGCCGATCGCCGAACTGCGCCTGACGAACGTGACCGAGGGCGAGGCGAACGGCTACAACGAGTGGCGTGACGGCTACCAGCGCAACTGGAGCCGCTACTTCGATCCGATCGGCGTGCAGGTCAAGCGCGACGAGACCGGACTCGAGGCCGACGTGACGGTCATGCCGCTCATCGTTGGGTCGGAGTACCGCCGCTACATTCGCATCGTGGGCGACTCCCGCATCCAGGACGGCGATGCCGATCCGCACGCCGACGCGCTCTTCCACATGGTGATGGCGTTCGACCACGACTCCGAGTTCGCCAAGATGTTCGGCTCGATGTTCCCGTCGTGGCCGGGGATGAAGCCGCGCACCAACCCGCTCTCGTGGGTGGGGCGCACGGTCTCGTTCTCCATCGATCGCGATCCGGTGCTGCAGGAGGCGCTCGCCTCGGAGAACCCCGAGGAGTTCATGGAGTCGAACATCGGGCGGTTGCCGATCCTGATGCACGTCGACGTCGAGAACGGACTCATGGCGGGGCTCTTCATGAGCGGACTGCGGCGGCTCGTGGAGCAGACCGCACCCGGCTACACGAAGTGGGGAACCCGCAAGCACGGCGACGTCACGTACGTGCGCATCGAGTCGGGCGAGCAGATGGACGACGAGTTCAAGGACTTCGCGCTGCACTACGCCACGCTCAAGCAGGGGCTCATCCTCGCCGTGAACGAGGACGTGCTCAAGCGCGCCATCGATCGTCAGAAGAACCCGCCGCAGAAAAAGCAGCGTTGGCTCGGGGACCATCTCGCGGGCCGCGCCCATCGCGAGCTGTTCCTGGCGCTGGAGGCGCTGGCCGGCGATGACGGCTACCGCGGCCTCGTGCGCCAGCGCTGCTGGAAGAACCTGCCAATCCTCAACGAGTGGCGCAGACTCTACCCGTATCGGGATCCCGTCGAGGTGCACGAGCGCATCACCGGCGTCCGGCTGGTCTGCCCCGGCGGCGGCCGCTACGTCTGGAACGGGACGTGGCACACCTTCGAGTCGACCCACTTCGGCCACCCGAGCGCGCCGAAGCGCGGCCCGGCGGACTGCCTGCCGTTCCCGGGTTACAAGCTCGGCGAGTTCGGCGTCACCTTCGAAACGGAGGGCGTCCGCGCGCGCGTGCGATTGAGCAAGTAGCATGCTCGTGTGAAGGGAATCACGATCGGATTGATCTTGGCGGCGTTCGGCGTCGGGATCGGGTTGGGATATCTGCTCGGCCAGGACGGCGATTCGAGCAGCCGGTCGGGGCGGACCGTTGTGGAGCGTCCGGCCGCCGCCACGGCGCCGATGAGCGCGCGCGAGACGCAGTCGCTGCGTGAGATGCTGGACCGCATTCCCGTTCCGACGCCGGCACGCGGGGCCGGTCGAATCACCGGCACCGTCCGTAACAAGCAGGGCGATCCGATCACCGGCGTGCTCGTGGTGGCGCTGCCGATCGCAGAACAGGTCTACCGCAAGTCGTCTCGCGCTCCTTCCGCGCCCTCCGAACCCGATCTCGTCAAGATGGTCGAGGAGAGCGTGCGGCGGGTGCGCGCGCGGCGCGCTGCGCGGGTCGAAGCGCGGTCGGGAGCCGACGGCGCGTTCGCTCTCGAGGGCATCGGCAGCGCCGAGCAGTCCGTTCAGGCCTACGCGGAGGGATACCGGTTCCGACCCGGCAAGGCGAAGGCTGGCGGGAGCGTCGATCTCGTCGGCGAGCCGGTGATCCGCGTCGACGTCGACGTCGTCGTGGAGGGCTCAGGGCCGCCGGAACGCGCCAACATCCTCGTGCGGAGCAGCGGTGGACCCGGTGGGTCGCAGCGAATCGAGCGCTGGTCGCGCCTCGACCCCTGGATCGAGATCGCGCCGGGGCGCTACGAATTCACTGCGGCGCTGCAGGGCGAGCTCGGCGGCAAGTCGCCACCGCAGACGGTCACCTTCAAGGCGGGCGAGTCGCCGCCGCTGTTGCGCTTCATGATCAAGATGATGCCGGCGCTGCGGGTGACCGTCGCGCGCGCGCCGATGCTGCAGGAGTCGCGGCTTTACGGTTGGGTCATCCCCTGGAAGCGCGAGACGTTCCCTTCGGCGCAGCAGCTTCGCAGCCACAACAAGCAGAAGTGGGTGCAGGGCGGGCAGCACCAGTTGACGTGGAAGGAGCTGAAGGTGGGTCGGTACTGCGTCGGCGTCGCCTATGCCTGGCAGCAGGAGCCGGTCATGCGCCTCGTCGAGCTTGGCGGCGGCCTCAACGAGGAGGCGATCGAGCTCCCGGAGCCGTCCGGACCCGGCTTCCTGAAGCTGCGGCTGCTGGATCCCGAGGGTGAGCCGGTCCACGCCGAGCAGTGGATGTACTACCGCTCCCACAAGGGCGGTTCCAGCTCGGGCGGCATCTCGCCCCTCCGCCGGAGCGACGGCGTCCTGCTGATGCCGATCGGAGATGACGGACAGTTCAAGAACGGCACCCATCGTCTGGAGGCGACCCACGCCGTGCACGGCTCCCTGTCGCTCACGTTCGAACCGGGCACGAAGGAGATCCTCGATCTGCGATACGAGCAGGCCTGCCAACCGGTCGGCACGATCCGGGGATACGCGGGCAACGAGTACCAGGACCGGATCCGATTTCGATGGCACGAGCCCGGCAAGGAGCCGCCCCACGTCTGGTTCCACGGGGAGTCGTTGATCGAGGACGACGGCACGATGAGGCTGCCGCCGCAGCAGCCCGGGACGCGCGTGCTGGCGCTCTACGTCTCATCCAATCAGAACAGCTGGATGCGCATCGCGCAGCGCGAGTTGAACCTGCGGCCGGGCAAGCAGGACGTTTCGATCGACATGCCCGCCCTGCACAAGCTGCGCATCGTCTGGGCCGGCGAGCCGAAGAAGCAAACCTTCGCGCTGCGTCCGCGAAACGAGCGCGCGAAGCGCCGACACTACTCGGCCCAGCAGATGCAGTCGGACGCCCATGGCGTCGTCGTGTTCGACGGCCTTCCGGCGGGTCGTTACGAGGTCCAGAAGTACGGTGCCGCGCTCAAGGAGAACCCGATCATCGAGATCCCCGCGACGAGCGAACTCCGGCTTCCTTAGGCCTTGAGCACGACGGCCGCCGCGGTGTCGCCCGCCGCGCAGCCGGCGAAGAGGATGTAGCCGCCGCCGAGCTGGCGCGCCTCCTCGATCGCCTCGCCGACGAGTCGGGTGCCGGTCGGGCCCTGCGGGTGGCCGAAGATGAGCGAGCTGCCGTTGTTGTTGAAGCTCTCGGCGTCGATGCCCATCTCGCGCGCCATGTAGATGTCGTTCACGGCGAAGGGGTTGTGCGTCTTGATGACCTTGAGGTCGTCGACCTTCACGCCCGCCTTCTGCAGCGCGTGCAGCGACGCGGGTACGACCGCCTTGGCCATGTAGCCCTTGTCGACACGGGCGGTGGCGAAGCTGAGCAGCTGCACCGGGTCGTCGCCGTTGCTCCAGTCGCGCGCCCGCTGCTCGCGCGCCACGATCGCGCCGGCGTTGCCGTCGGCCGGGAAGGTCTGCGTGCCGAAGGTGATCGTGCCGTCGGGCATGACCGGCTTGAGCTTGGCGAGGCCTTCCGCCGTCGTCGGGAAAATGCCCTCGTCGTGTTCGACCGTCGCGATGACCTTGCGGCCGGCGCGCACCTCGTACGGCGAGACCATGATGTTCTTGTGGAAGCCGCTCTTCACGCCCTGGTGGTACTGCGCGTGTCGATGCAGCGTGAGCGCGTCCATCTCCTCGCGCGTGATGCCCGCCTCCTTCGCGACGTTCTCCGCGGTCTGCAGCATCGAGCCCTTGGCCCACGGGTCGAACGAGAAGTTGTCCCAGACCCAGTCCTCGGCGTCGCCCTTGCCGCCGGGGCCGGCGGTGTTGGGGTGGTAGAGGTGCGCGCCGTTGCTGCACTTGTCGGCGGTCACGACGAGCACGCTCTCCGCGCCGCCGGTCTCGACCTGCGCGGCCGCGTGCGCGAGCGACGCCGCGCCGGTCGCGCATGCCTGGCTCACCATCGCACCCGTCGCGTGCGGAGCGCCGACCAGGCCGGCGAGCCAGGGCGCGCCGTAGAAGCAGCGCTTCGAGGGGATCGTCCAGCCGAAGACGATCGAGTCCATCGCGGTCACCTCGATCTTCCGCTGCTGGAGCGCGATCTTCGTGACGTCGGCCGCGAACTCGATGGCGTGGAGGTTTTGGAACTTGCCCTGCCACTTGGCAAAGGGAGAGGTCCAGTAGCCGCCGGCGGGGAGGTAGGCATTCTCGAAGCGCATGTCCTTGATTCTACGGGTCTTCCAAGCCGATAGGACACCGGGAACATGCGGACTGCAGCGCGTGCGCCGTGCCAGGAGTGCGGATACGAGAACCCGGTGGCGAACAGCACGTGCGCCATGTGCGGTGCCGTGCTGGCGCCCCTCGTCGAGTCGGCCCCGGTGCCCAGCCGCTACGTGGACGACCGCAGCAGCGGCTTCGAGCTGCCGCGGCCGCAGCTGGTCGTGCGAACGGCGGAGTGGAAGGAGCTCGCGCTCGTCTTTGGGCTCGGCCTGCTGCTGGCGCCGGTCTTCTCGCTCACGCCGCTGCTGCAGTACATGGGCTGGTTCCTCGGCTCGCTCTGCCACGAGATCGGTCACTGCGCGATCGCCTGGTTCTGCGGCTGCCCCGCGGTGCCCGCCATCAGCCTCGCGGGCCACGCCATGGCGCGTTACTCGGAGCAGCAGATGGCGCTTTGTCTGCTCGTCTGGGGCGGCATCGCCTTCCTCGTCTGGCAGACGCGTCATCAGCGCCGGCTGGCGATCACCTTCGGCGCGCTCGCGCTGCTCTATCCGGCCATCGCCTTCACCGGCATGCGCGACTTCTTTTTCCTGCTCGGCGGTCACCTCGGCGAGCTCGCCTTCGCGGCCGTCTTCTTCTGGCGTGCACTGACGCCGCGCCAAACGGTCGAGCGCACCGCGTCCGCGACGGTCGCGTTCTACCTGGTCGGCCGCAACCTCTGGCTCGCCGGCGGCCTGCTCTGGAGCAACGAGGTCAAGGCGTGGTACGCGCAGAGCGGCTCCTTCGGCCTGACGAACGACTACATCCGCCTCTCGCGCGACGTCCTCGGCGTCGACCTCGGCGTGGTCGCCTTCTTCATGCTGCTGGTGTCACTCGCACCGCTGCCGCTCGCGTTCCTCTTCGCGAAGAAGGCCTGACTCCGCCTCCTCCGTGAGGACCGGTACCACCACACGGCGGTGGGGGGAGAGCTTGTCGGCGCGGCGGATGGCGTAGGCGAGCAGCACCAGCATGGCGGGGATCATCGTGGCGACGGCGAAGCGTGCGATCCAGTCGGGCGCTTCGGGCAGCGTGCCGACGGCGAGGAAGAAGTTGTAGCTTCCGTGGATGGTCACCGCGGCGAGGAACGCCGACAGCGCGATCACGCCGCGGTAGGCGCGACCGAAGCGCGCCAAGCCGATCGCGTAGCCGACCATGCCGGTCAGGCCGACGTGCAGGACCGTCGACGTGAATGCGCGCACGATCGCGGTCGCCCCGCCGGCGTGGATCGCGTAGACCGCGTTCTCCGCACCCGCGAAACCGAGCGCGGCCGCCGCCCCGTACACGACGCCGTCCATCGGCTCGTCGAACTCCGCGTGCCGCAGCGCGAGATAGAGCACCGGCAGGATCTTGAACAGCTCCTCGACGAAGCCGACGCGCACGAAGAACTCGGCGAAGATCGTCGGAGGCAGCGGCAGGTGCCGCTCGAGCACGAAGATCGGGCCGGCCATGACCGCCCCGAACAGGAAGACGCGCAGGACGAGGCGCTTCGGCTCCCGCTCCCAGCGATCCTTGCGCCAGAAGACCCAAAGCCAGAGCAGCGCCGGCACGAAGCCGACGATGAGTGCGCCGATCAACCCCACAGAGGGGTTATCGGGATCCGCTACCCCTTCTTGAGGCCCATCAGGAAGCCGATCATGCCGGCTCCCAGCGACGGCGCCTTCTTGATGGCGATATCGGCGGCTTCCTTGCCCTCGGGTACGTGGAAGACGTAGTCCTTCAGATGGCCGATGAACTGCGCGTCCTCCGGCTTCAGCAAGCCCTTGAAGATGGCGAACTGGATGCCGACCACGCCGAGGATGACCACCAGCACGATCGTCTTGATCGCCATGCGCGCGCCGATGCCGAGAATCATGCCGAGCAACAGCGCCATGCCCGCCTCGGTGATGAAGGGCAGGACCTTCTGCATCTTGTCGGCGAGCGTCTCCTCGCGCTCGACCCTGGTGCCCGAGTCGCCGCCCGCCGCGAAGCCGGTCGCCAGTCCCGGCTTGCTCGGGCTTCCGGTCTCCTCCTGGCCGGACAGCGCCATGCGCCCCAACACCGCGCCGACCAAGACGATGACGACGATCGCAATGACGCGCCGGCGCCAGACGAGGGGCTGGCTCTGCTCCTGCTCGACCGCGGGTTGCTGGGGTTGCTCCGACATGGCTGGCACACTACCACAGCACCGATGAAGGTTCTGATCGACGGCCACAACGCCATGTCCGCGCTCGACATCCGCGGTCGGACGCACGAGGAGAGACGCCACGCGCTGCTCTCGCGCGTGGCCGGGATGGCACGCGACGCCGTCGTCTACTTCGACGCCTCGAAGGCGCCCGAGGGCCTCTTCGAGCGCGAGGCGCTCTTCGGCGTGCTCGCCATCTACTGCCGCGACCGATCCGCCGACGAGTACATCCTCGACGCCGTGCGCGACGACCCGCAACCCGGCCGCTTGCTCGTCGTGTCGAACGATCGTGAAGTCACCGGCAAGGCGAAGCAGAACGGCGCGCAGGCGAAGCGCATCGAGGAATTCTTCGAGCCGGTGCGCAAGGAGCGGCGGCCGCCCCCCTCGAGTCCCCCGCCGCCGTCCCTTCGCGGCTTCCGCAACGACTACAAGCCGTCCGATTTCGGGCTTCCGGACGAAGTCGACCTGGAAGACCCGGACATCGACTAGCGCTCGAGCCGCACCTCGAGGAAGTCCCGCAGCACCATGCTCGCGTTGCGCTTGCGGCTTTCGGTCGACTGCCCCTCGACGTGCACCGTGACGCGCCCGCGCGGCACGCCCTTGACCTCGAACCGTCCCCGCTCGTCGGCGCGCACCATGTGCACGGAGTAGCGGTGCGCACGGACGCTGACCAGCGCGAACGCGCCGCGGTCCGTCACGACACCCTGCACGACGCCGCCGGCGTCGAGACGCAGCATCCCGCGCCGGTCGGGCGCCTGCTCGGGCAGGTGCGCGTCGCCCCGGCGGCTGAACACCCGGACCTTCGCGCCCTTCGGGGGGTAGGCGGGGAATCGCACGGTGTCGCGCTCGACGATGCCGTCGATGTATCGCTTGCCGAACCGGGCGCGCAGCAGCAGGTTCTCGGGAATCTCGGAGCCGACGTCCTTCCAGACCAGACGAAACTTCTCGGTGCGGTACTCGCGCAGCACCAGACTGCGCTTGCGCAGCCGGCCTTTGACCTTGCTCCATCCCGTCACGGTCGGCGCGTACCCCGGCGCGTCGAGTTCGAACTGGAACGGCCCGTTCGTGAACGTCGACTGGTTGTACGCGAACCGGCCACCCTCGTTCGTGTAGCGAGTCGTGCGCGTGAATTGCGGCGACCGGACGCGCGCGCGTTCCACCGGCCGGCCCGCGGCGTCCACGACCCGCCCCGTGAGGCGCGGCGGCCGTCGGATCTCCGCGACCGCGCGCAGGCCGCCTTCCCCCATGACGAACTCGCGCGCGTCGAACCCGCGCAGGTCGGCATCGACGAACCAGTGCCAGCGCCCCGGATGCAGGTCGCGCAGGATCGCGATGCCGTCGCCGGCGGTGATCGCGCGCTTGCCGAGGTCTTCCCGGGTCGAAGGGAGCGACCGCACGTAGACGAGCGCACCGTCGACCGGCTCGCCGTCCTTGAACACCTGCAGCACGAAGTTGGACCGCGGCCCGGCGTCCGGCACGAACATCTCCACGTCGTGTTCGACACGCGGGGCGTAGCGGTCGGGCAGCTCCAGCTCGACGGGCGCGTAGCCGCGCGCCTCGATCGTCAGCACGGCGTCGTTCGGCGCGCTGAAGCCGTCCCAGCGTGACTCGTAGACGCCGGGCGCCACGCGCTTCCACGCAGCGTGGCGCAGGCCGATGCGCACGCCGGTGTCGACCGGGAATCCGAAGATCCCATCGGTCAGCCGCACGCGAATCGGCACGCCGCGGCGCCACACGAGTTCGACCTGCTCCGCGTCGCCGAGATAGCCGCTCGAGGGGAACCCGCTCGCGAGCTCCGGCCGCTCCATGCGGATACTCGAACGCTCGCTCATCTCGCCGAGCTCCGCGATGCCCATCTTGTTCGTTCGCGCGCGCCGCGCGCCCAGCAGCGGCACGTCCTGCACCGGCGTCCCGTCGGGCCGCACCACGCGCGCCGATCGCTCCATCCGACCGGGCTCCGGATCGCGTGCCTGGGCCGGCCCCGCGGGGGGGCTCCTCATCTCGATTTCGGCGGTCACCTGGCCTTCCGCGATCGTGCGGTGGTTGATGACCGCGCGGCCCGCGAGGTTCCGCGAAGGGGCTCGCGCCGCGATCGCGAGGGAGGGCGGTGCGCCGCGGGGCAGCGCGACGACACCATCGCCGTCGGTGCGCAGGCGCTGACCGTTCATCTCGACGTCGAGGTTCGCCAGCGGCTTGCCCTTCCGCCCGCGGACGAGGCGGACGAAGACACGCGGCTCGGTCGGGATGAAGATCTGGTGCAGCATCGCGGTCTGCGACCGGAACCAGAAGTCGAACGACGCGTCGGTGCCGAGGACACGCACTTCGATGAGCCCGCGCGGCAGGGGCGGCGTTTCAACCACCCCTTCCGCGTCGGTCGTCAGCGTGATCGGGAGCAGCACGTTGCCGATGCCGAGCGGGTCGATATCGGCCGTCGGTCGCTCGCATCGCAGCCGGAGCTGCACCGCTTCCTGCGGCTCGCCCAGCGTGTTGCGCACCTGCAGGCGGATCGGCAACGCCGGATAGGGCTTGAGGCGCAGCGACTCGGTGCCGGGCACCAGCACCGGCGTATGTACGAAGAGCGCTCCGTCCGGCGCGCGCCCGACGAGGGCGTAGACGCCGCGCGGCACGCCCGTGAAGACGAAGTCGCCCGCGTCGTTCGAGACCGTCCTCGCCATGGGGCGCGGCATCACGTGGAAGCCGTTGTAGGGGCGCAGCTCCAGCGCCACCTTCTCGATGCCGCGCTGCGTGCGCGCGACGCAGCGGCCGCGCAGCGCGTGCCGCTTGGAAAGGAGAATGGTGCCGACGTCCAGCGGCGCGTCGCCGGGATGCTGCACCGCGCGCGCGCCCATGCGCCCGTCGGGCGCTTCGATCACGATGCGGAGGGGCGCCCCGCGCGGCATCTCCGGTGTGGCGTGGAGCACGAACCGCCCGGCGTGCAGCGTGCTTCCGCTGCCGAACACGCCGTCTCCGCGCAGCACCTCGACACGCAGCGCCGCGCCCTCGACCGCGAGCCCGGTGTGCCGATCGACGGCGAAGCCGTACCAGAGTCCCGTCGGCGGCTCGGGCTCGTCGGACGCTTCAGGCGCTTCGCGGTTCCCGGCGTTCGCACGATTCCGCCGTTCGACGTTGGTCGTCGCGCCCGGCGTGTCGAGGCGCGCGTGCGTGCGCTCCGCGCCGACGCGCGCCGGGCCGCTCCGCTCCGCCTCCCCGCGCGTCCAGAGCAGCAGACCTGCCGCGACGCCGGCCGCAACCAGCAACGGCAGCAGGTAGAGCCACGCCCGCATCGGCGGTTAGACGCCCGGCGCCCCCCAGCTCTTCCAGGGGTGCTCACTCAGGTACGCCACGCGGTAGCGCACGTCGTGCGAGACCTCCTCGCCGACCCAGGGCGGGAGCTCGACCGTCTCCGTCTCGCTCTCCATCTCGACCTCGGCGGCGACGAGGCCGTCGTTCTCGCCGTGGAAGACGTCGATCTCCCAGACCTTGCCGGCGTAGGTGCGCTTGTAGCGCGTCTTCTCCACGACGAGGCCGCACAGCTCGAAGAGCTGCTCCGCATCCGCGAGCGGGATCTCGTACTCGAACTCCTTGCGCGTCAGCCCGACCTGCTTGCTCTTGATGTTGAGGATCGCAACGCCGTTCTCGACGCGCACGCGCACCGCGCCGCCCTCGGTGATGGCGATGTAGCCCTGCCGCTGCAGGTTGCCGTCGTCGGCCGGTCCCCACTCCTCGTTCGCGACGAGAAACTTGCGTTCGATCTCACTGCCCACGGATCTCGACCTCCAGGTCTTTCGTGCCGGCAGCGACGTCGGTGAGCCGGGCCCGTTCCTTTTCGGTGTCGCCCCAGCCGGTCACGAAGCGAACAGTGTAGTTGCCGGGGGGGAGGCCGCGCAGCTCGAACCGAAGCTGGGTGCGCGGCACGACGAAGCCGGTCTGGCGCACCTTGTCGTCGGCGTCGCGCGCCTCGATGCGGATGAACGGGAACGTCGCTTCCTTCGACGTCTTGACCGCGCCTTCGATGGAGAGACCGGTCGTGAGCTCGAGCCGGATCGCATCCCCGCCGGGCGTGACCTTGCGCGGCTCGGGCCGGATCTGGTTGCCGGGCACCACGGTCACCCTCAGTGAGTACTCGATCTGCTCCA
Source organism: Planctomycetota bacterium (assembly GCA_039182715.1). GTDB lineage: Bacteria > Planctomycetota > PLA2 > PLA2 > PLA2 > JBCDBY01. The sequence goes on from JBCDBY010000047.1 coordinate 17,521, forward strand.
GGCCGGAGATGCGGAAGCGACCTTCCTCGTCGGTCCGCGCGCCGCGCCACGCGTTGCCCTGCCCCGTCTTCGTCGATGCCTGCACCCCGACCCCCGCGATCGGCTTGCCGTCCGTGTCCGTGACGACGCCTTCGAGGGCGAATCCGCTGACCATCCGGATCTCGGTCGGCAGGTCGCCGGCCCGCACGTTCTTGCGCAGGTAGGTCTGGTAGTCCCCGTGCGTGACCCGCAGGTTGAACGTGCCGTTCGGCGGCAGCTTGGTCAGCCGCACCCTGCCCTGCTCGTCCGATCCGGCGCTCTCGATCCAGGTCGACCGCGCCGAATCGGTCCCGGCCATGCGCGCCATGACCCTCGCCTGTTGCAGCGGCTTGCCGTCCCCGAGAATCGTCGCCTGCCAGACGAAGCCCTTGCGCGCGACCAGGACGAGATCGGTCGTGCCGGTGCGCACGGTGGGGGACTCGACGAACCGGTCGTGAATCTGCACGCGCACGCGATAGCTGCCCTCCCGCAGTCCGAAGGCGCCGAACGAGCCGTCCGCCCGGGTGACGGCGTTCGCGAAATTCTTCTCGTTGGGATCCGGCGCCGTCGCCTCCTCGCCCTCCTTCAAGTCGTACTGCAGGTAGACCGGCGTGGCACCGAGTCCCATGCCCTTCTCGTCGACGAGCCGGCCCTCGATGCCGGCGCCGCGCCGCAGCACGAGGTCGCCGACGGCGATCTCCTCCACGCTGCCGTCGACCGCGAAGTCCTGCACCGTGGACTTGAAGCGCGGGTGCGACACGCGCAGCTTGCGGTCCGAGGTCGGGACGCCGCGCAGCATGAAGCGTCCCTCCTCGTTGCTCGTGGCGGTCGGCGCCACCCTGCCAAGGCCGGGGCGGGCGGGGCTCGCGCTGATGCCGGCGTCGGCGACCGGCCGGCCGCTCTCGTCGACCACCCGCCCGGTCATGCGCACGGTCGCTCGCAGCGTCAGCGTGACGTCCACGGTGTCGCCGGACCGGACCACGACCGGGTCGCTCACGCCGAGCGTGGGATGCGACGCGGTCAGCTGCCGCGCCTGCCGGGCGCTCGCGTAGTCGCGCAGTTCGAAGCGTCCGTCCTCGCCGGTCGTCGTTTCCGCCGGCTTCGAACCGCGGTCCATCGGGAACCCGCGGGGCTGCCCGGTGACGACGGCGCCGGCCACCGGGTCGCCCGTCGCGTGGAGCACCTGCCCGCGCACGGTTCCGAATCGCGCCAGCTCGATGTCGCGGGTGAGCTCTCGCTGTCCCGCCGGCAGGAGCCCCTCCTTCGAGCTCTGCGTGCGCTCCCAAAGCTTGCGGTAGTCGATGCCGTTGTCGAACCCGTCCTTGTTGGCGAAGACCTCGATGACGTCGAGCGGAACGCCGGTCAGCTCGTAGCGGCCCTCCGCGTCGCTGGTCGCACCCAGCAGGGGTGCGTTCATCGACCCCCGCGTCGTGCGCCCCCACCAGCGCACCATCGCGCCCTCGATCGGGGCGCCGGTGCCCTGCTCGGTCACCCGGCCGCGCACGACCGCTCCGCGCACGAGTTCGATCTCGCCGAAGTCGAGCACGCCGTCGGTGGGCTGCAGGTCCTGGTACTGCTTGGTGAGAGCGACGAAGCCGCCGCCCGCCGCGGAGATCGTGCGCCACGCCTTGCCTTCGGGCGCGGCCACGCGGTCGAACCAGGTCATGCCGTCCGCATCGGCCTCGGCGACCTGCGAACGGCCGTTCTCGAGCATCGTGGCCTGCACGCCGGTTGCGGGCTCACCCTCGCAGACGAAGCGCGCCTTCGCACGCACGCCGCGCGCGAGCGTGAAGTTGAGTTCGAGCGCGGGCGGCATCACCTGGCCGTGGCGGTGCGCCGCGAAACCTTCGGCGGTGATGGCGAGGAAGGCGGACCGGTTGGCGGACGCGTCGAGGCGGAACGCCCCCACCCCGTCCGTGGCGGCGACCCGGATGGTGCCCGACGACAGGATGCGAACCCCGGCGCCCCCCACGGCGGCGCCCCCATCGTCGCCCACCTGGCCGCGGACCAC
>JBCDBY010000048.1:0-18732 GCA_039182715.1 Planctomycetota bacterium
CCGTGCCACCAGAGCGCGAAGAGCGCAATGACCAGCGCGATCGAGACGAGCAGGAGGACGGCGCCCTCCGGGCCCGCCGCCGCCGCGGCGTAGGCGAGATCCTCGAAGAGCGCGAACGGCGTCGGCATGCTGCGCTCCGGACGGTAGACGACGGCGCGGCGCGGCGGGCACGGCCGATCCATGCCCTCCTGGTCGATCCAGCGCAGCTCCAGGCCGGAGGGTGGGCGCTGCGGCGGCGCGAGCACCATGACGGCGAGGATCACGAGCAAACCGACGCGACCGCTCATCTCAGGGCACGCAGCTCCGGATTTTCTCGGCCTGTCGCTCGGCGGCGCCCTGGTTGTCGGCCAGCAGGACGTGGCCCGCCTCGACGAGCTGCGCCGCGCGCGCAGGGTCGGTCAGGATCTCGCGCATCGCGCCCAGCAGGGCCGCGCCGTCGGCGACCTCGCGCCCCGCTCCGGTGCGCAGGATCTCCTGCGCTACGCGCGCCGCTTTCCCGCGGTGCGGGCCGAACAGCACCGGACAGCCACAGACTAGCGGCTCGATCAGGTTGTGAAGACCGACGTCCGGCGTGAACCCGCCGCCGACGTAAGCGACCGACGCGAGGTTGTACGTCCGGGCCAGCTCGCCCATCGTGTCGAGCACGAGAATCGGCGCGCGCCCGCCCTCCGTGCGGCGCACCCACGGCAACCCTCGCTCCTCGAGCCCGCGCACCACCTCGGCGACGTGCTCCTGCCGACGCGGCGCGAGGATGGCGTGGAGATCGACCCCTTCGCCGCGCACCGTGGCGATCGCATCCAGCATGGGCGCTTCGTCCTCGTGCAGCGTGGAACCGGCGACGAAGACCGGCACGCCCTCCGGGATGCCGAAGTCCTCGCGCAGCGCCGGGATCTCGTCGGCGGGCACGGCGCCGGCCGTGCTGTCGAACTTCATGTTGCCCGCGACCGACACTCGGTCGGCCACGGCACCGCGCGCCACGATGTTCTTCGCATCCTCCCCGGTCTGCATGAGGAAGAGGTCGATGTGCGTAAAGACGGCCCGCCAGAAGGAGCGCGGAAAGTTCCGCGGGCTGGCGTAGCCCGAAGCCAGCACGCAGGGTATGCCGCGCCGCTGGGCCTTGCGCAGGATGTTCGGCCAGATGTCCGTCTCGACCATGACGTACAGGAACGGCCGCGCCGCGTTGAGATAGCGCCGGCAGAAGAACGGCAGGTCGAGCGGCGAGAAGCAGATCGCATCGGCCAGATCGGCGAGCTGGCGGCCGGCCATCTCCTTGCCGTAGCGGGAGGTCACCGTGAACAGCAGGGGCCGATCCGGCCATTGCGCCTTGAGCGCGCGGACCAGCGGCACGGCCGACGCGGTCTCCCCCGCCGAGGCGGCATGCACCCAGAGGGCGGGCCGCTCACCGAAGCGGGCGAGCACCTCGTCGGAGAGTACCCCCATGCGCTCCTTGAACTGGCCCCGGTAGCGCCCGCGGACGAAGCGCACGACGAGCCAGAACGGCAGACAGACCACCACACCGACGTAGAGCAGCAAGTTGTACAGGCTGTACCAAAGACGCGTCGAGACGCGGTCCATCGGGGGATTCTACGGAAAACGGCCAGTCTCCCGGCGCACCGGTTGACCGCGGCGTCGCCCAGTCTTTGCCTCGTCCTCATGGAGCAGTAGACTCACTCGCCTCTCATGTGCGGCATCCTCGGTATCGTCGGACCCGGGCGCGCGGCGCCCGACATTCTGAACGGCCTGATGGCCATCCAGCACCGCGGTCAGGACGCCGCGGGGCTCGCCACTTTCGACGACTCCCGCATGCACCTGATCAAGCGGTTCGGGCTGGTGCGCGACGCGTTCGACGACGAGGATGCGAAAAACATCCCCGGTTCGATCGGCGTCGGGCACGTGCGCTACCCGACGGTCGGTCTGGGCAGCGTGAACGACGCGCAGCCGCTGGCGCTCAACGCGCCGCACGGCATCGCGATGGTCCACAACGGGAACGTGACCAACTTCTCGCGCATGCGGACGCAGCTGCAGCACGACGAGCACCGGCAGATCAACACCGAGTGCGACGTGGAGGTGATCCTCAACGTCTTCGCCGAGGAGCTGAGCAAGCGCATCGACGAGGACATCGTCGACGCCTGCGAGGCGGCGGCGGGCATCGTCTACGACCGCATTCTCGGCGCGTACTCGGTCGTCGCGGCGGTGCACGGCAAGGGCCTCGTCGTCATGCGCGACCCGTACGGCATCAAGCCGTGCGTCTACGGGCGGCGCGGGGACACCCACGTGATCTCCAGCGAGTCCTGCGCGCTTGACACGATCGGCGCGGAGACCGTGCGCGACCTGCGGCCGGGCGAGATGATGTTCATCGACCTCGAGGGCAACGTGACGAGTCGCCAGGCGCGACCGGGGCGCAACAGCCCCTGCATCTTCGAGTTCGTCTACTTCGCGCGGCCCGATTCGATGATGGACGACATCAGCGTCTACAAGACGCGGCTCCGTCTGGGCGAGCACCTCGCCGGGCTGGTGCAGGCACGCGGCATCGAGCCGGACGTCGTCATTCCGGTGCCCGATAGCTCGCGCCCGGCCGCGCAAGCCACCGCCGAGAAGCTCGGCGTGAAGCTGCGCGAGGGGCTGCTGAAGAACCGCTACATCGGCCGCACGTTCATCATGCCCAAGCAGAGCGATCGCGCGAAGAGCGTGCGGCACAAGCTCTCGCCGCTGCGTCTCGAGATCGAGGGCAAGAAGGTGCTGCTGGTGGACGACTCGATCGTGCGCGGCACCACCATGAAGGCGCTCATCCAGATGGTGCGCGACGCCGGCGCGACCGAGGTCTACGTGGCGAGCTCCTGCCCGCCGATCCGCCACCCCTGCGTCTACGGCATCGACATGAGCGTGCGCGGCGAGTTCGTCGCCTCCGGCAAGAGCGAAAAGGAGGTCGAGGAACTTCTCGGCGCCGACGCGCTCATCTACGTCCAGGAGGACGGGCTCGTGCAGGCGGCCCACGTCGGCAACCCCGAGATCAGACACTTCTGCAAGGCGTGCATGGACGGGAAGTATCCGACGGGCGACGTGACCGAGGAGATGCTGCACGACATCGAGAGCGAGCGGCTGCGGTCGCATGCGACGCTGGAGAGTGCGTAGGGGTTGCCTACCCCCTAACCCGCGGGTCGCTAGCCCATCGTCCCGGGACTTCGGGAGCGCTAGATGGGAGAGCGCAGAGGGCGCGGAGGATCCGCGGAGTGCGCGGAGGGCAGATGGCCTGCGGAGATCGGTCTGCGGGCCGAGTCGCTTGCACTCCGAGCGCGATCGGGACTGAAAGGGGGCCACGGGTCGCTCGAGGGATCCGCTTCGTGCCCCCGGCCCCCGGCCCCCGGCCCCCAGCCACAAAAAAAGGGCCCCGCCCCAACCAGGGCGCGACCCTCTTCAAAGACTCTTGGACGACTACTGGAAGTGCGCCGCGTTGATCTCCGTGTACTGCGCCCACTCCTCGGGCACGTCGGCCTCGGGGAAGATGGCGTTCACGGGGCAGACGGGCTCGCAGGCACCGCAATCGATGCAGGTGTCCGGGTCGATGTAGAGCTGCTTGCCCGCGATGTCGTCGTATCCATCGCGCGGCTGAATGCAGTCGACCGGGCACTCTTCGACACACGCCTTGTCGCAGACGCCGACGCACGGCTCGGCAATGACGTAAGTCATGGTTCCTCCTCAGGTAAGGGCATATTCAAACGTTCGTATCAGGATCCGGGCACGGACCGGACTTGTCAATCGAAAGTTCCATCTCGGGCACCCCGCTCGACGGGAATCGGCGTGAGCCAGACGGGCACAATGGGATTCGTCAATTCCGGCATGAGGATGCGCACATGATCCAAAGTCCATGAAGGACGGACCCGCACCTTGCCTTCGCCCGGCTTGTAGCCCGCCGCGGTGACTCGAAACAGGTAGTTCCCCGGCGCCAATCCGTGGTGCATGCGGACGCGCGGACCCTGCTTGCGCAGACGAAACAGGAGCGCGAGGTCTCCCTCCTCCTCGTCGTCCGCCACGATGCCCTGAAAGCGCGCGCGCGCCGCGATGTCGCGCACGTCCAGACCCAGTTCGTTCAGCACGGCAATGCGCACGCGCGGCCACGCCGCGCCGTTCGGAGGCCGGATCTCGACGCCGGCGGGCATCGGGCTGAACGCAACCAGCTCCACGTCGTCCCGGCTCCGCGCCGTCAGGTCGACGCGCGCGACCGCGACCGGGTAGCCCGGCATCGCGGCGCAAAGCAGGACGACCCCCTCGGGGAGCCCCTCGAGCAGAAAACTTCCGTCGGACTCGATCGGCGTCGTGGCGAGCGCGAACTGCGCGGCCCCATCGAAGAGCGAGACGACGCCTCGTCGCGCGGGCTGATCGATGAGCTGCGGCGCCAGGTTCGGGCGCGAAAGACCGCGCCGCAGCACGACGCGGCCAGATGCGCTCCGCCCCCGGATCAGCGGCACGTCGAGCGGCTTTCGATCCTTCGCGACCGCGCGTCGCGCGACGCCGCCGGTGCCGACGTACCCGGGCGCGGCCACCTCGACGACGTAGTCCCCCACCGGGATCTCCTCGATGAGCAGGCGGCGCGCCCCCCGGGGGATGCGGTGCGCCTGATCGATGCCGGTCGTGCCCGCCAGGAACAGCGTGGCGCGCGCCAGCCGCGCCCGGCCGAAACGGAGGTCGAGCGAGCCGGCGCGCTCGAGCTGCGCGCGCACGGCGATGCCGGGCTGCACCTTCTCCTCGACGCGCGGCAGATGCGGGTCCACGCGGAATCCCCGCGAGCCGGGCCGCGGCTCGAGGCGCAACGCGAAGCGCGACTTGCCGGGCGCCACCGGGCCGAGCGTGAACTCGCCCTTCTCGTCCGTCACCGTCGAAACGGGTCCGGTCGCCACGCGCACGCCCGCCAGCGGCTTGCGGTCCGCATCGAGCACCGAGCCGGTGATCATGCGGGGATTCTCGACGTCGCCGATCCGCAGGCTCAGCTCCTCGACGCCCCCCGCCTGCAGGTCGAGGACGGTGCCGCGCTCGTCGACGTCGCGCACCAGCAGGACGACCTTGCCCGGCGCCAGCCCGTCGAATCGGAATCGTCGCGCACGATCGAGCCGGCACGACTGGTCGCCCGCCGCACCGCGGCAGACCACGACCATGCCCGGCTCGCCGTCGGCAATCACGCCGCGAATCGCGGCGGCGCGCTGCAGCACGACATCCGGCACCTCGTCCTCCAGCCGGAAGAAGGAGGTACTCGCGGGCCGATAGCCGTCCGCCTCGATGAGCGCGCGGTAGGAGCGCTCGGGCCGCAGCCCGGTGCAGACGACCTTCGGACCGCTCTCGAAACGGCGGGGCTCGGTATTGGCACGCAGGCGCGGCTCCTCGAGCGATTCGTCCAGCCAGCGCGGCAACAGCGTCACCCGCACGTCGCCGTCGGTGCCGCGCACGCGGAACGACTTGCGTCCGCCCGGGCGCATCGTGACCTCGATCGACGCGCGTTCACTCCCCGGCTCGAACGCGACGCGACGCACCCGCGGCGCGCGACCGGACGCGGAGATCCGCACCGAGACGACATTGCCGCGAAAGCCGGTCACCGCGAAGCGGCCGCGTGAGTCGGTGGTCGTACCGCGTTGTGCCGCGAAGCCGTCCACGAACACCTCGATGCGGGCGCCCGCCAGCGCGTTCCCCTCGGGGTCCTGCACGGAGCCGGTGACCACGAGCCCCGTTTCCAGCGGCACCGTGAGCTCCTGGTCGGCGTCGATGCGCACGAGGCGCGCGGAGCTGCTGACGAATCGCGGATGGTCGACGACGATGCGATGCAGTCCCGGTCGCAGCGGGACGGCGTCGGCCGGAAAGCGCGCGCCGCCGACGCTCACCGTCGCGCCCTCCTGGGTGATCACGCGCAACCGGTGGCACGGCTCGGCACGCAGCCGCGCGTCGAAGCCCTCCCCGGACGAAGGCCGCACGCGACGCTCGACGCCGCTGCGCACGCCCGCGCCGACCGCCACCAGCTCGACGGCGGGCACGGCCAGCTGGCGGAACTCGGCTGTGCCGTCCGCGACCGGCGCCCGCGCGATCTCCACGCCGCGCCGGAACGCGATCACTTCCGTCGCGTCGCCCTCGACCTGCACCCGCACGGTACCGGTCGCGGCGAGGAGGAGAAACAGGGCGGTCACGGACGGTAGAGGACGACGCGCGCGTCCCGAAACTTCCTAGAACTCGACTTTGGGCGCCTCGCGCTGCGCGGGATCTTCCAGCTCGAAGAACTCCATGGCGGGGAAGTCGCCGAAATTCTTCACGATGTTCGTCGGGATCTGCTCCAGCTTGGTGTTGTAGCGGCGCACGGAGTCGTTGTAGTGCTGGCGCGCGAAGGCGATGCGGTTCTCGGTGGAGGTGAGCTCCTCCTGCACCTGCAGCATGTTCTGGTTCGCCTTCAGGTCGGGGTAGTTCTCCGACAGCGCGAAGAACTGCCGCAGCGCGCCCGTGAGCATGTTCTCGGAGCCCGCGACGGCCGCCGGTCCCGCACCGGGATCCGACGTCGAAGCGACGGCCGCGTTACGCGCCTGGATGACCTTCTCGAGCGTCTCCTGCTCGTGCTTCATGTAGCCCTTGGCGGTCTCGACCAGATTCGGAATCAGGTCGTGGCGGCGCTTGAGCTGGACGTCGATCTGCGCCCACGCCTCCTTGGCGACGTTCTTGAGGCGGACGAGTCCGTTGTAGGCCCCGAGGAACCAAAAGACCAGGACGGCGAGGATGCCGACGATGACGAGCGTCGTCACCAGGTTCGCGAGCAGTAGCATGCAGAGTCTCCCTTCCGGGACCCGCCGCGATCACGGCACGGATCGGCTCCCGCTGTGGCAAAGTCTACCGCCGCCGACTCCCCGCTATTCGTCGACGCGCAGGGGCAGATCGACGGGCGGCGGCTCTTCTTGAGCCGCCGGATCGGGCTTGAGGGCGGGCTTGGGGGCCTGCTCGGGGAGCGGATTGTCGTCGAGGAAGGCCTCGACGGGCCCCGCCACTTCCTCCGGCAGGAAGTCCGCCATTTCGTCCATCGCCCGCCAGAAGGCCGGTCCCGCACGGCTCCCGCCGATGGCCTGCTCCAGCCCCCCGCCGTTGGGCGCGAAATAGACGATGCCGAGCAGAATTCCCGCCGCCAGCAGCGCCGCCTTGGCCGCGCCGAAGGCGCCGCCGATAATGCGGTCGTAGGTGCCCAGGCCGACCGAGGCGATCAGCCGGCGCAGCAGAAATCCGATCAGCGCAGCCACCAGAATGGTGACGATGATGATCGAGATGAATGCGGCCTCGCCGTTGAAGCTCCAGGTCCAGTTCGGGTCGAAGATGTGGGTCCGGAGCGTGTCGTGGAAGCGCGCGGCGAGGTAAAGTCCGCCTCCCAGGCCGAAAACGCCGGTCACCTGGGGCACGAAGCCCCGCAGGGCACCCAATGTGACGCCCACGCCGAGAGCGGCGACGACCAGCAAATCGACGACGGCCATACCCTGAGATTGTATCGGCTCGATACGCCCCCGCCGTGCAGCCCCCCCGCTCCCTCTTTCTCCGATGCCTGCTCCGCGCCCTGCGCGGGCGCTGCCCCGCATGCGGCCTCGGGAAGGTCACCCGGCGCTATACCAACCTCGTGCGGAGCTGCCCGCGCTGCGGCTGGATCCTCGAGCGGGAGCCCGGCGCCATCACCGGCGCCATGTACCTCACGGCCATCCTCACGCAATTCGCGGCGGTCGCCGTGATGCTGCTCTGCTGGGCGTTGACCGACTGGTCGACCACGCGCATCATCGTCACCGGCCTGCCGATCCTGATCGTCTTCAGCGTCGTCGCGCTCGCCTGGTCGAAGCGCATCTGGATCGCGGTCGAGTTCTGGACCGACATGAACAGCGACGAAGCGGCCGACAACTACGAGCAGCGCGCGTTCGTGGATCCGGAATGAACCTCGAAGAGCTCGGAGTCCTCGTCGAGACCCACGTCTCCCGCGTCGTCCTGACCGACGACCGCGCCTACAAGATGAAGAAGGCGGTCACGCTGCCGTTCGTCGACCAGGGCACGCTCGCCCGGCGCAAGCGGCTGTGCGAGGAGGAGGTCCGGCTCAACGCGGAGCTGGCGCCGGGCGTCTACAGGGGCGTCGTGCCGCTCGTCCGGAACCCCGAGGGCACGCTCCGCTTCGGCGGCGAGGGCGAGATCGTCGAGTGGGCGGTCGAAATGGAGCGACTGCCCGACGACGGCATGTTCGACCGCCTGCCGCGCGCCGAGCTGCAGGCCGCGCTCCCGGAGCTTGCCGAGAAGCTGCGACGCTTCTACGCGCACGCGCCGCGCGCCGAAGAGGAAGGCTCTCCCGCATCGGTGCGCCGCCGCGTGCGGACCGTCCTCGACGTCGCCGAGCAGCATCTCGACCCGGCCTATGCGGCCGTGCTGCGTCCGCACCTCGAGCGCCGGCTCGACGCGCTGGGAGATCTCTTCGCCCGCCGCGCGCGCGAGGGCTTCGTCGTGGAGGGCCACGGCGACCTGCACACCGCCAACCTCTGCCGGACCGCGCGGGGCGTCGTCGCCTACGACCGGTTGGAGTTCGATCGTTTCCTGCGCTGCGGCGACATCGCCTTCGATCTCGCGTTTCTCGTCATGTCTCTCGAAACGTCGGGGCAGGCCGACCTGGTGCCGGACCTGCTGGCGTCCTTCGAGGATCCCGACCTCGACCGGCTCGTCGCGTTCTACAAACTGCAGCGGGCGCTCGTGCGCGCGAACGTGAGCGTCTTCCGCGGGCTCGATCCCGCCCCGTTCGACCGCTACGCGGTGCAGCAGGCGCTGCCCACCTGGGGCGTGCTGCTCTGCGGCCTGCCCGCGACCGGCAAGTCGACGCGGGCACGGGCGCTGGGCGGCACCGTCGTACGCAGCGACGCCGTGCGCAAACAGCTGTGCGGCATCGATCCGGACGAGCACTGGCAGGGCGGCTTCGACGAGGGGCCGTACGATCCGAACGTGACGGCGCAGGTCTACGAAGCGGTGGCGGCGCAGGCGGCCGCGACGCCGCGCGTGGTGGTCGACGCGCAGCTCGGAACCCGGGCGCAGCGCGCGCAGCTGATCGCGGCGCTCGGCGACCGACCCTGGGTCTTCGTCCATCTGCACGAGCCGGACGAGGTGATTCGCGCGCGTCTGGCGCAGCGGGCGACGGAGGGCGATATCAGCGACGCCGACTGGGAGGTCTACGGCATCGCGCGCGACCGCTTCGAGCCGCCCGACGAGATCGATCCCGCGCGCGTTGTGCCCGCCGATCCGGACGCGATCACCCGCCGACTAGCACGACAATCAGTGGACCGGCGAGCGTGAGCACCACGCTCGCGACGGCGAACGAAGCGGCGTAGGAGATCGCCGGCGCGTCCGAGTCGGCGGCGCGGCGCAGGGCGGTGAGCGCCGCGGACGACGTCATGCCGCCGCAGACGCTGCCCCAGACGTCGACGGGACGCATGCGCAGGAGATGACGCCCGACGGCGATGGAGATCCCCATCGGCACGACGGTGATGGCGAGACCGCACGCGAGGATGGTCGTCCACGGCACCTCGAACATCGAGCCGGCCGAATCGCCCGCGAAGAGCCCTGCCTCGCAGACGAAGAGCAGCACGCCGAGATCGCGCACGAGCTGCCGCGCGGCGGCCGGCACGTGCGACCGCAGCGGCCCGATGCGCCGGAAGCGGCCGAGCAGCAGGCCGGAGAGCAGCAGCCCGCCCGCGATGCCGAGCGTGACGTGGAAGGCGCCGAAGTCGAGCGAGAGCCTGCCGAGCAGCACGCCGAGCACGATGCCGGCGGCGTAGACGGCGACGTCGGTCTCGTTCGTCGACCGCTCGAAGCGGCCGACGAAGGTCGCGAAGCGTCGCACGTCGTCGCGCCCGCCCGAGACGTGGACGATGTCGTCCCGCGCGAGGCGGGTCTCCGCGTTCGGCTCCATCTCTACGCCGCCGCGCACCACGCGCACGATGAGGCAGTGGAAGCGGCGAATGAGATCGAGCTCGACGAGCGTCTTGCCGACGACCTGCGACGACTGCACCAAGATCGCGCGGGCGGACGGCATGCGGCGGCGCAGCTCGACGTCGTAGATCTCCGGCCCGACCCACTTCTCGAACCGGTGCAGCGCCGCGACCGTGCCGCGCACCATCAGGTGGTCGCCCGCCTCGAGCTTGGTGAGCGCGTCGGGCACGAAGACCTGCGTGCCGCGATGCACGCGCGTGACCGTGCAGCCGGTGCGCCGCGGCAACCCCATCTCGGCCAGCGACTTGCCGATGACCGTGTCGAACTTCACGTCGAACGCACGCAGCATCTCCGGCCCACCGACCGGCGCGAGCTCGTCCTCCTCGTCGGGGTCGGTCAGACGGTAGCGAAGCAGGCGCGGCACCAGCTCGACCATGAGCACGACCGCGGCGATGCCGATCGGATAGGTGATCGCGAAGGCGACCGAGAGCTGCGCCTCCTGCGGAGCAATCTCGCTCGCGGCGGCGTACGTCGGCGCGCTGGTCAAGGCGCCCGCGAGCGTGCCGGCGGCGGTCGAGCTGTCGAACTCGAACGTGCGGGCGAGCAGCACCGTCAAGCCGATCGCGAGCACGTTGACCAGCAGACCGAGGAAGACGAACTGCCAGCCCTCCCGGTGGCGCAGGCTCCCGAAGAAGCGCGGTCCCGCCTCGAATCCGACCGAGTAGATGAAGAGCGCGAACCCGAAGTCGCCCAGCGTGAGCTTGGGAATGGTGCCGCCATACATCTCCGCGATCGAGACGCCCGCGCGGCCGAAGAGCAGCGCCACGATGATCGTGCCCGCCGCCGGGCCGAGCGCGATGCCGCGGATCGAGATGCGGCCGAGCGTGAATCCGAGCGCGACGACGAGACAGTAACCAGCGATCGGCCACTCGTTCAGACGAACGAGCAGGTCGCTCACTGCGCGTCGTTTTCAGCTTCGGCTCGAAGGGCCTTTCGCATGCTGAAGAAGGCGAGCATGCCGATGGCCCCCAGCGCGATGAACGGGCTCACCATCATGACGATGATGGAGCTGCCGTACGCGTGCGCGACGCGCTGCTGGGTCTCGTCTGCAGAGGCGGCAACTGCCGTCCGGCAGGACGGTCAGGCGAAAGCGAACGACTGCAGGAGAAGGAAGGCCACGATGGCCAGAAGAGCGCCGATGCGCATGGGACTAGTATAGCGCACGGGCCAGGAGCCAGGGACTCGCAGCCCCGGCCCCCATCCCCCTCGCCTACATGAGATAGAGCATCCCGTAGACCACCACGCCGGTGACGGAAACGTACAGCCAGATCGGGGTGGTCCAGCGCGCCCACTTGCGGTGCTCGGGCCAGCGCTTCTTGACGGCCAGGTAGAGCGTGCGGAGCACCATGGGCAGGTTGACCGCAGCCAGGATCACATGGCTGATCAGGACGGCGAAATAGACCGGTCGCGTCCAGTCCTGCTTCTCGTAGGGCGTGTGCAGCGCGGTGTAGTGGTAGATCAGATAGCTCACCAGAAAGGCCATCGACGCCAGGAAGGCGGCGCCCATGAACTTGCCGTGGAGTTCCCGCTTGCCGCCGCGGATCGCGATCAGCCCGCCGACCAGCAGCACGCCGCTCAACGCATTGAGCGCGGTGTTGATCGTCGGATGGAGCGGGACATCCCCCATCAGGAGGCGTCCTCGGCGAGAAGCTCGCGGATCGCCTTGCGCAACTGCTTCATCTGCCCGACGTTGATCTGCGCGTAGTGGCCGCGCACGACGCCCTTTCGGTCAATGAGCGCGAGGCGGTAGGAGTGGTTCAGCGGCTCGTTGTCGTCCCAGGGCAGCTTGAGCTGCTCGAAGACGAACCGGCGGATCTCCTTGCGCTCCGGATGGCGCACGAAGTACCAGACGTCCGGCCGCGCGTAGTAGCTCTCGGCGTAGCCCTTGAGCACCTCGGGCGTATCCCGGGCGGGATCGACCGTCAGCATCAGGAGCCGGAAGTCCTCCTCCTTCGAGAACTCCTCCTGCAGATCGTAGAACTCCTTGCACATGACGGGGCAGTGCGTCGGGCAGGTGGTGAACATGGTCGACGCGATCCACACCTTGCCGAGCAGATCCTTGCGCCCGAGCGCGCGGCCCTGAATCTCCTGGAAGTTGAAGTCGTCGAGCTTCTGGATCTCGTAGAGCGGCTTCTCCTGCATCTCGGGCTGCCGGGCGTCGGTCGAGCTGGTGCTGGTGCTGGAGCTGACCGGATCCGCGCAGGCGGCGAGGAGGAGCAGAAGCGGAAGGAACTTGTTCATCGCAGATCTCCCTTGGCCGGGCGGCGCGCCGAACGCGCACAGAGCACGAGCATGAGCGCGGCGAAGCCGGCCGTGACGGAAAGACAGAGCAACGGGGACAGGTTGCCGCCCAGCCCGGCGGCGTGGCGGAGCGCCGCGACGCCGTACGTGAGCGGGTTCGCATACACCAATACGCCGAACCACGTATCAAGGTTGTCGATCGGGAAAATCGCTCCCGAAAGAAGCCACATCGGGAACAGGAACACGCTCATGATCGCGTGATAGCCCTGGATGGAATCCATCGGCCACGCGATCAGGAAGCCCAGCCCGGTGAGCCCGACCGCCATGAGTCCGAGCACGCCGATCGAAGCGAGCAGCTCCAGCGGTCCCATCGTGTGTCCGACCACGGCACCCAGCAGCAGGAAGAGCGACGCCTGCAGCACCGCGAGAATCGTGCCCCCGAGCACCTTGCCCCAGACGATGGAAAGGCGCGAAACGGGCGCGACGAGCACCCCCTGCAAGAAGCCCTCGCCGCGGTCGCGGATGATCGAGATGGTCGAGAAGATCGCCGTGAAGAGGACGATCAGCGACGCCATCCCGGGAAGCAGGAACTGCGGGTAGGTGCCGGTCCCGCCGGGGCTGAAGCTGTTCTTGAATCCGGCGCTGAAGAGGATCCAGAAGATGACCGGCTGGATGATGGCGCCCGCCACGCGGTTGCGCTGACGGAAGAAACGGAGCAGCTCGCGCTCCACGAGAGTCATCACGGCGCTCATTCCGGTTCGCTCCAGAAGCGATGCCCGGTGAGCTGCACGAAGACATCCTCGAGCGTCGGCTTGCCGAGCGACACCGACTCGATGCCGTCGGCGAACGCCTCGACCAGTTGCGGCACGAAGCGATGGCCGTCGGCCCTCTCGATGCGCAACGTGTCGTCGACCACCTGGCCGTCGAGCTCGAACCGCTCGCGCACGGCGCCCTGCAGCGCGGTGGCGTCCTCCGCCTCGACCGTGATGATGTCGCCGCCGATGCGCGCCTTGAGTTCGTTCGGCGTGCCGACCGCGACCAGCTTGCCCTCGTCGAGCAGGGCGAGACGGTCGCACTTCTCGGCCTCTTCCATCAAGTGCGTCGTCAGGAAGCTGGTGACGCCCTCCTTGTCGCGCAGCTCCTCGAGGTAGGTCCAGACGTCGCGGCGCGCGCCGGGGTCGAGACCGGTCGAAGGCTCGTCGAGCAGCAGCAATCGGGGCTGGTGCAGAAGTCCCTTGGCGAGCTCCACGCGTCGCCGCAGGCCCCCGGAGAAGTCCTCGGTGTACTCGTTCGCCCGTTCGGAGAGGCCGACGCGGCCGAGCATCTCGTCGGTGCGCTGCCGCAGCTCCTCGCCGCTGAGCCCGTACAGGTGGCCGTGATGCTTGAGGTTCTCGCGGGCGGTCAGCTTCAGGTCGAGGCTCGGCGACTGGAAGACGACGCCGATCGCGCGCCGCACGAGCTGCGCCTCGGAGACCGGATCGTGCCCGCACACGCGCGTGCTCCCCTCGGTCGGCTTCAGCAGCGTCGAGAGAATGCGGAAGAGCGTCGTCTTGCCGCCGCCGTTGGGCCCCAGCAGGCCGAAGATCTCCCCCGCGCCGACCTGCAGGTCGACCCCGTCCAGCGCGGTCCGTTCGCCGTAGCGATGCGTGAGGGCCGAGACTTCGACGGCGTTCACCATGAGAAGACTACCGGCAGGACCAAGAGCGCGAACGCGGCCTGCCCGAAAAGCAGCCGCCGGATGTAGGGCGTCGTCATCGAGAAGATGCCGAACACCGTCGCGTGCAGCGCGAAGATGATCGTGAAGAAGACGAAGGCGATGCGCGGAGCGCGCAGACCGTCCTGTCCCGGCAAGGAGAGATCGGGCGCCGCGCTGCACACGTAGAAGAGAAGTCCCGCCGCGACGAAGCCGAGCAGGCCCGCGATCCACTGCCGCGCGCCCTTCGCGTAGACCAGGGGCACGAGAACGAGCAGCGCGATCGCGGCCCAGGAGGGCGTTCGCGTCCACTCCGCGACGTCGTGCGCAGCGCGCCACTCGGTCGCCTGCGACCGGCGATAGCAGAACGCGAAAAAGGCCGAGCCGAGGAACAGCGCGTCCACGGTCAGCATGAGGTTCACGCCAAAGGCGCGGAGCTCCGCACGATCAGTCGTCATGAATAAGGGAATTCGAAGCCCGGGGCCGAGCGATTCAGTTTTCAGCCCGCGGCGCGCGAATCAATAAACGGAGCGCGGAATTCCGGGCCAACGCGCCGATCCGGCGTCTCGACGCCCGAACAGCACCAGCCCAAGACGGAAGCAGCCCAGGACGGAAGCAGCCCAGAACGGATGCAGCCTAGAAAAGCAGCAACAGAGCCAGCAGCGCCGGCAGGTAGACGAGGCTCGCCCGGAAGAGCACGCGGGCCGACGCGTCGCTGCGGCGGCGCAGGAACTGCAGCGCGCAGACTAGGAAGTAGAGGCCGAGCACGAACGCCCCGATGGCGTAGACCGGGCCGGCGAGGCCGGCGAAGTAGGGGATCAGGCTGACCGGGAGCAGGGTCAGCGCGCCCACGGTGGACTGGCGGGCCGTCGAAACGCCGTCGGGGTCGACGGCGGGCAGCATCCGGAATCCGCCCGCGGCGTAGTCCTTGCGGTAGATCCAGGCGATCGCGAGGAAGTGCGGGATCTGCCAGAAGAAGACGATCCAGAAGAGCGTCGACGGGAGCGGACCGACGTCGCCGTGCACGGCCGCCCAACCGATCAGCGCGGGCAGCGCGCCGGGCACCGCGCCGACCAGCGTATTGAGCGGCGTACGCGTCTTGAGCGGCGTGTAGATCACCACGTAGCAGATCAGCGTGCAGGCCGCGAGTGCGGCGGCGAGCGGCGTGGTGAACGCCAGCAGCCAGAGCACCCCGGCGAGCGAGATCGCCCCGCCGAAGACGGCCGCCTCGACCGGCGTCAGGCGGCCCGTCGGAAGCGGTCGCTCGCGCGTGCGCTGCATGCGCGCGTCGAGGTGACGCTCCAGAACCTGGTTGAGCGCGTTGGCGCCGCCGGCCACGAGAAAGGTGCCGAGCACCGCATGGATCGCGACGAGCCCGCCGTCGCCGGCGAGAAAGGCGCCGATGTAGACAACGAAGAGCACGAGCGAAGCGAGCCGCGGCTTGGTGAGTTCCACCATCGCGGCGGCGCGCACCGTCCACGGGATCGGGCGGGCGACGACTCTCATACCAATGCCTCCACCAGTTCCGGTTTCGCCTTCGGGGCGCGCCGGATCTCACGCGAGTCGTGGCGGCGATGCCAGGCGCGCAGCGTGAGCACGCCCAGCGACGCCAGCAGCAGCGCGCCGAGCGCCTGGTGCATCGACGGAAGCGCAATCTGGGCAAACGTCACGTCCCAGGTGCGGTTGTCGGGCGAAAGCACGTCGGCCGTCGCGATGCCGAGCGCCACCTGACCGAAGAGCAGCGCGAGCACCAGCAGCGCGGGGCGCACGAGGTGCTTGCGGCGGCCGTGCTGCAAGAGCACCGCCGTGACCAGCAGGACAATCGAACCACTGACCACCAGCGCGCCGAGCAGGTGCGTCTGCACCGGCCCGTTGATGTGGCGCACGTACGCGCCCAGCACGATCTGATAGAGCGTCACGATCAGACAGCCGAGGCCCAGCAGCGCCACGCCGCGCGCGCTCGCGCCGCGCTCCGGGGCCCGCCGCGCGTCGCGGCTGGTCAGGTAGGCGAGGCAGACCACGAGACAGAAGAAGAGCTGTCCCGTGCAACCGTGCGCGAGCGCCTTCCACGTGTCGACCTGGGTGACGCGAAGCCCGCCCAGCAGGCCCTGGGCCGTCACGAAGACGACGGCGAACCAGCCGAGCTTCTTGATCCACGGCCGACGGTCGCTGCGCTGGATGGCAATGGCCATCGCGATGGTCGCAAGGCCCGCGAGCGCGCCGAGGATGCGGTGGCCGTGCTCCGAGAACATATCCATGTTCGTGAGCCAGCCCTCGGGGTTGACCGAGCCGTTCGAGAGCGGCCAGTCGGGGAAGATCATGCCCGCGTCGCGGCTCGTGACGACGCCGCCGAGCGCGAGCAGCAAATAGGTGATCACGGCCGCCAGCAGCGCGATGCGATACGTGACGGCCGGACTCATTGAACTAGCCTGCGGTCGCCTTGGAGAGATCGCGCGTCTGCGGGAGGTAGTCGTCCTCCACGTCGGGCGAAGCGAACTCGTAGGGGCCGCGGTAGACGGTCGGGATCTGCTGGAAGTTCTCGAACCACGGCGGCGAGGTGGCGTGCCACTCGAGGCTGTTCGCCTTCCAGGGGTTGTTGCCGACCTGCTTGCCCGAGCGCAGGCTCTTGATGAGGTTCCAGAAGAAGACCGCCTGCGAGAAGAGCAGCAGGTAGGCGCTGATCGTCATGAAGCGGTTCAGCGGCATCCAGCGCAGCAGGCCCTCGTACTGCGTCGGGTCGGCGATGCGTCGCTGCATGCCGCCCGCTCCCACGATGTGCATCGCGAAGAAGGTGCAGTTCATGAAGACGAAGGTGAGCCAGAAGTGCGTCTTGCCGAGCTTCTCGTCCATGATCCGGCCAAACATCTTCGGGAACCAGTAGTAGAAGCCCGCGAAGATGCCCATGATCGAGCCGGTGAAGAGCACGTAGTGGATGTGCGCCACGATGAAATAGGTGTCGTGGATCTGCGTGTCGACCGGCGTGGCCGCCATGAAGATGCCCGACAGGCCGCCGATGATGAACATCGAGACGAAGGCCAGCGCAAAGAGCATGGGCGATGGGAACGAGATCTGTCCCCCCCACAGCGTGCCGAGCCAGTTGAACACCTTCACCGCGCTCGGCAGCGCGATCATCATGGTGCCGATCATGAACGCCGTCCCCAGGTAGGGGTTCATGCCCGACTGGAACATGTGGTGACCCCACACGATGAAGCCGAGGCCGGCGATGCCGCACATGGAATAGACCATCGGGCGGTAGCCGAAGAGCGGCTTGCGCGCGAACGTGGTCAGGATGTCCGACACGATGCCCATGGCGGGCAGGATCATGATGTAGACGGCCGGATGGCTGTAGAACCAGAACAGGTGCTGGTAGAGCAGCGGCTGGCCGTTGGCGCCTTCGGCGCGGAAGTAGTTACCGCCCTGGATGACGTTCTCGGTGGTGAAAAACGTGCCCCCCTGGGTGCGCTCGAAGATGAGCAGCATCATGGCGGAGCCGAGGACCGGCGTGGCGAGCAGCTGCAGGATGGCGGTGATGAAGAGCGACCAGACGGTCAGCGGCATGCGGAAGAAGCCCATGCCGGGCGCCCGCAGCTTGAAGATCGTCGTGATGTAGTTGACCGCGCCCATGGTCGACGACCAGCCGACGAGGATGACGCCGATCGCCCAGAGCGTCTGACCGGAGCCGACCTCCACGACCGAGAGCGTTGGATACGCGGTCCAGCCGGCCGACGCGGCGCCGATGCCGATCGGGCCTTCGCCAATCACGAAACCGGCGATGAAGCAGCCG
Source organism: Planctomycetota bacterium (assembly GCA_039182715.1). Taxonomy (GTDB): domain Bacteria; phylum Planctomycetota; class PLA2; order PLA2; family PLA2; genus JBCDBY01. The sequence continues at coordinate 17,736 of JBCDBY010000048.1, forward strand.
AACGCCGGCCACATGAACCAGTAGCTCAGCATGTTCATCGTCGGGAACGCCATGTCGCGCGCCCCGATCATGAGCGGGATCAGGAAGTTCCCGAATCCGCCCGACAGCGCCGGAATCACGACCAGGAAGATCATGATCGAGGCGTGCATCGTGAACGCCATGTTGTACCACTGCGCCGGCATCTTCCCGCCCGACTCGCTGAACAGGAAGTCGCCGATCAAGGGGTACGGCGTATCCGGCCAGGCGATCTGCTGGCGCACCATGATGGCCAGCGTGCCGCCGAGGACGGCCCAGATCATGGACGAGAAGAGGAACTGTTTGCCGATGACCTTGTGGTCGTGGCTGAAGACCCACTTCGACCAGAACCCGCGCGGCTCGTGATGCTCGTGCGCGTGGTCGTCGTGCGTCTCGTGGGTCGCGTGCGCGACCTGTTCCGGTGTGCTCACGCTGGTCACTGGACACTCCCTTCCGCGACCGTGGCCGCGGCGTCACGCACGTACCAGAACTTCCAGATCGGATCCTTCTCGGGGATGTGCTCCCCCTTCGCGGCCTGCTCGGCCAGCCAGTTGTCGAAGTCCGCCTGCTCGTGGACGTGCATGTCGGCACCCATCTTGGTGTGGCCGGAGCCGCACAGCTCGGCGCAGACGATCTCGTAGGAGCCGGTCTTGATGCACTTGAACCACTGCAGAATCGTCTGACCCGGCACGAGGTCCTGCTTCAGCCGCACGTTCGGCAGCCAGAAGCTGTGCAGCACGTCCATCGTCTGGAGCTGGACGATGATGTCCTTGTCCTTCGGGATGTGCAGGTGGAACGGGCTGGTGATGTCGTCGCTCGTGCCGAACTCGCCGTCCGGACCGTGGTACCGGAAGTACCACTCGAACTGCTTGCCGAAGACCTGGACGACGAGCGCCTCCTCCTCGGCCGGCATCGCCGACTTGTACTTGAGCTTGCTCCACTCTCCCGTCTGCATGACGGCGAGCACGAACAGGATCAGGCC
>JBCDBY010000049.1:0-18640 GCA_039182715.1 Planctomycetota bacterium
AGAATCGAAGCGGGACTCGGGATGGAACCAAGTCTCAACGTCCGCTGTCGTCGAGCGACAAGGACTGCAACCATCGCAGACGGGGTCGGCACCGTCTCAACGCCGTCAGGCGTTGAACCATAAATACGCAGCCCCGGGCCGGATTTGAACCGGCGACCCCAGCTTTACGAAAGCTGTGCTCTACCACTGAGCTACCGAGGCGTGTGCGATGATGGGAAGTGAGTATTGAAGCTTTGGACGCGAATTCGTCAAGGAATCCCCCCGCACAACTGGCGATCGACGCGGCGAAATGCCCGCGCTGCGGAACGCGGCTGGACGGTCTGTACAAGTATTGCCCGCAGTGTTCCTACCGATTGCGGCCCGATCTGACGCGGGATCGCCCTCCCCCGGAGGCGCCCATCGGGTCCACGCACCGTCTGCTGGCGGTCGGTGGATTTCTCGGATTCGTCGCGCTTCTGTTGCTCGTGCTGCAAACCGGCCTGCGGCTCTTCAGCGGCGCGAGCGGCCCCGCGGTCGAGCCGGCGGCGCGCATCGAGCCGACCTCGGTCGTCTTCGCGCACGAGGACGGCGCACGCATCGCCAGCGGCACGGTCGCCTGGGGCACCTACAGGCCCAGCGGCGTGACCGCACCGCTGCTTCCGATGCTGCGCGGCATGCCGGAGGAGGACAAGCCGGACGACGCCGCGTACGAGGAGCTCCGCGAGTGGGCCGAGCAGCTCGGCGAGGCGGTTCGCGAACTCTCGCGTGCGCAGCTTCCCGACATCTATCGCGTGGACGACCCGTTCCGGATCTCGCCGACCGAAGTGACGCAATCCCAGTGGTTCGCCTTCCTGGTCGCCCGCGCGGAGCGCAGCGGGATCGCCACGCCGGCGTCCTACATCCCCGCGGAGTGGAGACGCAAGAGCGGCGTCCCGCTCGTGCCCGAGGGTTACTCCGCGCGACGCGGCGGGCATCCGGTCACCGGGGTCAGCTTCGTCGCCGCGCTGGAGTTCTGCAACTGGATCTGGGAAGAGCTCCTCGACTCCGACCCGAACCTCGTCGTCGATCTGCCGACCGCTCTCGAGTTCACGCTCACGGGCCGCGGCAGCAGCTACGACAACGTCCCGCCCGACTTCAACATCGGCGACCGACTCGTCGACGTCGGCACGCTGCCGGGGCGCGGGCACGCATCGCAACCGATCTACGGCCTGCTCGGCAACGCGGCGGAGTGGATCCACTTCGGGACGGCCGCCTCCTGGGACGAATCGACGACCGGTTGCGCCGTCGCCGGATGGTCCTTTCGCGATACCGGCCGCCGCCTCGACGAGTCGCCTTCGCCGTTCTCGAGCGAAGGGCTCGAACGCGACTTCACCACGACCGACCGCGCCCGTCACGTGGGCTTCCGATTCGTCGTGCGCCGCGCCCCTCCGCGACCGACGTTCGTTCACGTCGAGGCCGGGCCCGTGCAGTCGTTGCCGCGCGCGAACTCGATCACGGAGCTCAACGAGAGGGACCCGCTCGCGATTCCGGAGGGCGAACGGCACGTGGCCGCGCCGTTCCGCATCACCGTGCACGAGATCACGAACCGGCAGTACCTCGCCTTCCTGACCTCCGTCCAGGAGACCGGCGGGCTCCAGCCGGCGGGATTCAAGTACCGCCCCCACCCGCACGCCGGCCATGAAGTCGTCTACCGCGGTCCGTTCGGCGACCCGGATCGCGTTCCGATGCTCTTCGAGCCGGGCGCCGAGAACCAGCCGGTCCAGGGCGTGACGCCCGCGCAGGCGCAGGCCTATGCGCGCTGGCTCGGCGACGGCATGCGCCTGCCGACCGCGGCGGAGTTCGTGCGCGCCGGGCGCGGGGACCGGGCCGAGCCGTATCCCTGGGGCCGCGCGACGGGCGAGCCCGAGCTGGTCTGCGCCGGGCGCGCGGATGACTTCGACCGCGCCGTATCGACGCGACGCTTTTTCGAGGGGGAGCCGACGCGCCCGATCGCCCTGTGCGGCAACGCCATGGAGATCGTGCGCGCGCCGGGCGAAGACGACGTCTTCTGGCTCGCCGGCGGATGCTACGAGTTCGAGCCGGACGCCTGCACGCTGGACTCCTTCCTCGCGCTCGAGCCGCGCACCGTGAACGTGCCGCTCGACCTCGAGGAGGAGCCGGACGCGGAGCAGCCGGAGTTGCGGCGCTCGCTGTCGGTCTACCTGCGCAACGTGACCGGCTTCCGCGTCGTCGACGGGAGCGGCGGCCGATGAGAGGCGGCCGGTGAGAGGCGTGCTGTTCGCCGTCGGCGCCGCGCTGGCGTTCGGCGTGACCGCCGGCCTCGCCTTCCTCGCGATGCGGGGCGACCCCGAGGAGCGGCCGCCGCCCGTCGTACCCACGGCCCCGGCCGAGGAGCAGCCCAAGCTCGCGCCCGCGCCGCGGGACCAGGCGCTCGCCATTCGTCGCCACGAGACGGCGCAAACCCTGATCGAGGATCTGCGCGACGTGCTTGCCAGCAACAACCCCGCGCAGGTGCATGCGGAAGTCTGGCGCGTGAGCGCCCGGCTGCGGCGCAGCGCATCCTGGATGATCGGCGCCGCCCTGCGCAACGAGGCGAGCCCCCGCGTGCGCGCGCTGGTGGTGCTGGCGGCCGGCGTGCATGCGCAGGACGAAGCGGCGATCTGGCTCGGGCTCGACGATCGCGATCCGCGCGTGCGTCGCGCGACCGTGCTGGCGCTCGGCTACCGCATCGGAGGCGAGGCGGAAGAGCTGCTCGGCGTCCAGGTACCGGTGGGACGCGAACTCGACGACGCGACGGCGCAACGGCTTCGGGGCATCGAGGAACGCGAGCCCGACGAGACGGTGCGGGCGGCGATCGCGGCGGTTCTGAGCTGAACCCGAACGAAGACGCGGCTAGCTCTTGTCGACCGTCATGCGCGCGCGGGAGCGGCGCTTGGTCTTCGCCTTGGCACCACCGGTGTCGCGCCGCGCCATGGCGGCGTCGAGGCGCTTCTGCCAGACGACCTGGATGCACTCCTTGGCGTACGGACAGCTCGGCGTCATGCAGACGTAGTCTTCTTGGCCGAAACAGTCTTTCTTTTTGCCCATGTTGGCTCCAGGACCCTGGATTCTACTCGATCTGGTGGTGGAACGGGGATCCCGTACCACCATTAGGAGTCTTGGATCGGCTGGATCGGCGGCCGTCTTGAACGCCCTCGCACAACGCCGTACATTCCTGTCGTATAAGGACTTGCAACGATGGCGCGCATGAGTGAACAGGTCCGGCAGCTGGTCGGACTCGAAAATCTGTTGGTCAAGGCGAGGCGGAGATTCCGCGAATGCGAGCGGGAGGCGGCCGGCGCCGAGCATCCGCGGTCGGAGCAGTACCGGGCGGTGATCGAGCGGATCAGCGATCAGATCCACTCCGCCGACCAGGGGCGCCTCAAGGAGTACCTCGAGTACCTCGAGCGCGACCTGCTGCCCCGCATGGGAACGCGCGTGGAGGAGACGCTCGACGGCATGGTCGAAAGCGCACTCGAGGTGGTCGACGGACGGCATCACGTGCAGGAGCTGCGGCACGACTACGCCGACGCGCTCGACCGCGTGCGCGCGGTGCGCGAGCGCCTCGGGCTCGATCCGTTCCAGCCGCTCGACATCCGCTTCGGGCTCGGCACCCACCCGCCGCACGCCGACCGCCGCTTGCGCGAGGCGTTCGATCTCGTGAAGGGGTACCTGCGCTCATGAGTTCCATGCGCATCGGCCCCGGTTCCGACCTCTTTCACGCCCGCCTGACCGGCAAGGAGCTGAACGGCGCGGACCTGCGCAAGGCGAACCTGGCGCTGGCGAGCCTCAAGGAGGCGAAGCTCGTCGACGCGCGGCTCGCCGAAGCGTTCCTGTTTGCCGCGAACCTCGAGTCGGCCGACCTCACCGGCGCGGACCTGCACGGCGCCGACCTCTCGGAAGCGGACCTGTTCGGTGCCAACCTGCGCGGCGCCAACCTGAAGGAGGCCGATCTGCGGCGCTCCAACCTCTCGCTCGCCAATCTGCGCGGTGCGAACCTCACCGGCGCGAACCTGCGCGACGCGAACCTGAAGGGTGCGGATCTCACCGATGCGCAGCTCGAAGGCGCCGACATGACCGGCGCGGAGCTGGGCGACGGCGAGGCGGACGCGTGATCGTCGGCGTCGGACTCGACCTCGTCGAGATCGAGCGCATGGCGGAGATCCTCGACCGCAGCGGCGAACGCTTCGTGGACCGCGTGCTGCACCCGCAGGAGGATCGGTCGCGCCTCGCACGCAAGGAGGGCCCCACCCATCTCGCGGGTCTCTTCGCGGCGAAGGAGGCGGTCATGAAGGCGCTGGGCACCGGCATGGCGGGCGCGAACTTCGCGGACATCCGCATCGGCCACCGCGACAGCGGCCAGCCCTACGTCGACCTGCACGGCACCGCCGCGGAGAAGGCGGCGGCGCTCGGCATCCGCGCCTGGCAGCTCTCGATCTCGCACTCGAAGTCGACCGCCGCCGCCGTCGCCATCGCGCTGAGCACCTAAGTCGTCCTGCGTCCCCGACGGCGGGAAAACGGTCTCTCGCAGAGCCCGCTGAAAACCGCAGAGCCCACAGAGGGAGTGCAACGGCCCCCTTCTGCCCCCTCTCTGCGAACTTCCATGAGAAGGCCTAATCCTGCAAGGGGTGACTTGGCACCCCCTGCCCCCGACCGACCTCGACCCGCCACGCTTCCATACGCACTTGATGAGGTCCGTCCCGCGGATCTCGTGCACGAGGGGGTCCGACCGGTACGGACGCTGCAATCTCTGCGTCGGCGTCTTCAGCGCCAGACCGCAGCGCGCAGTCGTCCGGACCGGGCGGTCGAGGTTGAATCGGAGCCAGGAGGTGCACAATGGGATCGAGCTTTCGGCTAGGGGGTCAGCTCGCCGCGCGCCTTGGCCAGACGCAGCGGGTCATAGATTTCCCCGGTGATCCAGATCCGATGCATCCGCACAGCCAGCTTGCGAGCGACCGCCACCAGCGCGCGCTTGCGCGCCGAGGCGCCGCCGTGTTCGCTCTTCTTGTGCGCCCACCGACGCAGATCGGAGTCCTCCCCGAACGGACCGAGCTGGTAGTGGGCGCACTGCAGTAACAGCTTGCGCAGCAGCGGGTCCTCCGCCTTGGTGATACGCAGCTGCTTGTCGGTGTCGCCCGACTGGTCTCGCCGCGGAGCGAGTCCGACGTACGAGCCCACCTTGCGACTCTTCGTGAAACGGCGCGGATCGCCGATCGCCAGCACGAAAGCTAGCGCGCTGATCGGCCCTACGCCGCGGATCTGCCGCAGATGGCGGGTCGCCGGGTATCGCTCTTCGCTGACCGCTTCGATCTGCCGGTCGTACTCTCGAATGCGGCTCGTCAGCATGGTGATCTGTTCGAGGATCGGCGAAAGCGACGGCTGCAACGCGGGCGGGATCTCCGCGGCCACCCTCTTGCCGAGGGACCCGGCGGAGCACTTCGACAGACGCAGCCCAAAAGCCTTGGCGGTCCCGCGCACGTGATTGACCAGCAAAGTCCGCATGCGTACCAGCGTGTCGCGTGACGAGATCAGGGTGCGGTCCGCCTGGGTCTGCGCGTCGCGCGGCGTCACCGGGGCGAGCAGCTGCGGATCGACGCGGGCCAGCCGGGCGAGCCACTCCGCGTCGGTGCGATCCGACTTGCGATCGTGCTGCGAGATCAATGCCAGCTGACGCGGGTTGGCGACCACCGGATCGCGACCGAGCTCGGTCAGCAGCCGGGCGATCCAGTGGAATGCGTGCCCGCTTCGAAAGCGGCCCGGCCCGCCGGCGCCTGCGCGAAGAAATGCCGGACCGCCGACGGCGTCGTCTCGATCCGCGGCCGCTCGACGACTTGGCCCTCGCCATCCAGCACACAGATGTGGGTCCAACGATCGCCAAGGTCCAAACCGAACGTCCGAAGAGTATCCTGTGCCATGGCCAGTCCTTTCTGGGCACGAGCCCAAATCAAAAAACCTGTGCAGACCTCCTAGAGGTACTGCGTCGAAAGGACTGGCCTTCTCATCTCATCTCTGCGGTTCTCTGCGCCCTCTGCGAGAACCCATTCCAAATCCCCTAGCGCACGAAAAAAGGGCCGCGCTTGCGCGCGACCCTTCGGATTCTCGATTCGGGCGTCGGGGTTACTCGTCCTCGTCTCCACCCATGGAGGCGAGAGTCGGACGGTTCCGCATCGCGACCTCGCGCATCTGAGCCGGCGTGAGCTGGCTCGAGCCGAGGGCGGCGAACGCGGCGAGGCGGACGGCCGCATCGCTGGAACCGGTCCCGGCCAGCACCTTGTTGAAGACGTCCTCCGTCATCGTGATGCCGTGGGCGCGATTCACGTTGGCGATCGCCAGGCCGGCGGCCGCCTTGTGGACCGGGTCGCTCTCGTTCGCGAAGTAGTTCGCGAGCTGCTGCAGCGAGCCGGGCGAGCGGATGTTGCCGAGCGAACGGATCGCGCCGATGCGCACCGGAATGTCGTCCGGAAGCTCCGCGCCGAGCATCGCCGCAAGCGTCTCGGTGAGGCTTTCCCAGTTGAACAGACCGTTCCCGGCATCCGTGCCGGCGAGCGCGTCGAGGATCTGCGAGCTGGCCATGTAGCGCGCCTTGGCGCCGGGGCCCTCTTCGCCGAACGTGCCCTTGACGACCTTCAGGAACTCCGCGGTCGGCAGACCCGGACCCTCGGGGATCGGGGCGATGCCACCCACGCGCTCCTTGTAGAGGTTGCGCCACTGGTCGTTCGAGACCTGGTCCGCGCCGCCGACAATCACGACCGGGACGTTCTTCGTCAGGTCGTTGTCCTTCATCTTGGCGAGCAGCTCCAACGCCTCCATGTCCGCGAGGTCGGAGCTCATGACCACCAGGTCGACACCGGCAAGACGCGTGGCGCGCACGAAGCCGTCCGCTCCGCTGCGGGCCGGGTACACGTTCATCTTCGCCTTGTTCAGCTCGGTGATCATCTTGTTGCGACGATTGTCGTTCGCGTCGATGACCAGGATGCTGCGCGGCACCGACTCGCCGATGCCCTGCGCCACGAGGCCCATGAAGGCGTCGGGGTTGGGCCAGGAGGCGATCCGCTTGAGGCCGTTGAAGCGCAGCACCGCCTCGGCCGCCGCGTAGCGGACGAGTGCCGAGCTGGAGCCGGTCGCGGCCACCACCGGGCTACCCTCGCCGAACTCGTCGCCGGAGTAGGTGTGGTGCATCATCGACAGCAGCGAAGCCGCCGTCGCGTTGTCTTCCTGGGCGAGCGACTCGGCCAGCGCCTGGTTGAGCGTGGTCCAGCCGAGGCCGGCCAGCAGGCCGGTCACGTTGGCGAGGCCCTTGGCCGCCGCCATCAGCGTCTCGTCCTCCTCCGCGAGCGCGAGCGCCGCCGCCGCCGCGATGCGCTGCGAGGCGAGGATGCGCGCCAGCGTCGCCGCGGCGTCGGTGTTCGTCTCGTCGGCGGCCATCGCGTCGTACGCGGCCTCCTCGGCGAGCTTGAGCACGTAGAGGAAGCGCGGGACGGCCATGCGCTTGAGGCCACCATCCCAGCGCCACACCACGATCGGACGATCCGAACGCGAGAGGACGCGGTAGTTGCCGTCGTAGTAGAGCTTCGCGAGGCGCAGATAGAGCTGCGAGGCGTTCATGCCCTGCGCCCAGCTGTTGCGCGCCACGATCTTCTCGAGCGCCTCGGCGGCCTTCGTGCGCACGCCCTCGTCGCTGTCCTTGGTCGCCGCCTCGGTCAGCGCGGCGAGGCTGCGCATGTCACCGATGTTGCCGAGTTCGATCGCCACCAGGCGACGCACGCCGGCATCGGAGCTCTGCATCGCCTCGTTCAGCGGCAGGACGGCATCGCGACCGATGCGGTTCTGCAGCGTGATGTGCGCGTTGATGCGGTGATCGGTGTTGCTGCTCTTGAGGTAGGCGAGCAGGCCCGGGACGGCGAATTCGCCGTAGACCCGCGACAGCTCGGACGCCGCGTCGAAACGCTGCTCCTCGTCGCCTTCGACCGCGAGCTTGACCAGCTCGGCCAGCCGCTCCGCGTTGAAGGCTTCCGCCGGCACCGTGGGCATCGCGCGGTTGAGGATCGCCATCACGACGAGTCGCCCCTCCTGCCCGGATGCCATGACCGCCAGTAGCGCCTCGTACTCGGCTCGGCCCAGCGCCTGCATCACCTCCTCACTGGAAGGATCGGCGGCGAGCGCTTGCCGAAGCGTGGCAATGCCCTCCTTGTACTTTCCGGCGCGAACCTGCTCCAGACCGGTCTTGAGCAGGTCACCGGCGTCCTGTGCCGCCGCGGTGCTGTCGATCATGATGCTCGTGGCGGGCATAGCCACCAGAGCCAGAAGCACGATCACGCGCGCCAGGGGGATTCCGCCTGTCGCCATTCCGTTCCTCCGTAGAAGTCTCTTTTTGCTGAATTCATGCGGGCTCGGGGTGCCCTTGCCCCACGCACACACCGGCTCGAACCGTCATCTCGGGTCCTCACCGGAGCCGGACAGTTAAGAGGAATGAGCGCGGCAATGCAAGCCGAAAGGACGAGGAATCACGGGAGATCCCCGATCGCCTTGCGCACGGCGGCCCGCAAGGTCGGTTCCTCGCTGCCGGGCGCCCACAGAAGCCACCCCGGCGTGTGGTCCCGCAGAAGCGAACGCGCGCCGAACAACAGCACCGACGGGGATTTTCGCACTTTCTCCCAAACCGCGTCGGGAAGCACGAGCCGCCCGCCCCAGGCGCGGTCCGGACGCAGGATCGCGACCGTCGGCGTGGCGAATCCCGGCCCCGTTCCGCGGCTTCGTTCGCGCCCTTCGAAGTCACGCAGAATGAAGGCGCCGCCCAGAAGCGAGGCGAGCGTCGCGCCCTCCGGTCCGCGCGCGAAGATCTCCATCGGATGGTCGCCCGCGGCGAGAGGGCCGGGGCACTCGACGGCGGCCGCCGCCGCCTCGTCGAGCGGATCGGGCCGGAGCTCGCTCGCCACCGCCATCCGGGCGAGTGCCGCCTCCGGATCCGGCGCGCGCGCCGCGGCCGCCAGCACGCCCTCCAGGTCGCCGGGGCAGAGCAGCACGTCGCACCCCGCGGCCAGCGCCTGCTCCGCCGCTTCCGGCTCGCTGCGGCCCTGCAGGACGCCGTCCATGAGCAGCGCATCGGTGACCAGCAGTCCCTCGAAGCCCATCTCCTCGCGCAGCAGGTCGTGCATCACGCGTCGCGAGAGCGTCGCGACGATGCCGTCGCCTCCCGTCAGGGCGGGGCAATCGATGTGCGCGGTCATGATCGCGTCGACGCCCGCCTCGATCGCCCGCGCGAACGGCGGCAGGTCGCGGCGGCGCCAGACGTCGGCCGGCGCATCGACGCGCGGCAGGTCGTCGTGGCTGTCGCTGCTCGTCGCGCCGTGCCCCGGAAAGTGCTTCGCGCAGGTGCGCAGGCCAAAGAGGTGCGCCCCCTCGATGTAGGCGGGCGCGCACGACGACGGGTCCAGGAACGCGCGCGACTGGATGATCGGGTTCCGCACGTTGCTGGTCACGTCGCAGACCGGTGCGAAGACCATCGTGAAGCCGAGCTGGCGCGCCTCCACCGCGGTGCGCATGCCGGCGAGACGGGCCGACGCCGGCGTCATCGCCTGGGCGGCGGGATGCACGGTGTAGCCGGGCACGTGCTGGCCGACGCCGTCCTCGTGATCGGCCGCGAAGAGCAGCGGATGCGGCGCCGCCTCCTGCAGCCGCCGCAGCAGGGCGGCGAGGCCGGGGCCGCCGCCGAACACGCAGAATCCGCCGATGCCGCGTTCGGCGAGACGCAGATAGGGCTCTTCGCTGGCGAGCGGCCAGCGCAGCGCGGGCACGACGAGTCGGGCGGTATTCAAGGCGAGACCTTTCCGAGCACCACCGGCCAGCGCGCGCCGGTGGCATGGGGAAGATTGTTGGGATTGCCGTGAATCGTCTCGTTGGCGAGCACGGCGAAGAGGACCGCCTCCTTCGCGTCCGGCTGATCGAGGACGCGCACGCCGAAACCGGGCAGCGCGCGGCGGAGATGGTCCATGAGCACGGGATTGTGGACCCCACCCCCGCTCGCCAGCACCTCGCGCGGACGCGCCCGCGGCAGCACGTGCTCCTCGACGGCGCGGGCGATCGAAAGGGCCGTGAACGCCGTCAGCGTGGCGATCAGATCGTCCGTCGTGCTCGCGCCCTTGCCCCGCAGCAGCGGCTGCACGAACGCGCGACCGAACATCTCGCGGCCGGTCGTCTTGGGCGGCGGCTGCTGCAGGTACGGGTGCGCCAGCAGCTTGCGGAGAAGGTTCTCGTCCACGCGGCCGCGGCCGGCGCGCACACCGTCGCGATCGAAGTGTTCCTGGCCCGCCGTCGCGATGCGCACCGTCTCGTCGATCGCCATGTTCGCGGGGCCGGTGTCGAACGCGTAGACCTCGTCGATGCCGGGCGTGACCACGGTCAGGTTGGCGATGCCGCCGAGATTGAGCGTGAGGCGCGGCGTCGTGTCGGGCCGAAAGAGCAGATAGTCGACGTAGGCGGAGAGCGGCGCCCCCTCGCCGCCGGCCGCGATGTCGCGCGTACGGAAGTCGGAGACGACCGGCGTGCCGAGCCGCTCCGCGATGACGTCCGCCTCGCCGATCTGCATCGTCGCGCCGCGTTCGGGTCCGTGCTGCGGGATGTGCCAGACGGTCTGGCCGTGCGAACCGATCAGGTCGAGCCGTTCGCGCGGCAGTCCGACGCTCGCGATCAGCGCCTCCGCCGCGTCGGAGAAGAGGTCGCCGAGCACGAAGTTGTAGCGGCAGAGCGTTTCGGCATCGGCGGTGCCGAGGCCGACGATCGCTTCTCGGTGACGTTCGGGAAACGGCGTCGTGGCAAAGGCGAGGATCTCCACGCCGGTTTCGAGGCCGTGGCCGCGCACGCGCACCAGACCCGCGTCGACGCCGTCCGCCGAGGTCCCGCTCAACAGACCCAGGACCAGCTTCTCGTTCTTGTCGCGCAGCGCGGCGAGCCGCTTCACGCGAGCGCCTCGCGCAATCGGCCGTGGCACGCGTCGAGGCGCGCGCGGGCGGCCGCCGCATCGAGATCGCGCCGCGCCATGAGGATCGCGACGCGCACATCGTCGCCCGCCTCGCGCAGCAGCGCCGCCGCCCGGTCGCGCGGCAGGTCGGCCAGCCGCTCCACCATGCGCTCGGCGCGGTCGCGCAGCTTGCGGTTGGTCGGGCGGACGCGCACCATCCAGGGGCCGTAGACGGCGCCGCTGCCCGCCATGGCCGCCGTCGAGATGATGTTGAGCACCTTCTTGGTGGCGCTGCCCCCCTTGAGCCGCGTCGAGCCGGCCAGCACCTCGGGGCCGAGCGCCAGCGCGATGTGGAGGTCCGCGGGGAAGAGCGCGTTCGGGTTCGCGGTCAGCATCACCGTGCGCCCCGGGGCGGCGCCGAGCGCGCCTCCGACGTAGCGCGCCGTGCCGGACATGGAAATGCCGACCACGAGGTCCTCCTCGCGCGGATCGAGCGCACGCAGCGCATCGGCACCGGCGGTGGCATCGTCCTCGGCGCCCTCGATGGCCTGTGTGAGCGCGTTCGTGCCGCCGGCGATGAGCGCGATGACCACCCCCTCGCGCGCCCCGAAGGTCGGCCCCATCTCGGCCGCGTCGAGCACGCCGAGCCGGCCGCTGGTGCCGGCGCCGACGTAGATCAGCCGGCCGCCCGCGCGAAGCGCCTGCGTCGCCCACTCCGCGGCGGTGGCAATCGCCGGCAGCGCGGTTTCGACCGCCGCGACCGCACGCGCCTCCTCGGAGAGCAGCAACCGCGCAATGGCGTCCGAGTCGAGCCGATCGAGCTCGGGCCGTGCGTCGTGCGGCTGCTCGGTGGGCAGGCTCCCGTATTCCGACACGGGTCTAGGATCGCCGGACGGAGCAAACGGGGCCAGAGAAAACAGGCGCCCCCCATTCCGAAGCCGATCGGCAACAGGCTCCGGAACCGTCGCTATGCGCCGGAGCTGCCGGGGGGGTCCGGATCGGGCGGCACGGTCGGCGGATTCATGCTCTTGCCCGTCATGCCGCCGAACTTCTGGGTCCACCAGTGGTGCTTGCACGCACCGCAGCCCATCTCGGTCCAGCTCGGGCGAAGCATGTTCCGGTGGTGCCCGGAGCTGCGGAACCACTGCCAAAAGACGGCGACCCCGTTGTTGGCGCCGCGCGCGATGTTCTCGCCGACGCCGCCGCCGTAGCCTTCGCGCTTGGCGCGGTGCCCCGGCGTGCGCAGGTGCGGCGTCGGGCTGTCGTGCGCGAAGTAGTTCTTCTCCTGCATCTCGATGGAGTGCTTGCGCGCGGCGCGCACGAGCCGCTCGTCGATCTTGACCGAGTGCCGCCCCATCATCCAGCGGTACGCGTTGACCGCCTTGACGTTGGCGCGCTCCTCGACGTCGACGCTCGTGTTCTTGAGCGACGCGTTGTAGCGCTCGACGGCGAGGTTGTACTCGATCTGGCTGCGGCCGAAGCCGGGCACGGGAATGGTGCGCACGTCGAGCTTGGCGAGCACCTGGTCGAGCGCCTCCTCGTAGATCGGCTCCGCCAGCGGATCGAACTTCGCCAGCCGCTCGTCGAGCGCGCGCAGCTCGGTGTCGATCGCCTTCGCGCTGTCGCTCGCCTCGAGCATGAGCGGATAGGGCCGCTCCCAGATCTCCTGCACCTTGGCGACCAGACGCTCGGCGGTTGCCTGCGCCTCCGCCGTCTTGGTGGGGTACGGGTAGCGCGCGTCGTCCATGATGTACGCCAGCGCATCGCGCCGCGCATCCTGCAGCCGCGAGCCGAAGAGCTTGGCCCAGCGCCCGGGCGAGAACGCCTTCGACTTCACCAGCTCGGCCACGACGGCGTCGCGCCGCGCACGGATCGACCCGGCGAGCGCCTCGACGGCAGGCGCACCGATCTGCTCCAGCTCCCGCCAGATCTCCTCGCGCTTCCGGTCCGAGGCGCGCTGGGCATCCTTGACCAGCTTGGCGATGCGCTCGTTGAGCAGGATCGTGTCGCGCTCGGTCGGCGTGTGCAGCTTCTTGCGGAAGAGCACGAACCCGCCCGCGGGCGGCTCGATCCCGCGACGGCGCGCGTAGATGCGCGTGAAGGTGGTCGGCGCCTGCTCCGACTCGAAGAAGGCGATGAACGCCTTGTCCGCCTCCTTGACCAGCGTCTCCTCGTGGAAGAAGAGCGCCACGCCGAGACGCGGCGGCTTGTCGAAGCCGGCCTGCTTGAAGAGCTTCGTGAAACTCTTCGCCGGCAGCTGCGCCCAGGTGAACGCGCGCGGCTTGCCTTCGACGGCGAAGCGGATGCCCTTCTCGTCCGCGCCGACCGCGTTGGCGCGGCCCAGACGGTCGGGCAGCAGGATGGCGCGGAAGGTCTCGGGCGAAGCCGCCGCCTTGGCGGCGAGGTCGGCGAAGACCGTCGCCATGAGCGTCAGCTCCTCGATGCGCAGCTTCGCCTCGGGATGCCGCGTGATCGAACCGAGCAGCGAGGCCGCTTCGGCGTAGCGCCGCTCCTGGACGAGCTCACCGACCTTGTCCGGCTCGACGAAGGGACCGGTTTCGACCGGCGTGTCGTCGGTCTTCGGCTTGTCCTCGACCGGCTTCTTCTTCGCGACGATGTACGCCGCCTGCCGCTTGCGCGCGTGCAGGGCGGAGATGCGCACCTCGAGGTCGTTGGCCTGTCGCGTCGCGCGGAAGGTGGACCGGTTGGCCTCGAGCAGGGCGATGCGCCCCTCGATGTCCTTCGCCTGCGCGGCGAGCTTGAGCACGGCGCGATAGCCCGACGCGATGCGCGCGTCGAGATCGCGCAGCGCCGTGTCCGCCTGCCGCCGGCTGATGCCGTCGTCCGTCTCGAACTGCGTCCAGAGCGTCCGCGCCGTCCCGAGCTCGTTGCGCTCCTCGGCGGCGCGCGCCTGCTCCATCACGAGGGCCAGCGCACGCTCCGCCTTGCGCCGCTGCGCGCCGCGCAGCTCGTCGAGCGCCAGCCCGATGCGCTTCTCCATGGGCGCGGGCGCGATGTCGGTGAGCGGCGCCACCTTGCGGATCCAGTCGAGCGCGAGATCGGGATCGGCACCGCTCGCGGCGAATCGCTCCGCCTCCTCGAGCGTATCGAGCACGTCGGTGAGCCGGTCGAGGCGCGTCCGGATGACGGCGGCGGCGCGCGCGGCGGGCTCGTCGGCGTAGTCGCGCGCGAGCGAATCGATCGCGGTGCGCGCCTCGTCCAGCGCCACGCGCTGACCGCTCTCCTCGGCGAGCGCGAACTTCTGCTTCGCCTCTTCGAGGAGCGCGTTGGCCTCCTCCTCGCGCCGGCCCGCCTGCATCAACAGGTAGGCGACGATCGCCAGCACGGCGACGCCGCCGCCCGCGAAGACGAGCATCGGAACGGGCGACTTTTTGCGCGGCGCGCGCGGGGTGCGCGCGGGGCGCTCCACGGCGGGCTCCGCGGCGGGCTCCGGACGCGGCCCGGCCCGGCCCTTCTGGGGGGCCTGCTGAGGGGCCTGCTGGGCAGCCTTCTGGGGATCCTGCCGGGCCTGCTGCTGCTTGGGTCGAGCCGCGGCCGCCTGCTGGCCCTGCATCAGCACGCGGCAGCGCAAACTGCCCGCCTCGATGAGGTCGCCGTGCTTGAGCGTCACGCCCATGACCGCCTCGCCGTTCACGCGCGTGCCGGCGCCGGACCCGTCGTCGCGCAGCCGGAACTTGCCGCCCTTTTCCTGGATGCGGAAGTGGATCTCCGCGAGGTCCGGATCGGGCAGGTGGATCGTGCACTGGTTGGAGCGCCCGATCGTGGTCTCGCCGTGGCCGAGATGAACGACCGTCTTGGCACCGCGGAATTCGATCTGGAGACGAGCCATGCACCCTGTCCTACGACGAAACCCAGAGTAAATACAGGTAACTACAGCTGTTCGAGCGCCTCGCGCAGGCGCCGCACCTTATCGCGCGCTTCTTCGAGACGTTCCCGCTCGCGGGCGACCACTTCCGGCTTGGCGCGCGACACGAAATTCTCGTTGGCGAGCTTCTTGTCGATGCTCGCCGCGAACGACTCCGCCTTTTCGAGCTCCTTGCGCTTGCGGTCCCGCTCCGCGTCGAGGTCGATGAAGCCGGCCAGGTCGACGTAGACTTCGTCGGCGCCGAGCACCTCGGTGGCCGAGGTCTGCGGCCGCGCCACGGCGGGCCCCGCGCTGATGTTGGAGAGCTTGGCGAGCCGCCGCACGAGCGCCTCCTGCGCCATGATCGGCGCCGGATCGTCGGTGCGCACCATCGCCTCGACCTCGGCCGTCGGCTGCACGCGGTTTTCGTTGCGCAGCTTGCGCACCGCGCGGATGAGCTCCTGCAAGCGCGCCATCTCCGCTTCGGCCGCCTCGTCGCGCGCCGCCGCCTTCGGCCAGGACTGCGTGGCGGCGGGCCCTTCCCCGCCCAGGGCGGTATGCAGCTCGGCGGCGAGATAGGGCGCGAACGGCTGCAGCAGCCGCACCGTCGTCCGCAGCACGTGCAGCAACGTCGCCCCGCACGGCAGATCGCGCGCCGCCAGCCGCTCCTTGCTCGCCTCGAGATACCAGTCGCAGAAATCGTCCCAGACGAAGTGGTAGAGCGCGTTCGCCGCGTCATGGAAACGGAAGTGCGTGAGGCCGTGGTCGACCGCTTCGGTCGCCGCCTGCAGGCGCGACAGGATCCAGCGGTCGGTGAGCGTCGTGCCGGGCCGTGCGTTCTCCGCTTCGGACGGCACGCTCGTGAGCACGAACCGCGCCGCGTTCCACATCTTGTTCATGAAGTTGCGGCCGAGCTCGAACTTGGTCGGCGCAAGCTTCACGTCCTGGCCCTCGGTCGTGAGGATGGCGAGCGTGAAGCGCATCGCGTCCGCGCCGTACTGCTCGATCATCGCGCGCGGATCGATGCCGTTGCCGAGCGACTTCGACATCTTGCGGCCCTGCGCGTCGAGGATGTTCGCGTGGATGTAGACGTCGCGGAACGGGCAGGCGCCGAGGAACTCGTAGCCCGCCATCACCATGCGCGCGACCCAGAGGTAAATGATGTCGCGACCGGTCGCGAGGAACTGCGTGGGGTAGTAGCGGGCGAGGTCGTCGGTCTTGCGCGGCCATCCGAGGGTGCTGAAGGGCCAGAGCCAGCTGGACGCCCAGGTGTCCAGCACGTCGGAGTCCTGCCGCACGATCGGCTTGCCCGTCTCGGGATGCGGATCGCCGATCTGCAGGTCGTGCTCGGACGCCACCGGGGTGTCGTCCTCGTCGTACCAGACCGGAATCTGGTGCCCCCACCACAACTGGCGCGAGATGCACCAGTCGCGCACGTTGAGCAGCCAGTCGAGGTAGACCTTCGTCCAGCGCTCCGGCCGGATGTTGAGATCGCCGTTCGACACGGCGTCGATGGCCGGCTGCGCAAGGTCCTTCATCTTCACGAACCACTGCTCGCTCATCATCGGCTCGACCGGCGTCTTCGACCGGTCGGAGAGCGGCAGGCGAATCGTGTGGTCCTCGATCTTCTCGAGCAGGCCGGCGGCCTCCATGTCCTCGACGACCTTCTTGCGCGCCTTCTCCCGCGGGAGGCCCTCGTAGGCGCCCGCCTCGGCGTTGAGCGTGCCGTCCTTGTGCAGGATGTTGATCATCGGCAGGCCGTGCCGCTCGCCGCGCTCGTAGTCGGCGAAGTCGTGCGCCGGCGTCACCTTCACCGCGCCCGTACCGAACGCCGGGTCGACGGAGTCGTCCGCCACGATCGGGATCGGGCGGTTCGCCAGAGGCAGCATCACGTTCTTGCCCACGTGGTCGCGGAAGCGCTCATCCTCGGGGTGCACGGCGACGCCGGTATCGCCCAGCATCGTCTCCGGGCGTGTCGTCGCCACGGTCACGTGGCCGCTGCCGTCCTCGTACGGATAGCGGAAGTACCAGAGGTGGCCCGCCTGCTCCTTCTCGTCGATCTCGTCGTCGCCGATCGCCGACTGGAGCTGGCAATCCCAGTTCACCATGCGCGCGCCGCGATAGATGAGCCCCTTCTCCCACAGCTTCACGAAGCTGGTGCGCACGGCACGGGTGAGGTTCTCGTCCATCGTGAAGGCGGTGCGCGACCAGTCGCACGAGCAGCCCATCTCGCGCAGCTGCTGCAGGATGGTGCCGCCCGACTCCTCCTTCCACGCCCAGACGTGCTTGAGGAACTCCTCCCGACCGAGGTCATGCCGCGTGACCTTGCTCTCCTTGTAGAGCTTTCGCTCGACCACCGCCTGGGTCGCGATGCCCGCGTGGTCGGTGCCGGGCAGCCAGAGCGTGTCCATGCCCTGCATGCGGTGCCAACGGACCATGATGTCCTGCAGCGTGTTGTTGAGCGCGTGGCCCATGTGCAGCCGGTCGGTGACGTTCGGCGGCGGGATCATGCAGGTCCACGTCTCCGCGTCGGGTCGCTGGCCGGCCGCGAACACGCCGGACTCCTCCCACTGAGGGGTCCACTTGGCTTCGACGGCTTTGGCGTCGTAGGTCTTCGGAAGTTCAGGCATGGCTGGGCTGGGGGCTGGGGGCCGGAAGCCGGGGGCTCACGGCACCGAGCGCTACAAAGATCGTACGTAGTCGATCAAACCGTACCCCGGGGCGACCGGTTCGCCGGCCATCGCGGCGCCCTCCTCGTGGAACGGGAGCGTCCGGAGGGAGTCGATGCCCTTGCCCCAGATGAGGGCGGGGACGGGATCGGCGCTGGGCACGCCTTCTTCCGTGCTCCAGGCGGCGTCCGGCACCACCAGCAGCCGCGCCTTGCGCTTCGCCACGACGTCCGCGAGAGGCCCGACGACCTTCTTGTCGATTTCGGCGATGCCGTAGGCCCGCAGCGTCATCTCGCGCAGGTAGGCGTCGCGCTCGCCCCGTCGCAGGTAGATCCAGACCACGTCGGCGCGGCGCAGCGACTTGTCCACCTCGCGCAGCAGCGAGGCGGGCGAGCCGGATGTATAGCCGAGCGGCACGCCGGCCGCGGTGCAGACGGCGCGCCAGAGCGGGTGGCTGCCGTGCGCGGAGACGACCTGATTTTCGTCACGCCCCTCCACCTCGACGGGGCGGCCCGGCCCCCAGAGCCAGAGCGCGTCCCAGCCGTTGCCGCCCAGGTCGCGCCGCACCTCGTTGATCTCGTGCCGCTCGAGCGCGTCGCGCGCCAGCTTGTGCGCGAAGGCATGTTGCTCGCGCGCCGGCTCGAGGTCGGGATAGCGACGCCCCTGGAGGCAGTAGGTCGGGGGCAGGGCGGGATCAATCGAGGCGGCCGGCGCGACGGCGACGTGGTGCGACTGCCCCACCTTGACCAGCCGGAAGCCGGCGCGCTGGATCTCCGCCGCGGCCAGTTTGAGCAGCGCGTCGGACTCCGCCTCGCGCAGCGGGCCCGGCTCGACGTCCGCCACGTCGTCGCGGAACAGCGAGATGAAATCGGCGCAGCAGAAACGCTCCTCCTCCTTGAGCGACTCGCCCGCGACGTGGCCGAGATAACTCGCCGGAGCCGTCTCGTGGGTGGCCGGGTCGAGTCCGAGCAGCGCGAGCTGCGGCGCGACGGTGGCGACCTGCGCCTCGTTCTCGAGGAGACGCACCCCCAGGACACGACCGTGCCGCGCCAGGTCGTCCAGGTGGGGCGACGGCGCCAGGGCGAGCGGCGACGCTTGCGGAGAAGTCCCCCACCGCTCCGCCGCCCCCCC
>JBCDBY010000050.1:0-18596 GCA_039182715.1 Planctomycetota bacterium
CGCGAAACGGCTGCGCAAGGGCCAGCTGATCATTCTCGAGAGCACGACCTATCCCGGCACCACCGACGAGGTGGTCCGGCCCGCGCTCGAGAAGCAGGGCCTCAAGGCGGGCGAGGACTTCTTCCTCGCGTTCAGCCCGGAGCGCGTCGATCCCAGCAACGACACCTTCGGCATCAAGAACACGCCCAAGGTGGTCGGCGGCATCGGCGCCGAGTCGGGCGAGCTGGCCCGTGCGTTCTACGCGACCGCGATCGACCAGGTCGTCAAGGTCAGCTCCGCATCGGCAGCCGAAATGGCGAAGCTGCTCGAGAACACCTTCCGCAGCGTGAACATCGGCCTCGTCAACGAGGTCGCGATCATGTGCCAGCGGCTCAACCTCGACGTCTGGGAGGTGATCGACGCGGCGGCGACGAAGCCCTTCGGCTTCATGAAGTTCGTGCCCGGCCCCGGTCTCGGCGGCCACTGCATCCCGATCGATCCCTTCTACCTCTCGTGGAAGCTGAAGACGCTCAACTACCGCGCTCGCTTCATCGAGCTCGCCGGCGAGGTCAACAGCGAGATGCCGCGCTTCTGCGTGCGGCTGGTCAGCGAGGCGCTCAACGAGGACAAGAAGGCGGTCAACGGCAGCCGCGTGCTGGTCGTCGGCGTGGCCTACAAGAACGACGTGGCCGACGTGCGCGAGTCGCCCGCGCTCGACATCGTCCAGCTGCTGCACGAAGCGGGCGCCGAGATCGACTATCACGACCCCTTCGTCCCCTCCTTCCGCAAGAACGGCGGCATGCTCGAGTCGCAGCCCCTGACGGAAGAGGTCATCCGGGCCGCGGACGCCGTCGTGGTGACCTGCCGCCACACCGGAACCGACTTCGATCTGCTCGCCCGCGAGGCGAAGGTGATCATCGATACGCGCAACGCCTACCCCCTGGGCTACCAGGTGCCGGAGGGCGGGGCGCGCATCGTCAAGCTGTGATTTCGACCTAAACCCCCGCATTGCGGGGGTTTAGGGATTTCATCGCGCACGCAATCGCGGCCGATAAATCGCGTTTTAAGGCGCGGAATCCGGGTTGACGCCTTGCAATGTGACGGGGTAGATTGCTCCCACTGAGAATAGGGCTAGACGCAGATCGTCCCTCCGCTCCAGGGTAAGAGCGGCGAGACGGCCCCCACCAAGAGGTTTTTGGAGGGGCTGCCAAGGCCCGGAGAGGCAAGGGTCATGATCGCGTCCGTACTGCAAAGTCTGCCGGTGACGCTGCTGGTCGAAGGCGGCATTTTCGTCACTCTGGCTGTCGGCCTGCGACTGAGTCGCAAGGGCCGGGTCGAGGAACAGTAATCGCGAGGCGTCCGTCCGGACGCATTCGTCATGGGAGGGAACGCACGAGCGCGCGCGGAGCGAAACACGCAGCGCGCTCACGGGTTTTTTTGGCACTGCGGATGCGGAACACGGGACAGCGACCGAACGACGTCGATCGAAATCGACATTGGGTCCATGACCGGTCTCGACAGACTGCAACACCTACTGAATCACACCCCGAGTTGACGACATGAAACCGCTGCCGTTCGATATGACCCCGCTGGCGCGCTCGCTGAGCATGGCGCCGGTCCCGCGGGCCCAGCCGCGCACCACGACCAACCCGGAGCTCAAAGCGCCCGCGGTCGAGGAGCCGGTGAAGGCGGAATCGATCGAGGCGAAGCCGATGGAGGTCGAAGAGACCAAAGCGGCCGAGGCTCCGTCGACGCCGGCCGCCGCGACACCGACGACGCCGTCGGTGGATCGGCCCACGCCCGAGAGCACGCCGGAAGAGCCGAAGCTCTCCCGCAAGGAGCGTCGCGCAGCCGCGAAGGCGCAGCGCGAGGCCGAAAAGCAGGAGCGCGAAGCCGCGAAGCGTGCGCGCGAAGAGGCCAAGACCGCGAACGACGGCGGGCCGGACGAGCCGGAAGGGCCCAAGGCGGTCGCCGCCGCGACGCCGCAGCAGCCGACGACGGAGCTGCGCACCGCGAGCTACCCGCGTCACTTCAAGCAGCACCGCGGCTGGACGGCGAACCTCGCCCAGGAACAGATTCACGCGCTGGCGACCCACATCCTGGCGCGCCATACCGAACAGAACCTGCGTACGCTCGCGGTCACGAGCGCTCTCGCCGGCGAGGGCAAGACGACCGTCACCCTCGCGCTGGCCGAGAAGCTCGCCAAGGCGGGCAAGCGGATCCTCATCATCGACCTCGACGCGCACCGGGCCACGCTGAGCCACGAGTGCGGTCTCGAAGATGCCGCGGGCGCACTGCAGAGTTCCGACCCCCGCGATCCCACCAACCTCGACTACCACGTCTACTCCTCGGATCGCCCCGGCATCTCGGTGATGCCCGCCGGCTACCACGAGGCCAACGCGGACGGTCCGCCGCTCATCTCGCCGGTGCACATCGGCGTGCTGGTGCTGAACGCGATCGAGGACTGGGACATCGTGCTCCTCGACTGCCCGCCGCTGCTGCCCGTGGCCGACACGCACGTGATCGGCGAGGTGGTGGACAAGGCGCTCATGGTCGTCCGCGCCGGCTCGACGCCGCGCGAAATGATCGATCAGGCGATCGACGAGTTCGGGCGCGACAAGTTCCTGGGTGCCGTGCTCAACCGCGCGCGGCCGCAGGACATCCCGTATTTCCGGGAAGTGTATGGCTACTACCGACGCTACCAGACGCGCCGCTAAGCCGTCGATCCCCCAACGCGAAGAGCACGAGTCCCGGGTTGCGTCGTCGCCGGTCCAGGTCGGCATCGACTGGGGCTATCCGATCTCGCTGGTGCGTCGTCTCGCCATCACCTTCGTGGTGCTGGCGATCGCGGCGCTCGTGGCCGACCACATCCTGTCCGAGCCCGGCCAGGAGCTGCAGGTCCTGATTCACGCGCTGCCGGTCGCGGCGGCGATTCTGATCGCGCTCTACATCGCCGAGATCATCGGCGTGACCACGCGTCCGCTCCCGCCGCTCTCGATCGAGAAACTCTTCTGGGCCCTCGGCGCGTCCTGCCTCGTGATGGCGGCGGGCTACGCGCTGTTGCCGACCTACGCGCCGAGCCCCTTCGTCGCCTGCGGCGCCCCGGTGGCCGCCGGTCTCGCGATCTACCTTCAGCGCCGCTGGGTGGAGTCGCGCGGCTTCCGCGATGACGAGGTACCGGCGGTCCTGTTCGCCAGCTCCCGCGAGGGCGCGATCCACGGGCTCCGGCAGCTGCGCGCGACCCCCGCCGTGCGCGTGCGCGGCATCATCCTGCCGTGCGAGGAGACCCACCGCGACCCGATCGACGGGCTGAGCGTGCTCGCTCCGCGCGACGGCTTCGACCGCTACCGCAACGAGCGCATTCCGCTCTTCGCCATCGCCGATGCGACGACGGAGGACCTGCGCACCGTGCTGGCGCCGGTCGCCGGGGCCGGCTGCACCGTCGAGAAGGTCGAGCACATCGTCGCCAAGGCGTATGGCCGCGTCCATCTCGGAGCGGGCGACGACATCGCGCTCATCTCCCGCCTGACGCACAAGGCGAACCTCTTTTCGACGCAGCGCCTCGTGGACACGACCCTCGTGCTGCTCGCGTCGCCGCTCTTCCTGCTGGCGGCGTTGCCGGTCGCGCTGGCGGTCAAGCTCACTTCGCCCGGACCGGCGATCTACAGGCAGAAGCGCGTGGGCCGCTGGGGCCGCGAGTTCACGATCCTCAAGTTCCGGACGATGCACGTCGACGCGGAACAGATCAGCGGTCCGGTCTGGGCCACGACGAACGACCCGCGCGTCACCCGCATCGGCAACTTCCTGCGCACGACGCGCCTCGACGAGATTCCGCAGCTGCTCAACGTGCTGCGCGGCGACATGTCGCTGGTCGGCCCGCGTCCGGAGCGCCGCAAGTTCGTCGACGAACTCAAGCGCGAGATCCCCTTCTACGACGCGCGCCACGCCGTGCGTCCGGGGCTGACCGGCTGGGCGCAGATCCGCTACCAGTACGGATCGAACATCGGCGACGCCCGCCGCAAGCTCGAGTACGAGCTGTTCTACATCGTGAACCGCTCGCTCTCGTTCTACCTCGCGGTGCTGCTGGAGACCGTCAAGGTCATCCTCTTCCGCCGCGGCTCGCGCTAGGGGAGATCGAGCTTCAAGCGCGCCGCGAGGGCGGGCTCCAGCTTCGCCTCGAAGCGTAGCGCGGTTGCCAGGATCGTCGCCTCACGGACCGGCTGGTCGAGGAACTGCCGCCGCAGCGTCTGCAGCGCCTCCTGCGGACGGCCGAGGCCGGCGAGCGCGCGCGCCCGGACGTAGACGAAGTCGGCGTCGTAGACGGTGTTGGGAGCCGTTCCTTCGAGGGCGTCGTCCCAACGCTCCTCCAGCAGCGCGCGCCGGCGCCCGAGCAACGCCGGGCGTCCGTTCTCGATCAGCGGGCGGATCGTCCGGATCGCGTGCTCGCGCGCGCCCCGCTCGAACGACTCCCAGCGCTGTCCCAACACGCTGCGCACCGCCGTGCGCGCGCGCTGCCCCGCCAGCAGCGCTTCGATGAAGGCATCCACCTTTTCCTTGCCGTGCTGCTCCTCGACGTGTGCGAACGCGGCCCCGTCCTCGAAGTAGTCGAGCAGCGTGTGCCGCCCCTCGAGGCCGTTGACGAGCCGGGAGACCGCGTCGGCCGGCACCCGCTCGCGTCCCACATGCGCCGCGAGAACGCGCGCACGCTGCTCCAGCTGACCCGCAAGGTAGATCGCCATGCCCTCGACCACCCACGGCGGTCGCCGCGCGGCCTCGCGCGCCGACCAGCGCGACTTCTGCCGCACGTGGATGAGTTCGTGCGCGAGCGTCGAGATCGGGGCGTGCGCCCGGAGCACCAGCGCCTCGGTGTAGAGCGTGATGACGAAGCCCTCGGGCTCCCGTCGGGTGCGGGCGACCACGCCGCCGCGCGCCTTGCCGCCGTCCACCAGCCGAATGCGCACCGCGGTCTTCTCGCCGACGAGCTTGCGCGCCGCCGCGAGCTGCGCCGGCAGCTCCTTCACCGCCGCGGCGAGGCGCGCGTCGTCCGCGTACTTGCCCTCGTAGGGCAACACCAGCGTCGCCAGCAGCAGCAGCGTCAACGCACGGGCCTCAGGTCGAACGAGAGCTCCGCGTGGCCATCCAGCTCGAAGTGCTCGACGACGATCGTGTGCTCACCCTTCGGCAGCGTGACTCGGGCGACGGTCTCCTTCGGCGCGTGGTGCGTCCAGTCCTCGAGGACGACCTCGCCGTTGACGGTGACACGCACGCCGTCGTCGCTGCGCGTGCGCAGCTCGTAGGTGCCGGCCGGCAGCGGCATGCGCGTCTCCGCGCGCGTGGCGAAGCGGTCCGGCTTCAAGCCTTCCGGCCCGGCCGAGCCCCAGGCGAAGGCGAGGCGCTTGACCACGCGCGAAGGCGTGTCGGCCGGCACGCGCCACGCTTTGCGAGGGTCGTCCGTCCAGTTCCAGTGGCGCACCGTCCAGCGCGCGCGCAACACGACGCCCTCGAACGGGAAGGTCCGTTCGCCGATGCGCGCCTCGCCCTTGAATTCGGTCAGCCCATCGCGCGGCGCGAGCACGACGAGCCGGCCGTTCTCGGCGACGACGCGTGCCCCGTCGATCGTCCACTGCGGCAGACCGCCGCCATAGCGGAACAGGCAGCCCTCCCAGTCGACCTGCGCGCGCGGGAAGAGGTACGGCTGCTGCGGATCGATCGGGCCCCACTCGTCGACTATGATCGCCGTCATGCCCTTCGGGTGGTCCGCCCGCAGGAAGACGTCGCGATGCTTGGGGAGCTGCTGCTCGAGCTTGGTTCCCTCGAGATCCTCGGGCTCGTCCTCGCCGACCCGGACGTTCTCGCATCGGCCCGCCTGCGCGAGCGTGCGCCCCACCTTCTCGAAGTTGTTGGCGAGAATCGCGACGTTGCTCGTGTCGCGGAGGTCGATCGCGACACCGTCGCCGTAGAAGGAGTTCGCCGCGATCAGGTAGGTGCGCGACGAGGCGCCGTTCGTACGCGCGAAGGCGGTGGCGAGCAGCTCCTCGTCGTCGTCCCACCAGAGCCGGATGGCGCGCGGGTTCGCGCGGAAGTTGTTGTAGACGATGCGGTTCTCGCGGCCGTGTTCGATGGCGATGCCGGCGATGCGGCACTCCTCGATCATGTTGCCCTCGAAGAGACTGCCGTAGGAGTATCCGGCCCAGATGCCGTAGCGCGAATAGCTGCAGCGGTTGCCGATGAAGCGATTGCCCTGCGAGAAGGTCGCCTCGATGGCGTTGGCGACGGCGTAGCGAAAGTCGTTGTACACGACGAGGTTACGGTTCGAGCCGCCACGACCGGTGCGCCGCAGGGTTTCCTCGCCGGCGTAGAGGAAGAGGCCGTCGCCGGAGTGCGTCGCGGAGTTGCGGAAGATCACGTTGTCCGAGCACTGCTCGAAGAGCAGGATGCCGGCGCTGTCCTGACCCCGGTCGTAGACGCCGTGCGAGTAGCCGCGCACGCACCAATCGCACTGGTTCTGGCTGATGAGGTTCCCGCTGGAACGCCAGAGCGCGATGCCCCACCCGGAGTTGAACGAGAAGTCGTTGTTCGTGATGCGGCAGGCGGTGGCGCGGTCGAGCAGCAGTCCGTTCTGCTGGTGGCGGCCGACGCACTCGTCGACCTCGACCGCCTTGCTGTTCTCGATGCAGATGCCGGCGCCGTAGCGCTTCCGCCACTCCTGCTTGTCGTTGTCGTGGGGTCGCAGCCAGTCGCGCGCGTCCTCGCGGGCGGGCGTCGAGCCGAGCCGCTGACGGAAATTGCGCGAGACCTCGACGCCCCGGACGACCACGTTCTCGCAGTCCTTGATCAGGATCGCGCACCGGAAGCCGCGCAGGCTACCGCCGCGGATCGTGACGTTCCTGCGCCCCTCCACCACGATGCCGATGCCCTCGAAGGTGTCGGGGTCGCCGGTGCCGCCGACGAACTCCGCCTGACCGAGATCGAGCGTGACGCCGTCGGCCACGACGCGCAGCGGCTGCGCGAGGCGGACGACGCCCTTCTCCCACTTCCGGTCGGCCTTGATCTCGTGATCCGCCGGCCACGCGACCGAAGCGAGAAACAAAACACAGAGCACGCGCATGCGGCCAAGCATAAGCCTTGCGGACGTTTGCGCGGCGCGGTATCAACGCCTCATGAGCGGCCTCGACGGCATCATCGAGCAGGGCGTGCGCAAGCGCGTCGAGCACATTCGCGATCTCCAGACGCGGGTGGCGGAACTGCAGGAGCAGCGGCTGATGACGCTCATGACCCAGAATGCCGCCACCGAGTTCGGGGAGCGCCACGGCTTCGCGGAGATCGGGTCGATCGCCGACTTCCAGGCGCGGGTGCCGATCAGCCGCGCGACCGACTACGACGAGGCGTGGAAGCGCATCGGGCGGGGCGAGCGGCACGTGCTCTTCAAGGACCCGGTGGACTCCTACGGGCTCTCGTCCGGCACCACCGGGGAGCCCAAGAAGGTCCCGCTCACGAAGGCGCTGGTGCGCTCGCTCAAGCGCGCCGTGGGCTATACGACCGCCTCGTACATCGACCGGAGCGGCAACCTCGACCTGCTCAAGGGCTATGCGCTGCAGATGGCGGCGCCGCCGCGGCTCGCCACCAACGAGGCGGACGGCAAGCCGATCGGCTACATCACCGGCATCATCTCGGCGGCGCGCACCTACCCCTTCCACAACATCGGCATTCCCAAGGAGGAGGTGCTGAACCTGGAGGACTGGGAGGAGAAGTACCGCATCGTCGAGGAGCGGCACGCGCATCTCGATGTGCGCATGGTCTTCGGCATTCCGAGCTATGTGCTCGGCCTGCTGCGCCGCCTCGCCGCGAAGACGGAGACGGGCGATCTCACGCCGCTCTGGCCGGCGTTCTCGCTGGCGGTCACCTCGGGCGTCTCGCTGGCGAGCTATCGGCCGAAGCTGGAGGCGCTCGTCCCGAACGCGGAGCTGGTCGAGATGTATCTGTGCACCGAGGCGTCGATCGCGTTCCAGCCGGGCGCCGAGCCGGGCATGATGCCGATGGTCGAGGATCTCTTCCTGGAGTTCGTGCCGGAGGAGGAGTGGGAGGACGACCGCCCCACCCGGCTGACGCTGTCGCAGGTGGAGCCCGATGTGCGCTACGTCGTGCTGATCACGACGCCGTCGGGGCTCTACGCCTATGCACCGGGCGACGTGGTGCGCTTCCTGCAGACCGACCCGCCGCGCATGCTGGTCGAGGGGCGCTACGGCAACGTGCTCAACCTGGCGGCGGAGAAGCTGGACGGCACGCAGGCGGCGCAGGCGCTGGATCGCGCCGGCATCGCCTGGGAGGCGTTCAGCGTCTGCCCGGCGGCGGACGGCGCGGTCGGCCACGAGTGGGTCGTGGAGTTCGTGGGCGCGCCGCCGGAGGGCGCCGGCGAAGCGATCGACGCGGCGCTGCGCGCGATCAACCCGCTCTACGCGCACATGCGCGAGGGCGACCTCTTGATGGAAGGTCCGTGCATTACGCCCGTGGCGCAGGGTACCTTTGCGGACGCGTTGCGGCACCGGCCCGGGCAGGGCAAGGTCCTCCGGATCTACCAGGACCGCACCGTGCGGGACGAGTTATGCGAGCGAGCGAGAATCCTCCGCGGCGACGGGTAGCGCGGCACCAGCCGGTCGTCACCGGCTTCAAGGTGCGCAAGCCGACCTACCCCGACGGCCACTGGATGAACCGGTTCTGGCCCTCGCTGGCGCGCGGCGTGCTTTCGGTGGTCGCCCGCATCCCGATCTATCGCTACATCCTGCGCGCCCACCCGGAGACGGCGCAGCTGCTGGAGAACGACGAGCCGATCATCTTCGCCTGCAGCCACCAGGACATCTTCGACTGCTACAACGGCTTGCCGCGCCTCATGCAGGACCGGCCCTTCGCGGCGATGGTTTCCTATTCGCGCGACGGCGGCCTGGCGGCGATGGGGTTGCGCACGGTCGGCTACGAGGTCGTGCGCGGCTCGAGTTCGCGCGGCGGCGGCGAAGGGCTGCTGATGCTGCGCGGTCATCTTGCCAGCGGCAGCAGCGTGGTCATGGCGGCGGACGGCCCCAAGGCGCCGCTGGGCGACATCAAGGCGGGCGTCGTGCGGCTGGCGGGCGCGACCGGCATTCCGGTGGTCCCGATCCGCGCGTGGGGCAAGAACCAGTGGCGCATGGTGCGCAGCTGGGCGAAGCTCTCGGTCTCGATCCCGTTCAATCCCGTCGTGGTCTGCCTGGGCAAGCCGGTTTACGTCCCGCGCGATGCGGAGAGCCCGCGCCCCTTCCAGATCGAGATCGCGCAGGAGATCGCCGACCTGAGCTGCTGGGCGAGCGCCTGGGCGGGTCAGGCGCCGGTCGCGCCCTTCCGCGTGGCGGAGAAGTAAGCGCGCCCCGTGTCGACGGACGCGCGGCGGCTGCGGGCCCACAACCTGCTCTGCATCCAGGGGTTCGTCGGCAAGGGCTACAGCCCCGCGTTCGTCGCGAACATGCAGACGGTCATCGACGGTCTCGACGAGCACGCGCCGGTCGAGGTCATCGCGCAACCGGACGCCCTCTGCGCCGCCTGCCCCAATCTGGTCGAGAGCGGCTGCGCTCTGCACGGCGAGGGCTCGGAGGCCGGCATCGTCCGCCAGGATCGCGACGTCCTGCAGCGCCTCGGGCTCGCGGAGGGTGCGACGGTCGCGTGGGGCGACATCGTCGCGCGCATCGCCCGACACGTGGCGCCGGACGACCTGGATGACATCTGCGGCGCGTGCCCTTGGCTGCCGCTGGGAGTGTGCAAAGCGGGCTTGGCGAGGCTGAGGCGCTAAGTTGCCACGGAGGCACGGAAACACGGAGCGCTCGACACGCCACCCCTCATCGACCGTTCGTCCCCGGCTCGAGCCAGGGCTAGACGATGAACGGAGGGATGAGAACGAAGGCTCCGTGCCTCCGTGCCTCCGTGGCCAATCAACGCCCCGGCACGCTAGGACTTCACGAACTCCGCCGCCGCCAGCGCCATGTCGTGCGTCACCTTGTGCGGCGCGTCGAAGTGCTGGACGGTCACGTCCAGGCCCGCCGCGCGCATCGGGTCGATGCCCTTGGCGATCAGCTCCGGCGTGACCGCCTCGTCGCGGTCACCGATCTGCACCAGGACGCGGGTCCCCCGCGCCCCCTCCAGATCGTCCACGAACTCCGCCTTGGGCCGCCCGCAGCAGACGATGAGGTTGTCGAAGAGGTCGGGACGGCTCAGCGCCACGAAGGAGCCGAGATACGCGCCCTGCGAGAAACCGAGCAGCGAGATGGAGCTCGGATCGAGCGCGCGGCGCGCCTGGTCGACGAGGCCGACGAGATAGCTGCGCGCCAGCTCCATGCCTTCCCGCAGGATCTCCTGATCGCCGTCGAAGACGTACCAGGCGAAACCGATCTTGCGGCTGCGCACCTCCAGCGGAAGGATGCCGCGGGGGAACCACCAGCTGTGGCGGCCGAGGTCGATGCCCGGCTGCATCCAGCGTTCGAAGGCGCGGGCACGCATGCCCCAGCCATGCAGAGCGATGATGAGAGGCTTGCCTCGTTCGGCGCGCGGGACGCGCACCAGCGAAGGAAGCGTGACGGATGTCCTAAACTCCCGGTCCACGGCCCGAAAGTATAGGCTTGGGGTCACGGAGGAGCTCATGTCCGAAAATTCGCCCATCGATCTCACCGGCAAGTACGCCCTCGTCACGGGCGGCAGCCGGGGCATCGGCCGCGCCATCTCCAAGAAGCTGGCGAGCCACGGTGCGCAGGTCTGCTTCAACTATCTGCGCAACCGCGAGGCCGCCGCCGAGGCGCACCGGGAGATCGCCGCGGTCGGCCTCGAGCCGATCGAGGTCCGGGCCAACGTCGCGGACGACGAGCACGTCGAGCGCATGTTCGGCGAGATTCGGGAGAAGTTCGGCCAGCTCGACATCCTCGTGTCGAACGCCGCGCTGGGCGTCCTCAAGCCGGTCACCGAGCTGCGCGAGAAGGACTGGCGCTGGACGATGGACATCAACGCCCGCGCGCTGGTCAACCTCGCCAAGCACTCCATCGACCTGATGGGCGACCGCGGCGGCTCGATCATCGGCGTCTCCAGCCTCGGTTCGACCCACGCGATTCCGTTCTACGGCGCGGTCGGCGCGTCCAAGGCGGCGCTCGAGTCGCTCGTGCGCCACCTCGCGATCGAGAACGCGTCCAAGGGCATCCGGGTCAACGTCGTCTCCGGCAGCGCGGTCGACACCGACGCGCTCAAGTTCTTCCCGAACCGCGAGGAGATCCTCGAGGACAGCGTGAAGAACACGCCGGCCGGCCGCCTCGTGACGCCGGAGGACATGGCGGACGCCGTGCTCTTCCTCGTCTCCGACCTTGCCAAGATGGTCCACGGGCAGACGCTGATCGTGGACGGCGGCAAGTCGATCGTGGCGTAGTCACGTTGGACGTTCGACGTTTGACGTTTGACGTCCACGACGGGAAGGCGGGCTTTGCGGCGGACGATTTGATTCGGTTCCCGCAGAGGTCGCCGAGAAGCACAGAGCCCGCAGAGGTCGAATTCTCTGCGGGCTCTGCGGTCCTCCGCGCACTCTGCGAGAACCGAGCCGACCCCTCCCACGCTACGCCCGCCTTCTAGGGTCGGACGTCAAACGTTCAACGTCGAACGTCAAACGTTGAACACTAGCCGTCGGACATCGTGACGGTCGGCGGGGTGGCGCGCTTCAGGAAGAGCAGCGCCAGCGTCGTGCTGTTCACGCCTCGCGGGGGAAACGCCTCGGTGGGGTCGTTCCACGATCCGTCGGCGGCCTGGACGCCGACGAGATGCCGCGCCCCGCGCACGTACCAGTCCTTCTTGTTGAACTCCTTGCGTCCGGCGAGGTCGCCTACGCGCTCGACGCCGTACAGGTAGTAGAAGTGGTGGCGGTCGAGGCCGGGGTTGTTGGTCGCGTCGAAGTTCTCGTCGAGCCACTTCATGCCCCTCTTGATCGACGCGTCGATCTTCGGGTCCACGGTCTGGCCGATGAGCATCATCTGCTCCTTGCAGATGAGCAGGCTGCCGACGCCGCACGCGGTCATCGAACCGTTCTCGCGGCCACCGCGCTGCTGGTAGGCGAAGCCGCCGCTGGGCCGCTGACACGTCATGATGTAGCGCGCGGCGTTCTGGTAGACATTCTTGGACGTGCGTTCGACCGGGTAACCCGCCTGCGACGCAGCGCGCAGCGCCAGGAGAGCGAACTGCGTCGCGGACAGATCCGCATTCTGCTGGCCAGCCTGATAGCGCCAGCCGCCCATGTTCGGGCCCTTTTGGACCTGCAGTCCCGGAATCGTCGTCGTCGTCGAGCGTCCTCCGGCCCGGCGTCCGCCGCCGCCGCCCCCGCCGAGCCGGCGACCGACCGTCAGGAAGCGGATCCGCTCGTGCATGTAGCGCCACTGCTCCTTGCGAATCCGGCTGCGGCGCGGCGGTGAGAGCGGGTTGTCGGATACGACCCGCTTCTTCTGCTTTCCGGTGAGCTTGGCGCTTCCGGTGTAGACCGCCTCGATCATCATGATCGACGCCGCGACCTCGTACGTCGACATGATGCGCGGCGTCTTGCGGGTCGACTCCTGCAGCTTCTTGCGATCCGGTGACTGCCCCCCCATCTCGTCCCAGAGGAACTCGGTCTCCTTGAAGACGTACTTCAGACCGCGCTTCATGTAGCGGTCCTTCTTGTAGTCCACACCGCACTTCGCGAGCGTGTAGAGCGCGAAGAAGGTGGGGCCCATCTCATCCCGGTAGGTCTTGCCGATCTCCTTGCCGGTGCCGTACTCCCGGCTGGCCCACGTCGGATCCCAGGAGCCGTCCTTGTTCTGGTTCTTGCGCAGCCACAGGACGCCGTCCTTGATCGCCTTGTTGATCTGCTGCTGGAGCGGGATCTTGACCTTTGGCGCACCGGGGTCGTCGCCGTTCGCCTGCCTGCCGCCGTTCCGGCGCGGGGGCGCGGGCTCCTCTTCCTCCTCGGGCGTTTCTTCAATCTCGATCTCCGCCTCTTCGTCGTCATCGCTCTGGGAGAAGACCGGAGAGATCGCGAACGCGCCGAGACCGAAAAGAAGGGAGAGGATCAAGAATCGCTTCATGTTGTTCCTGACTTCGAACATCAACGTGTCGCGTTGAGGATGTTGAGTGCGAGCGTAGTGCTCAGGATCTTGCGCGGCTGGAAAACTTCCGTGGCGTCGATCCACCAGCCGTCCACGGACTGGTCTTCCAAGATGGCGCGGGCCCCGTTCCGGGGCCAATCCCGGCGCTTGGGATCGACGCCCTCGCGGAACTCGCGGAGGCCGCTCAGAGCAAACAGGTAGTAGTAGTGATGATTGTCGCCCTCAGGGGACTGGATGGCGACATGGGTTTGGTCGAGCCAGCCCAGTCCTTTTTGGATGGCGACATCCACCCGTGGGTCGACAGCCTTGCCGATTCGAACGGCCTGCTCCCGACAGATGAGAAGACTCATCACGCCACAGGCGGTCATCGAACCGCTCTCCACGCCGCCGCGCGCGTGATACGCGAAGCCACCCGACGGCCGCTGACACGAGAGCACGAACCGCGCGGCGTCTTGAAACGTCGTCGGCGCGAGCTTCTCGACGGGGTAGCCCGAGCGAGCGGCGGCCTGAAGAGCGGCAAGGGCGATGTGTGTCGCGGACAGGTCGGCGTTGCCCTGGCCCGAGTTCGGATTGACGGGGCCGTATCGCCATCCACCGGTATTGGGTCCGCGTCTCACTTGGAGTCCGGGGATGTGACGGTTCTTGCTGCGGTAGCCGGTCGTGAGGAAACGAACGCGACGATGCATCCACTTCCAGATGTCCTTCTTGATCTTGCTGCGCCGCGGCGGCTTCAGCACGCTCTTCGACATCCGGGTCTTGGTGGTCTTCGGATCCCGCATCGATTGGCCGGATCCGTACGCTGCATCGACCAGGAGAACCGAGACCGCGACCTCGTAGGTCGACATCTCGCGGGGCTCGCGTCGGGTCGGCTGCTGTAAGCGAGACGCGTCTAGCACCACAACTCGGTTCGCCTGGGCACCCAACTCGTCCCACGTGAACTCGGTCTCCGCGAGCACATAGGCGATGCCCTTCTTCAGCGAAGGGTCTTTCCGTGGATCCAGGCCACATCGTGCGAGCGTGTAGAGCGCGAAGAGGGTGGTCGCCATCTCGTGCTGGTAGTGCTTGCCGACCTTCTTGCCCGTGCCGTACTCCCACTGGGACTGCATCGGATCCCAGGACCCATCCCTGTTCTGGACCGACTTCAACCAACGAACGCCCGATTGGACCGAAAGCTCGACCTTCTCGGTCCAGTTCTTCCCACGTTCCGGCGCTCGCTCGTACGCGGGGACGGGCGCCGGCCGAAGCCACTCGGGCCGTGTGTCGACCACGTGGTCGCGGGGCGCACCGACTTCGATCTCCGACTCACCCTCGTCCTGCGCAGAGACCGACGAACCGGAAGTCGTGCCAAGTCCGAGCAGCAGAAACAGGAGGGACCGAATCACAGGCACTCCTATGAATGTACGGTCAACGGGGAGCGTTTTCGGACCCGATCTCCCGAAGAATGGCTCGAACCGGGCTAGCGTCGCGGCCCTTGAGGCGGAGTGGCAGGGCGATCAGCTCGTAGCGGCCGGCCGGCACGCCTTCCAGCGCGAGGCACTCGAGGTTCACGATGCCGTGCTCGTAGAGCGCCTTGTGGCAGGGCAGGTCCTTCGAATCGAAGCGATCGACGCTTGGCGAATCGAGGCCGATCAGCACGCAGCCACGCTCGGCGAGATGTTCAATCAGCTCGACAGTGAGGCAGGTGAGCGGATCGGGAAACACCTTGCGGTCCCGCATGGCGCCCGTGCGCAACAGAATGCGGGGCGACCACTCGAAATGGGGCAGATCGTCGGGGCGGATGGCGTGATCGGTCGGCTCTACATCGACAAGGGTCGCGGGCCCGATGTACTTGGCCAAGTCCGCCTCGTCGATCCCGGGGGCGCCCTTCACGTAGTGGCACGGCGCGTCGGCGTGCGCACCGGTGTGGCAGGAAAGCGAGATGGTGGACAGGTGGACGGAATTTCCGTCCTCGATGCGCAGCAGATCCTTCGCCTCGTAGGGCGAGTCACCGGGCCAGACCGCCACGTCGGGATCGAGCAGGGGCGAGATGTCGTGGATCAAGTCGGGGTCGCTCCGCCGACCGACTCGTGCTTCGCATACGCCTTCGTCTCGAGGATCTCGTCGATCTGCGCGAGCGCGAAGCGCACCTCGTCGTCGGTGTTGTAGAAGTGCGGCGCCACGCGGATGCCGGCGCCCGGACGGTAGTCGACCACCACGTCCCGATCGTTCAGCTCCTTCGCCACGAGTTCGCCGTGCGGGCAGTCGATCGCCACGGTGCCGCCGCGGCGCTCCGGATCTTCGGGGCAGTGCGTGCGCCAGCCACGCTCGTTCGCGCCGTCGTAGAGCGTCTTGACCATCCGCATCGACTTGGCGCGAATTGCCTCCATGCCGATCTCGTTGTGGATCGCGAGCCCCGGCGACGCCGCGTAGAGACACGCGATCTGCGGCGTGCCGTTCAGGTACTTGTACGCGTCGGCGCGGTACTCCATCGGCATCGGCTCGAAGCCGAAGGGACGCGGGTGCGCCATCCAGCCGGTGAGCTTCGGCGTCATGTCCGGCGTGATCGCCGGGTCGACGTAGAGGTAGACGTTGCCCGGGCCGCCGCAGAGGAACTTGAGGCAGCCGCCGACGACCGCGTCGCAGCCCCACTCCTGCGCGTGAATGGGAACCACACCGCCACTCTGGAACGTATCGAGCAGCAGGCGCGCACCGACCTCGCGGGACCGCTTCGCGATCGCTTCGGCGTCGTTGATGAACGCGCTCTTGAACTCGACGTGGCTCACGGAGACGGCGAGGGTCTCTTCGTCGATCGCCTCGAGCAGCTGCTGCTGGTCGCAGCCGATGCCGTCGGTCGCCGGGACGACCTCGATGCGCACGCCGCGCTCGGTCGCCCAGCCCTCGAGCACGTACTGCACGCTCGGGAACTGCAGCTCGGTCGTGACGATCTTCTTGCGCGGGCCGCTCGCGTCGAGACACGAGAGGAAGATCGCGGTGGCGATCGAGACGTTGGTGTGCATCGACACCGAGCCCGCCGGCGCGCCGAGCAGCGGGGCGACCTGGTCGCCCACCTCGACGGGCAGCGCCCACCACTCCTCCGCCCAGGCGCGCACGCCTCGCTCCGCCCAGATCTTCGCGTAGTCCTGCATGCGGTCGGCGACCGACGCCGGCATCGCGCCGAGCGAGTTGTTGATCAGGTAGGTCGTCGAGTCGAGGATCGGGAACTGGTCCCGGTAGGCGAGCAGCGGGTCGGACATCGCCCGCAATCCTATCGCAGGCGCTCTTCGTCCCGAACCTCCAGCGCGGTGATCTTCCACTGCCCGTTGACCGGCTCGAGGCGCAGGACCGCCCGATAGCGGTTCGTGCGCTGGTGGAGGTGGCCCCAGTGGCCGACGGTTCCGGTGACTTCCCACGCGCAGTCGGCGGGATCGGCCTCGAGCAGTGCGACCTCGTGCACCTTCACGCGCGCGCCGCCCTGGTTGCGCAGTTCGAGCGAGCGGCGCAACTGCAGATAGGCCTGGCGCAGATCGGGCCCTTCGAGACTGCGGGCCAACGCGTCGTAGACCGGCTCCTCGCCGTGCATGTCGAAGGCGCGGTAGACGTTGCGCAGCAGTCCCTCGACGACGGCGGGCCCCGGATCCGGCGCACGCCGCGCGGGCACCAACGCGGCGGCGGCAACCAGCAGCGCGATGCCGACGGCCCACTTGCGGCGACGCAGGAACGGCACCGCGAAGCAGGCGAGCGCGATCGCGAAGATCGGCAGCGGACGCGACGGCGCGGGCACGTCCACGAAGCCGGCGTCGCGCGGATCCTTGAGGTAGTTGCTCCAGATCAGCTCGGGGTCGTCGCGCGTGATGCGCGCGGGCAGGCCGCCCGCCTCGTCGGTCGCCACCGCGGGGATGAACGCGACGCGCTCCGGGAAGAGTTCCCAGCGCAGGCGCACGTCCTTCGGCAGCGTGCCGGCGCGCGGGTGCACGTAGACCACGCCGAGCATCGCGCTCACCGAGGTGAGCTCCTCCGGCGGATCGATGACGCCGGTCTGACGCAGCGTGCGGCGGACGAAGTGGATGCGGTCGAGCTCCATTGCGACGGGGGCACCGTCGACGGTGACGGCGCCATGCTTGGCGAGCAGGTCCCGCGCACGTTCCTTGAGCTGGGCCTGCACTTCGACGGGGATCGTGTCGCCGTCGGTCAGACCGAGGTCGCGCGGGCGCACGAGCAGCTCCTTGCGAATCTCCCACGGCTCGACGTAGAGAAAGACCTGGATCGGCGCGTCGTAGCGACGACGCAGGTTGCGGTGCCGGAAGCGCGAGTACCACGGGTCGTCGGGGTCGAGATCGACGGTGGCGACGCCCGGCAGGTAGCGAAAGTCGTTGACGGCGACGCCCTCGTGGTAGAGCACGAAGCCGACCGTCGTGCCCGGCGGCGCGCGCAGCGTGATCGACTTCGCCGCGGGCGGTCGCGCGTAAAGCAGCCGGACGCGCCCCACCGGTTCCTTCGACTCGCCGACCGGCTCGCCCGTGATCGGATCGCGCTGGATGCGAGAAGAGACCGAGCTCGTCCGATCGCGCGGCGTGAGCGCGACGCCGTCCGCCTCGAGGCGCCAGCTGTCGGTCGGCGGCGCGAACGCGTCGGCATCGGCGGCGCCGACCTCGAGCTCGACGCGGATCTCGGACCGCTCGACGAAGATCTCCGCGATCGTCGTCGCGTTCATGGCGTCGACAGTGACCAGCGCGTCGGCACGGGCAAACGACACGAGACAGAGCAGGATTCCGATGGCTCGCAAGCGGCGCGCACTCTAACGAATCGAACTCGCTATCATGCGCGTTATGGGATGGCGCGTCGCTTCCTTCGTCATGCTCTTCGTGCTTGCCGGCCTCGCGCTCCTGCTGCTCGTGACGGTGCTCAACTATCCCGGCCGCGTGGCGCGCAAGCGTGAGCATCCGCAGGCGTCGGCGATCGAGACGTCGGCGTGGCTCGGGCTCCTCACCGGCATGGTGACCTGGGTGGTCGCCTGCATCTGGGCGCATTCGCGGCCGTGGGTCGGCGAGGAGGAGAGCTGATGGTCGCCTTCCTGATGGGCTGCTACTTCGGCCTCGTCTGGCTGTTCTTCTACAAGCTCAAGATCCCGTGGAACAAGAACCGCGTGATCGGCGTGAGCGTGGCGGGCTTCCTGGTGCTGCCGGCCATGTACGTGGCGCTGCACAACGGGATCGAGATTTTCACCGAGACCGGCGCACTGATCAGCGGCGACAGCCTGATTTTCACCGTGCTGCCGGAGCTGTTTTCAACGATGGGCTTCGCCGGCGTGTTGGTGTCGCTGGTGTTCTTCTTCCTGATGAGCATCGCCGCGCTGACCTCTTCTATCTCGATGCTTGAAGTCCCGGTGGCCTACACCATCGAGGAGCACGGTGTAGAGCGCAAGGTGGCCGTGCTGGTCATCGGTGGGCTGATCGCGCTGGCGAGCACCGTCATCCTGTTTAACTTCGAGAGCCTGTTCGGCCTGGTGATCAG
>JBCDBY010000051.1:0-18436 GCA_039182715.1 Planctomycetota bacterium
AGCGCACCTCAGCCGCCTCAGCGCGATCCCTCCGCGCCCTCAGCTCTCTCACACTCCGGCGACGCCGATGACGGTCGGAGCTGGAGGGAGCTGAGAGCGCCGAGATTTCGCGCTGAGGAAACGGTGTGCCGCTGAGATCGCTGAGAACAAAGTAGGGGAGCAACGGAAGAACCTGTTGCCCCTTTCGGTCCCCTCAGCGATCTCAGCGTTCCTCAGCCATCTCAGCGCGAAACCTCGGCGCCCTCAGCTCCCTCACACGCTGGACGTCACACGTCAAACGTCGAACGTGCCTACAGGCTCTCCCCCACGAACCGCTGGAACCGCCCCTTGTCTCCGGCCTTGCGGTACGCCTCTTCGCCCGCGATGAGGCCCTCGGTCACCAGCCGGAAGAGCGAATCGTCCATGCGGTGCATGCCCTCGTTGCGGCCCGCCTGCAGCATCGACTCGATCTTGTGCGCTGCTCCCTCGCGGATCACCGCCCGGATCGCGGTGTTGCAGAACATGAGTTCCGTCGCCGGGATCCGGCCCTCCTCGTCGATGCGGCGGCAGAGGATCTGGCTCAGCACCCCGTTGAGCGAGCCCGCCAGCATGCTGCGCACCTGCGGCTGCTGCTCCTCCGGGAAGACCTCGACAATGCGGTCGACGGTGCGCGCGGCGTTGTTGGTGTGCAGCGTGCTGAAGACCAGCATGCCCATCTCCGCCAGCGTGAGCGCCATGCGGATCGTCTCCTGGTCGCGCATTTCACCGACGAGAATCAGGTCGGGCGACTGCCGCGCGGCGGAGTGCAGCGCGCTGGCGAAGCTCTCCGCGTCGCGGCCCACCTCGCGCTGCGTGAAGGTGCTCTCCACCTCGTTGTGCCGGAACTCGATCGGATCCTCGATCGTGATGATGTGGCGCTTCTCCTCGAGGTTGATCTTGTTGAGCAGCGCCGCCAGCGTCGAGCTCTTGCCGCTGCCCGTCGGCCCGGTGATGAGCACCAGCCCGTGGCGCGTCCGCGTGAACTCTTCGACCTGCTTGGGGATCAGCAGCTGGTCAACCGTCGGAATGCGGCGCGGGATCGTGCGGAAGATCGCGCCGAGGCCGTGGTGGTGCCGAAAGACGTTCACGCGGAAGCGGGCGAGGCCCGGCACCTCGTACGCGAGGTCGACTTCCCCGCGTTCCTCCAGCCCCGCGCGGTGCCGCTCCTCCATGATCGGCTCGACCAGCGGCGTGGTCGGCGTGGGCGCGTCCTCGAGGAACTCCAGCCGCCCGTGGATGCGCGCCTTGGGCGGCGTGCCGTCGAGCAGATGGAGATCGGAGCCGTCCCGCTCCTGGAGGATGGTGAGCAGTGCGTCGATCGTCATGCCGTCCCCCCGAATCGCTGCGGCGCCACGGCGTGGGCGCGCGCGGTTTCCAGGTCGATGAGTCCCTCGTCGACCATCTGCCGCAGGCGCGTGTCGAGGTCGACCATGCCGAGTTTGCGGCCGAGCTGCAGCTGGCCGGGAATCAGGTGCGACTTGCCGTCGCGGATGAGGTTCGCGATGGCGGGGGAGACGTGCATGATCTCGTACGCGGGCGCGCGCCGGCCGCCTTCCGGGCGCGGCAGCAGCTGCTGGCAGATGACCGTGCGCAGCGACGCGGAGACCATCGTCCGGATCTGCTCCTGCTCGTTGGGCGGGAAGACGTCGATGATGCGGTTGACCGTCGACGCGGCGTCGCGCGTGTGCAGCGTGGCGAGCACGAGGTGCCCGGTCTCCGCCGCGATGATCGCCGTGCGGATGGCGTCGAGATCGCGCAGCTCGGAGACGAGGATCACGTCGGGGTCCTCGCGCAATGCCGCGCGCAGCGCATTCGGGAAGCTCTTCGTGTGCCGGCCGACCTCGCGCTGCGTCACGTTGCACTGGTCGTTGGGGAAGACGAACTCGATCGGGTCCTCGATCGTGATGACGTGCTCGCGCCGCGACCGGTTGATGCGCTGGAGCAGCGCCGCCAGCGTGGAGGACTTGCCGCAGCCGGTCGGTCCGGTCGCCAGCACCATGCCGGTGCGGTACCAGGTGAGCTCCTCGAGCGACTCCGGCAGGCCGAGCGCCTCGAGACTCGGCAGCTCCTGCGGAACGCACTTGAGCGACAGGCCGGTGCCGTCGGCGTGGTGGTGGAGGTTCACGCGAAAGCGGCCGAGGTTCTCCATCGACACGCTGAAGTCGATGTCGTTGGCCGGCTCGACGTCGGCGGCCTGCGCCAGCTCCTGCGCGAGCGCGTCCGCCTCCTCGCGGGAGAGTTCGCTCTCGGGAAGCCGCTTGAGATGGCCCTCCACGCGCACCCACGGAACGGATCCGGCGGAGAGCTGCAGTTCGGCGGCGCCCGCCTCGCGCGCGGCGGTCAGGTAGTCGGTCAGTCGCGATGCCACGTCGCGAGCATAACGCTAATCGACTACGACGAACGGCAGGATGTTGGTGGCGACCTGGTTGATCTCGAGCTTGAAGTTGACCGTGCCGCCGTCGGTGGCGCGATTGGGGATCGCGAACGCCACCAGCGTCGAACCGATCGGCTCCACGTCGACCGTCTGGATGTTGAAGATGCGCTCAGGGTTCTTGCCGTTGAAGAACGCGCGGAAGTTGTTGTCGAAGTTGCGCCCGTAGACGCGGATGACGCCCTCGCGCGGGCCGCTGGCGGGGAAGATCGCGTCGATGTGCCGCGTGCCGAGGAACGGGATCTCGTCCCCGAACTCGTCGAGCGGCTGGAAACCGACGATGCCTTCCGCCGCGTCGTCGCCGATGACGACCCACACGAGACCGGGCAACGCGTCGTCGGGCACGGTCGCGACGATCTCGGTCGCCGACGCGCTGGTCACCGTGCCCTCGCGTCCGCCGAACCAGACGCGCGCGATGCCGCCGTCGAATCCGGTGCCGGTCATCGTGACCGAGGAACCGATCGGCGCCGTGTTGGGCGCGACCGAGGCGATCGTCGGTCCGGTGTAGGGCTCGGTGATGAAGCTTCCGGTGTCGAGGCGCTCGCCGCGCGGGCGCTGCAGCAGGACGTCGAACGTGTCGAAGCCGGGCGCCGGGATGGTGTAGACCGACCAGTTGCCGCCGGTGACCAGCGCGAGCGACTCGTCCTCGTCGTTGACCGTGAGCAGGATCAGGTCGTTCCCGTCGAATCCGGTCGAGTCGCGCGTCATGCGAATGACGACGTCGAGCTGGGGGCGCGCCACCAGCGTGGTGTCTCCGCCGCCGGCGGCAAGCCGGTCGGGGACGACGATCTCGAGGCTTTCGCGGCAACCGAGGGTCGAGACGAGCAGCAGAAGCGGGAGCAGTCGGTGCATCGGGACGGGATTATCCGGGCGGGGATCAGGTTCGGAGCTTGGGATCGAGCGCGTCGCGCAGGCCTTCGCCGACGATGTTGAGCACCGTCACGACGAAGAAGATGGCGATGCCGGGCGAGAAGATGAGCCAGTTCTTCCGCTTGTCGCGGCCCTCCGCGAGGATCTGGCCCCACGAGGGCGCGTTGGTATCGCCGAGGCCGAGGAAGGAGAGGAACGACTCGGTCAGGATCGCGCCGGCGACGCCGAACGCGGCGGCGACCAGCACCGGGCCGATCGAGTTCTTCAGGATGTGGCTGAAGATGATCCTTCGCTCGGGGACGCCGAGGCACTTCGCGGCGGCGACGTACTCGATCGAGCGCTGCCGGAAGAACTCGCCGCGGACGAGGCGCGTGACGCCGGTCCAGCTGGTGAGGCCGATCGCAAGCATGATCAGGAAGATGCTTCGCTGGTCGAAGAGCGCGATGATCGTCAGCAGCAGGAAGAGCGTTGGGATACAGATCAGGACCTGCAGCACGAACATGATGAGCAGATCCACCTTGCCGCCGAAGTAGCCGGCGATGCTGCCCAGAATGATGCCGATCGTGACGTAGATCGAGACGGCGATGATGCCGATCGTGAGCGAGATGCGCGTGCCGTAGAGCATGCGCGAGAAGACGTCGCGGCCGTTGGCGTCCGTACCGAGCAGGTGGCGCGCCGAGATGCTGGGTGGCTTGAGCGACCGATTGAGGGCCAGCGCGTTGTCGTCCGACGCATTGTCGGGGTGGAAGAATATCGGCGGCGAGAGCGAGAACTTCACGTCCTCCTTCTCGACGCGGTAGCGGAACACCTCGGACGGTTTGGTGTACTTCCACTCCAGTTGCAGCACCGTGAACGCGGCCGCGAAGCCGAGCGCCACGATGACCCGGACCTGATTGGCGCGCCGGCGCTTGTCGCGCGGCGTGAGCCGGCGGGCGCTGAGCGCCCCCACGAGGATGAGGAAGGTCGCGCCCGCGGCGATGCCGATCAGCTTGAGGTAGATCGGGTGCGCCTTCCAGGCGAGCAGCCCGAAGAAGGCGTAGTAGGCGACGAGCAGTCCGCCCCAGACGGCCGGGTTTCCGCGCATCGAGGCGCGATCTCCCGACAGGCCCACCGCGCGCGCGAAGCGGCCGCTCAGCCAGAAGGCGGGGCCGAGCACCAGCAGCAGGTTGAAGAAGATGTCGACGCCGCCCTTGAAGGTGAGTCGGTCGAACATGCGCTCGAAGATCGGCAGCTCCAGACCCGCGTCGGTGACCATGACATAGGGCACGTTGAGCGCGATGAGTGGGGCGACCGTCGCGAGCAGGATGAGCATCTGGACCGAGCGCAGCGCGAACACCGCGACGCGGTTGTCCATGAACTGGCGCCGGACGATGTCCGCGAACGTAACGACGTCCTTTTCCGGATGCTCGTCCACGACCGGCTCGTGGTCGGGGTGGAGCACGCCCTCGGACACCGGCTCGTCCGGCCACTCGGGATGCTGGTCGTGCAGATCTTCGTCGCGATTCACCGGAGACTGATCCTCGGGTCCAGAATGGCGTAGGTGATGTCGGAAATGAGGATGCCGATCATCGTGAGCACGCCGACCATGAGCTGCACGCCCATGATGACGTTGAAGTCCTTGGCCATCACCGACTGGAACATGAGCAGGCCCATGCCGTTGATGCCGAAGATGAACTCGATGGCGACGGAGCCGCCGATGATGACCGGCAGGCTGGTGCCGAGCAGCGTGATGATCGGCAGCACGCCGTTGCGAAGCACGTGGCGCGTGATGACCTTGAAGCCGCCGACGCCCTTGGCGCGCGCGGTGCGCACGTAGTCGGAGCGGATCTGGTCGAGCATGCCGGCGCGCGCGTAGCGGGAGATGCCGGCGAAGCCGCCGTAGGTCAGGCA
Source organism: Planctomycetota bacterium (assembly GCA_039182715.1). Lineage (GTDB taxonomy): Bacteria > Planctomycetota > PLA2 > PLA2 > PLA2 > JBCDBY01. The sequence continues at coordinate 5,210 of JBCDBY010000051.1, forward strand.
GATCAGCGGCAGCGTGATGTGCTTGAGGATGTCGGACAGGTGCGCCGACGTGCTCAGATCGGCGGAACCGGTGCTTTCGAATCCGCTGATCGGGAACACCTTGTACGGCTCGCCCGCCGCGAACCACTTCACCAGCAGCGTCGCGATGAAGAAGTTGGGCAGCGAGTAGAGCGCGAACAGGATGACGCCGACGAATCGCTCGATCTTCGTGCCGCGGTAGACCGCGGCCCAGACCCCGATCGGAATCGCCAGGAAGAAGACGATCAGCAGCGCGGTCACATTGAGCGCGATGCTGTACTTCATGCGCTCGGCGACCAGGTCGAGGACCGGGCGCTTGTGGATCACGCTCTGGCCGAGATCGCCGGTCGCCAGTTTGCCCCAGTAGGTTCCGAAGCTGGTGTCCGTGATCGTGATGAACGCCTTGTCGAACGCGCCGTACTCCCAGTTCCCGCGGTTGTCCTCGTACCAGGTGTTCCACTGCGCGATGACCGGGTCCTGCTTTTCGCGCGGATCGCCGAGGCGCCACTTCATGCGCCCGAGGCGCAGGTTCTCGGTGCGAATCTCGCGGTTGCGGTTGAGGGTCTCCTCGTCCGCCGTGTCGCCCGTTTCGATGGGCGGCGTATAGCTGCTGCGCAGCAGCCAGCGGAGCACCTCGTGCCGCGTGCCGTCGTCGAGATCGGCGCGGTTGAGCAGCTCCATGAGCGGCGGGACGGCGTACGTGCCGTAGTCCTCCAGCCGCTCCTTGGCCTTGCGCTTCACCGCCGCGCCGACGTCGGCAATCTTCTTCTTCTGGGTCTCGATGTCCTTGAGCAACTCGTCGGCGGAGAGGTCGTACCAGGTGTTGACGAAGAGCGGCCGGTCCAGGCCGTACTGGCGGCGGAAGTTCCGCTGCGCCTTGCCCTTCTCGAGCTCCTTGGTCATGTCGCCGATCTGCTCGGTGCTGCCCTCGAGCGACCCACCGGTCGACCCGGGGCGGCCCGGAGCCAGCATCATGACCAGCCACGTCACCAGACTGATCCCGAACAGCGTCGGGACCATCAACAGGACCCTGCGAAGAATGAACGCCTGCATGGCGTGCCGCTAGCGGTGGATTCCGATCGGGAAGAGTCGGAAGAAGGGGCGGATGTAGAAGCGGTTCTCCACGCCCTTCACATGCTTCCAGCTCGCCTGGAACGTGCGCTGCCAGGCGAAGAAGGTGTACGGCTGCTCGTCGTAGAGAATCTCGCCGATGCGGTGGATGATGCGAATGCGCTCCTCGGCGTCCATCACCGTCCGCAGCTTGTCGGCCAGCTCGCTGACCTCCTTGTTGTCGTACTCGATGTAGTTCGACGAGGCGGGATCCTCGATCTGGTCGCGGTGCCAGATCTGGACGAAGTCGTGTTCCCAGCCGCCCACGACCCAGAGCAGGGAGAAGGCGTCGTACTCGCGGTCGCGGAGCTGCGTCTGGAACTGCGCCCACTGCACGCTCTGCGGCTCCATGATGATGCCGATGTTCTGCAGGTCGTTCTTGTAGTGGTCAAGCGCGTTCTGGAACTCGGGCGAGGGGCCCGGCCAGTAGAGCTTGAACTCGAACGGCGTCATCTCGCCGTTGATCTCCTTCTCGCGCTTGCCCGTCTCCGGGTTGAGCTTCCAGCCCGCCTCGTCGAGCAGCTGCTTCGCCTTCTCGGGATCGAACGGGTAGGGCTTCAGGTTGGGGTTGGCCTCCTCCGAATCGGGGAAGATCGGGGCGGCCATCGGCGTGTAGCGCTTGAGGAAGATCTTCTCGCAGATCTCCTTGCGGTCGCAGGCGTAGGTCAGTGCCTGGCGCACCCGCTTGTCCGCGAACATCGGGTTCGAGTTCTTCCAGCCGAAGTAGAGGTAGCCGGTGCGGGGCTCGTTGCGCACGCGGATGCGTCCGTCGTTGAACGGGCTGTTGGGATCCTTGTCCTCGAGCACCCACTCGCGGTAGCGCGTGGCGTTCAGGCCGGAAAGGTCGATCTCGCCGCCGCGCAGCCAGTTCTGGGCGGTGTCCGGCTCGGTGTAGATGCGGTAGAGGATCTTCTTGATCGCGAACCTGGGCTGATCCTTGAAGCCGTACCAGTCCTCGTTGAGCTGGAGCTGGATGAACTTGTTCGGCTCGTACTTCATGAAGCGATACGGGCCGCAGCCGGCGGGGCCGACGCGCAGCTGGTCGTACCAGTGGGTGTTGAACTCCGACCCGATCGTCTCCGGCGGGTACTCGTTGCCGCGCTCGTCGTAGGCGTAGATGAAGCGCGGCATGATGTAGGCGCCCATCGACCACGCCAGCGAGGTGAACAGCGTCTCCTTCCAGCGCACGACGATGGTGTGGTCGTCGATGACCTCGTAGGAGTCGAGCTTGTCGTAGTACGAGCGCAGGTTCGCGGCGTTCGTCTGGCCGTTCGTGATCATGTCGAGCGCGAACTCCATGTCGCGCGCGGTGACCGGGTGCTCGCCCTTGAGGTGCGGGAACTGGACCAGATCGACGTCCGGCGGCATGTGCCACTTGGCGTCCTTGCGGAAGAAGAGCGTGTACTCCTTGAAGTCCTCGCTCACCTCGACGCGCCAGCAGATGCCGGGCGCCCAGTTGAAGCTGGAGGGCTTCTTCCAGTGGCGGTTGGCGGGTGCGTCGAGCACGTAGAGCTGGCAGGAGTCCGACAACGTGGCGTAGCTCTCGATCAGGAAGTTGAAGCCGCGCGGCTCCGAGCCCCAGGTCAGGCGGATTTCCGCATCCTCGTCGTGCTCGCCCGTGTAGGCCGGCGGGCCGGCGGGATCGGGCTTGAGGAAGTTTTTGTAGCGGCCGAGCGTGCCGACCGGGCGCGAGGCGTCGAGCTCCGCGTCGATCTTGGCGTTGCGCTCCCACGAGTAGTCCTCGCCGCCGCGGCGCCGGCGGCTGGTGCGCCGGTTCGTTTCGGTCGGCTTGTTGTCGCGCGTGCCGCTGTCGGTCGCCGCGCTGCCGCCGTTGGGCAGATTGCCGATGGTCGCGTTCTCGAGCAGGCCGACGAGCTGGTCCGTGAGGACCTGGTTGGCCGATGCGACGCGGTTCAGCAGCCGCTCGTTCTCGCGGGACTGCTCGCGCGCTTCGGCGGTCGTCCGCTCCAGCTTGACGAGCTTTTCCTCGAGTTTGTCGCCCTGCCAGACGGAAAGCGCCACCCAATAGGCGAGTCCGAGGAAGGCGAGGATCTTGAGCCAGCCGATGACGGGGTTCTGGTCCATAGACCGCCCAGCGTAAGGGCCGTCGCAATGCACCGTCAACCGGAGATGGGGCGGACTTTCAGCTCGATGCCGTGGTCGAGCGCCACCTCCGCGACGAGCGCGGCGACCGTGGCCACCAGACCCGTGCAGAACCCCTTCCGGCCGGGCCCGAAAAAGTCGCCGTGCGGGGCGGTCAGGTGGTTGCAGACGATGTCGGGGTTCGGGTCGCCGGCGAACAGCTCCGCTTTCCAGCGTGCCTGATACGCCTCGGCCGCCGAACGCAGCGCCGGCGTGACCGCCCCGGTGGGGTCCGGGTCGCCCAGCAGCTCGCCGAGCACGACCATGCCCGCCTGGATCGCACCGCACGGCCCCTCGCCGGTAATGCCACCCTTTCGAAATGCCTGATACGGGGCAGTCGGCAGCCCGAACGTCTCCGCCAGCGCGATCCCACAGGAGCGATGCGGCGTCTCGACGCCCTCGTAAAGGGTGTGGGCGGTCCGGCGCGCCTGCTCGATGCGGGGGTCGGGGGGCATGAGCCCACCTTACCGGTCGAGAAACGCGATCGCCTCGGCGACGAAGAACTCGTGGTCACCGGCGGCCACGCGGAGCTCGAGGCGCCCACCCCGGGGCAACAGCACCGCCAGCACCCCGGGATCGGTCGACTCCTGATCGCCGCGCACGATCTGCAGGGGGCGCGGGGCGATCAGGCGAAACCAGTCCTCGTGCCACATGATGCGGTTGACGCCGGGAATGGTGTGGCATCCGTGGGGGAGCTGGTGATGCTGCGGGTTCCTGCCCAGCGTGGCGCCGCCCTGCGGTCCGACGGACCCGCCGTAGGCGTGGACGCAGACCTCGTCGATGCTCGGGTCGAGTGCGCCGACGAGCGTGGCCAGCTCGCCCCCGAGGGAGGCGCCCGCGACGATCGTGCGGTCGCTTTCGCTTTTCGACCGGAGGACGCGCAGCGCCACGAAAAGGTCGCGCAGCACAACGGCCTTGTAGCTGGAGCCCTCCGCCCACGCGTTGAAGGCGATGGCGCGATGGGCGATCGGACCGTGTCCTCCGGAGAGCAGGCCGAACCCGCGCAGCTCGGGCGTGAGGACCAGATAACCCGCTTCGGCGAGTCGCAGCGCCGCGGCGTGCTGGTAGTCGTCGATGAGCCCCGCCGTCCCGCGAATGCCGACGCCGTGCCCCGGAATCAGCAGGATCGCGCCCTTTTCCTCGGATCCGCGCAGAAGGTAGGCCGGGATATTCGTCCCGTCGGTGGAGCGCATCGTCAAGAACTGCCGCTGCACCGAGCCGACCTGCTCCGTCTGGCCCAGCTCGATCGGGATCTCCGACGGGATCGGTCCGGTCTGAAAGACCTCGCGCAGCCGGACGCGGCGGCGCTCCTGCCACGCCTCGATCTCTTCACCCGAGTACGGATCGCTCGGCGTCTGGTTTTTGAGCGCGGTGCGGCGCCAGAGGTCGCCGCCGGCGTCGAAGGGGGGCGGCTCGTCGCGCGGGACCAGCCACTCGTGCGGATCGGCGGCGCTGCCCCAGAGCACGCCCAGTCCGATGGCAGCGAGCGCGGCCGGCACCTGCGCCCGCGATCCCCGCCAGGCGAGGACGAGGTAGGCGAGCACTGCGACCGCCAGCAGTGCCAGGACGACCAGCTCGGCCACGCCTAGCCCAGCCCCAGCTGCTTCAGGAACTCCGCCACGGAGCCCGGCCGCTCGCCCGGCGTCTTCTTGAGCGCGATGTCGAGGACGTCGCTGATGCGGGTCGGGATGTCGGGGTTGAGCGAACGGGCCGGCGGCGGCGGCTGGCTCTGGATCGCCGCCATCCACTCGTCGAGCCGCCGCGCCTCGATCGGGTGGCGGCCGGTCAGCATGCGGTAGAGCGTGGCGGCCATGGAGTAGATGTCCGCACCCGTCGTCGCGCGCTCGCCCATCATCAGCTCGGGCGCCATGAAGAGCGGCGTCCCCGCGGTGCCGGTCTGCGTGTGCGACGTGAACGCCGAATCGACGAGCCGCTTGGCGAGGCCGAAGTCGACCATCTTCACCAGGCCGCCGTCGCCCACGAGGATGTTGCCCGGCTTCACGTCGCGGTGCAGCAGCTTGCGGTCGTGGGCGTACTGCAGCCCCTCGCCGACCTGCTTGATGATCGCCAGCGACTGGTCGAGCGGGAGCTTGCCCTGCTCCTCGATCATCGTGCCGAGGCTCTCGCTCGGGAAGTACTCCAGGATGATGTACCAGTGGCCGCCTTCGTGGCCGCTGTCGCCGAAGCGCACGATGTTGTCGTGCTCGATGCCGGAGGTCGCGTACGCCTCGCGCAGGAACTTCATGACCGCATCGGGCGTTTCGGTGAACTCGACGTGCAGCACCTTGACCGCGACGTAGGGGTTGCCGCGCCGATGGCCGACGTAGACCGAACCGAACGAGCCGCTGCCCAGTCCGCGCACGAGCCGTCGGTCGGCCAGGGTGGCGCCCAGAAGCGGGTACTTGCGGCGGCACTCCGTCGAGAACGGCGCCTCGGGCGGCGCAGTGATGAAGGTCTCCATGCAGCAGGCGCAGCGGTATTCGCCGCTCGGCCCGACCAGCGCGAATTCCGCGTGGCCGATGCGCACGTGGTCGCCCACCTGCAGCGTGACCGCGTCCTCGACGCGCTTGCCGTTCACCCAGGTGCCGTTCTTGCTGCCCATATCGCGCAGCTTGATTTTCCCGTCTGTGACCCAGACGGCGGCGTGGCGGCGCGAGCAGCGCGGGTCGGCGATTTTCACGCCGGTCCCGCCCGGATCGCGGCCCAGCACCAGCTCGCCGTGCTCCGGCAGCGGGATCTTCGGGCTTCCGCCGAGCGCGTGCAGCGGCAGCAGGCCGATGTCGTCCACTAGCGTGACCTCCGCTGCCGCACCGGCGACGGCTTCGCGTGGCGCGAGTCCTCGTGGAAGCGCGCCTTGGGATAGCGCGCCTTGGCCCCGTCGATGAGCTTCTTGACCTCCATCATGTCCGACGGGCGGTCGTGCGGCTTGGGCTGCATGCAGGCGACGAGGATCTCGTCGAGGGCGGGCAGGCCGCGCGGGCCGAGCCGTTCGGCGACCACCGGAATCGGGCCCTCCAGCTTCTTGCGCTGGATCTCGATCGTCGACGAGCCGCGAAAGGGGTGGTGGCCGCACAGCATGAAATAGAGCGACGCCCCCAGCCCGTAGACGTCGACCGAGGGGTTCATCGCCTCGTCCGGCGTCTGCGGCTGCACCTGCTCCGGCGCGCAGAAGATGATCGTGCCCGCGGGCGCGCTCGCCAGCCCGCCGGCCTCCGTCAGCGCCAGCGAGAAGTCGATCAGCACGGTGCGCGACGTCTCCTCCTCGACCATGACGTTGGACGGCTTGACGTCGCGGTGGACCATGCCGCGGCGATGCACGGCGTGCAGCGCGCTGCACATGTCGCTGCCGATCTGCAGCGCCTCGGGGATCCAGAGGCGCCCCGCCTTGCCGAGCTGCGTGGCGGTCAGCCCTTCGACGTAGCCCATGACCAGGAACGACTCGCCGTTCTTCATGCGCCCCGTCGACAGGATGCGCACGATGTTGTCGTGGTGGATCTGGGAGAGCGATTTCGCCTCTTCCACGGCGCGCGCGACGTTCGCCTCGGTGGCGCGGTCCGGGCGCAGGATCTTGAAGGCCACGCTCTGGCCCGACTTGGAGTCGCGCGCCTCGAAAAGCAGGCCCATGCCCGAGATGGCGACCAGCTTGGTGAGCTGGAAGCCGAGTTCCAGGGCCGGCTCGACGAACTGGATGCCCTCCGGTCCGAGGTCCTTGGTGTGCGACTCCTCGAGGTTCTGGCGCTTCGCGATCGTCGCCGGGTTGTCCGCCATCGCGCGCCGCGGCGTCATCACCGACCGGCCGATGCGCACCTCGTCGCCGTCGTCGAGCTGGATCTCCTCAAGCAGGCGCGTCCCGTTGACGAAGATGCCGTTCCGGGAGCGCAGGTCCACGATGTACAGGTCGTCGCCCCGCACCTCGAACTTCCCATGCTCGCGCGACGCATAATCGTCCGGCAGCCGAATGGCCGCCGTCGGCCCCCGGCCGACGATCAGACCTTCGGCCGGGACCTTCACTTCGCGGCGCATATCGCCGGACTCGACAAGGATCAGGTAATCAGCGGGCATGGGGCAGATGGGATTCTATTGTCCTTATCGGATGCGACGAACCCCTCATCTCAGCGGCCTCTGTCCGCCGAACCTTCGCACCTGCTAAATTGTCGCCCTTCCGGGTTGGAGCTGAGTCTTGATCTTCACTGGTGAAATCTGCGTCTATTCCGGCCGCCCGATCGTGGTGGACGACAAGAACCCGCAGCTGGCGCGCTGCCGGAAGTGCGGGGCGCCGTATCTCTCCCAGTCGTGGTTCGCGGCGGGCGAGAAGTGCGTGGTGCCCGGCTGCGACGGGAAGGCGGCCGATTTCGGGCCCCCGAAGGTCAAGGACGCGATCGGGGAGGTCTGCCCCTTCCTGCCGCCCGATCCGCCGCGGCGCGAGGGTGACAGCGCCACCCCGGCCCGCTGCCTGAAGGCGAAGTGCGCGCTCTTTGACGGGGTCGAGCGGCGTTGCTCGCTCGGTGAGATCGCCTACACCCTCGCCACGGTCCGCCAGGGCGGCCGCCAGACGCGGCACATGCTCAACCAGGCGGTCGGCAACTCCTCCAAGCAGACCGTCCAGCTGCTCAACCTGCTGGTCAACAGCTCGCGGTCGACGGAGAAGGAGATCAAGGGCCTCGCCGAGCCGCAGGACAAGGTGCGGGCGGCGATGGACAACGTCGCCTCGCTGCTGGGCGACGTGAAGGACTCGATCGGCCTGCTGGCGACCGACCAGCAGGGCGTGGCCGAGGGGTTCGACCGGCTGGCGGGCGCGGTCGAGGCGAGCGGCGTGGGCGAGCGCGTGCGCGGCCGGCGCGAGGCGCGGCTGGCAGCCCGGGCGGCGCTCAGCGATGGGCGACCGGGCGCGGCCATCCACCTGCTCGAGCAGGCGGAGAAGCGCACGCCGGACCTCGCGGTGCGCAACGACCTGGCGACGGCGCTGGTGGCGCGCGGCGAGCTCGACCCGGCGCGCGACGTGCTCCAGGGCATTCTCGAGATCCAGCCGGAATACACGCAGGCGCGCATTACGCTCGCGACGCTGCACCTGCGCGGCGGCCGCGCGGCCGAGGCGGAGGAGCTCCTGCGCGACGCGCCGGAGCCCGCCAACCCGCAGCTGAAGGCGGAGCTTCTTTACGCGCAAGCGTGCGTCGCCTACGCGGTGGGGCGCTCGGAGGACTCGGTGCTGATGCTGAACCGGGCGCTCGACGAGGACCCGTGGCACGCCGACGCGGCCGCGTCGCTCAGCGACCTACGCGCGCGACGGGAGGGCGCCGCGGTGCCGGAGCCGGCCGCGATCGCGCTGGAAGGCCATGAGCACGGGGGTGGGGCCGATGGCTAAGACCCTCGCGGATTTCACGCGCGACGTGCAGACCTACCTCGGCAAGGGAAAGGTGCGCCAGGCGCGCAAGGTGATCGACAAGGCGGTGCGCACCGGCATCGACGGGCTGAACGAGCTCGAGCTGGAGGTGCGCCTCGCGGAGGGCGACGGCGACGGCGCGGCGGAGCTGCTGCGGACGATGGCGGCCGACGAGTCGCTGCGCCTTGGCGCGCCGCTCAAGGTCGCGGACACGCACCTTCGCAAGCACCCCAACGAGGTCGCGTTCCGCGAGGCGGTCTGGGAGGCGGCGCTGTCGCGCAACGAGTTCGACCAGGCGACCCGACACCTCAAGGCGCTCGTCGAGGTGCCCGGCTACGACGGCGGCAAGCGCGCGCAGGAGCTGCTCGCGCGCAAGGACGCCATCGGCGCGACGGGCATTTTCCTGCTCGCCTCGCTGGGCGGCGTGAAGACCGAGCGCATCAAGCTGGCCGATCGCCTGCTGGGCAACGAGCAGGGCACGCAGCTGCTCGAAGGCGTCGTGACGTCGCTGCAGAACAAGGGCCTCGGCGACGGTGCGGTGCACTACGCGCTCGCGCAGCTCGCCAAGCGGCGCGGCGACCACGAGTCGTTCGTCGAGTACGCCGGCCAGGCGTTCGACGAGGTGCCGGACGAGGTCTGGACCTGGACACAGTCGAACGCGACGCCGACCGAGATGCTCGAGATCGCCGTGCGCAAGGAGTCGATGCCGCACTTCTCGAAGGCGGTGCGCAAGGCGGAGCCCGGCGCGATCGTCGGCGCCGCGGAAAAGGCGCGCAGCGAGTCGGCGGTGGGCGGCGCACTGCGCGCCTTCGCGCTGCTGCTGCAGGGCAAGGCGCCGAACGCCTGCCGCGTGATCGAGAAGACGCTGGCCGACGCGCCCGACGCGCGCGCGGCGGTAGCGGAGATTCTCGACGGCAAGCGCAAGGAGTGGCCGGGCGGCGCGTCGCTCTACGCGACGGTGGCGGTCGAGTCCGACGCGGGCCGTGGCGCCGACGCCCTGCTGCAGACCGACGAGCGCGACGAGGCGTGGCAGCGCGCGGCGGCCAAGGTGATCGCGGCGGCGCCGGAGCGCGACGATCTGCGCTACGAACTCGGCGCGGCGTACATGGGCAACGGCGAGTCGGTGCTGCCGCTGCTCGAGGCGGAGCGCCATCTGGAGCTGGCCGAGCGCTGGGCCCAACTCGGCTCGCTCGAGGCGGATGTGCTGCGGCGCGCAGCGGAAATCGCCGAGGAGGGGGGCAGCGCGGGCGACCACGCGAACTGGATCCTCGGCGCGGCGAAGAACGACGCCGATCTCCTGGCGGAGCTGGGGCGGCAGCTCGCGGGCGGCGCCAAGGTGAGCGTGGATACGGCGCTGCAGAGCGCCGCGGCGCTGTTGGCGCAGGGCAACGCGAAAGAGGCGGCGAGCATGCTGGCGCAGCTTCCGCTCGATGCCGAAGCGGGCGCGGCGCAGCAGAAGTTCCTCTTCGAGAAGCAGGCGGCAGAACGCAAGGAGTTCGCGGTCGTCGCTCTGCACAGCGCGCTGGCGCGCGGCGACGTCGGAGGCGCGCGCAAGCTCTTCGAGACGTCGAGCGAGAACGTGCAGGCGCTGGCGCGCGAGGCGGGCCGGCATGCCGACGCGGCGCGGGTGCTCGCGGAGCTGCTCATCGAGCAGGACAAGGGCGAGGTGGCGGTCCCGCTGCTGGAGCAGCGGCGCGAAGCGGGCGACGAGCCGCGCACGCTGCTGCCGCTCGTCGATGGGCTGTTGAAGGCGTCGCCCAAGCTCGGCATCGCGCGGCTGCTGCGCGGCCGGCTGCTGCATGCGATGGGGCGCGAGCGCGACGCGGTGCGCGACCTGTCGCTGGTCGGCGACGGCGACGCGGGCAAGGAGGCGGCGTTCCAACTGCTGGGCACGATGCTCGAGGGCGCGGCGGCCGGTCCGGCGGCGCTGGGGCGCGCCGACATCCTGCTGGCGAAGGGCGATCCGCTCGGTGCGGTCGAGGAGCTGGAAGGCTCCAAGGCGGCGCCGGCGGAGCGCCTCGCGCGCTACGAGAAGGTGGTCGAGGAGCACGCCTCGCTCGACCCGGCGCGTCGCGCGCGGGCGCGGGCGCTCGAGGAGCTCGGCAAGCTGCCGGAGGCGGCGACCGCGCACATCGAGCGCTTCGGTGCGAAGGGCGCGGATGTGGCCGGCGACGTGGAGGCGCTCGCGGCGCGTGCGCTGGCGGACGTCGACCTGGAGACGGTGTCGCGCCTGCTCGAGGCGCTGGCGAAGGAGACGCCCGAGGGCGCGACGCGCGGTCTGCGGCTGATCGAGAACGACGAGCGGCCGGCGATGCTCGTGCTGAAGAGCAAGCTGTCGCTGCAGCAGGGCAACCCGGAACGGGCGGTCGATTCGCTGCGCACGCTCGTGCAGAAGGACGAGAAGACGCGCGTGGAGGCGGCCAAGGCGCTGCAGGAGATCGTCGAGGCGGGGCAGGCGCGGCCGGGCTCCGACCTCGCGCTCGTCGAGGCGCACCGCACGATGGACAACGTCCCCGCGGCGCTGGGTGCGCTGCGGCGGCTGTACGGCGACGACATCACCGAGAAGCAGAACGTGCTCGCGGCGGCGGAGGAGATCGTGCGCGCGCACGACGACGGCGACGTGCGCATGTTCCTCGGTGAGGTGGCGCTCGACCTGAGCGACCCCCGCGGCGCCACGGCGCACGCGATCGCGGCGCGCCGGCTGCGGCCGGACGCGCGCAAGGAAGTGGTGGGGCTGCTGCAGAAGGCGCTCGACCAGGATGCGTTCGCGGCGGAGACGCACTTCGCGCTGGCGGAGGCGCACCTGGCGGGCGACGAGGCGGACGACTCCGTGCGGCACTTCCGCGCGAGCGTGGAGGTCGAGCGCAGTCGCGCGGACGCGGCGATCGCGGTGATGGAGGAGGCGGCGCCCCGCTCGAAGAGCCCGGCGCTGCTCTATCTGTCGATCGGCAGCACGCACGCCGACTTCGTGCGCAACCACAAGGCGGCCGTGGAGGCGTTCACGAAGGGCCTCGATGCGGAACCGCCCGCCGAGCTGAAGGTGTCGCTGCTGCTCGGGCGCGGCGATGCGTATGCGGCGCTGCGCGAGGACGACCAGGCGTTCGACGACTTCGACGCCGCGAGCCGGTTGGACCGGCTGGAGCGGCGCTACTACGAGTTCCTGCGCGTCAACCATCGAAAGCGCGAAGCGAGCCGCGCCGAGGAAGCGGCGCAGCACGCCGAGGAGGACTTCGGCCAGGCGGTCGAGGCGTGCGGCAAGTTCATGCGCGTCGGGCGCATGAACGACGCCGTGACGGTCGCGCAGAAGGTGCTGGCCGCGGACACCAGCAACGTTCGCGCGAAGTACCTCGTTGGCGTGGCGCTGCACGCGGCGGAGAGGTACGACGCCGCGGTGCAGGTGCTCGAGGCGGTGCGGCAGGAGGCGGGCGCGGACACCGAGGTGGGCCGCGCAGCGCGCATGCTGCTGGCGGAGAGCTACCTCGATCGCGGTGACCGAACCGATGCCCGCGCCTGCCTGACGGAGATCGAATCGGTTGACGCGGACTACCCCGGCCTGCGTGCGCGCCGGGCGGCCCTGGCGCCGCCGGCGGATGATCCGCAGGCACCGCCGCCGCTCCTCGTACGCCCCGAATTCCCGCGCCCGACGGAGTAGGGGGAGGCTCGCGCTCGTGCGGACTCTCCGTGGAGAAGGTCTACGGGTGGCGGCCGGCGACGACGAAGATGGGGATGCCGCTCCAGCGTGGCCATCGACGATTCGCTTCGTGCGTCTGGCGGTGTCGCCGAATTTCGCGACCGGTATGAACGGGATTCCGGAGGATCCTCTGAAGCGTGCCTCGAAGCCAGGGCTTCGGGTTGACTTCCCCGGACCACCCCGGCCGCAACACCCGATCCGGGCATCGCACGTCCCGGAGGCCGAGCTCGGAGAGCATCTGCATGAGGATCGGAGGAGCGAAGTACCAGCGATGGTCGGCTGCGAACGCCCACCAGGACGCACCCGCCTGCAGGCGCGTCAGGCTCTGGTAGTTGCCGGTCTCTACGACGAGCCAGCCGCCGGGCTTGAGGCGGGCGCGGGCCGCTTCGAGAACCGACTCGGGCTCGTCCAGGTGCTCGATGACGTCCCAGAGGGTGACCACGTCGAATCGCTCATCGCCGTCGAGATCGGACAGCGTGGCCTGCGCGAGGCGAGGGTTCCCTTCCATCGAGATGGGCGAGCCCGGATCGTGCCCAACGGCTTTCCAACCCCTCTTCGCCGCGTTCCGGATGAAGGCGCCGTCTCCGCAACCGACGTCGAGAACGGAACCGACTTCGCTGGTGAGGGATTCGATGTAGCCCAGCTGGATCTTCGCCACCTGTCTTCGACGGTCGGGGTCGTAGTAGTCGTTGCTCTGGTTTTCCGTGTAACGACGGAGTGCGTGTTCGACGCTCTGCTCCAGGTCTCGCTGGGGAGGCCATTGCCACGCAAACTCGCATCGTGGGCAGGCGCGCACCCCGATCATCAATCCGGTCGGGACGTCCGACGCGTGGACCGTTTGCTCGATGAGCTCCCGGTCACCGCAAGCGGGACAGGCGTCGGGCGA
>JBCDBY010000052.1:0-18337 GCA_039182715.1 Planctomycetota bacterium
ACGCCAAACGGCGCGCCGGTCTCTGATATCCTCCCCCGCTGCTCATGAACCTGATCGAAGAGCTCTACGCGCTGCAGAAGGAACACGGCTTCCTTCGGGACCCCGACCTGCGCGCGCTTTCCAAGCGCGTTCGCGTGCCGCTCTACGAAATCGAAGGCGTCGCGAGCTTCTACCCGCACTTCCGCCGCACGCCGGCGCCGCGTCACGTCGTGACCGGCTGCCGCGACCTCTCGTGCTGGATGAACGAGGGCAAGCTCACCCTCGCGAAACTGCGCAACCTCTGCAGCGGCAAGGAGGACGTGGAGTTCCACGAGGTCTCCTGCCTCGGTCGCTGCGATGCCGCGCCCGCCTGCACGATCGACGACGTGCCGATCGCGGCCGGCGACGTGGCGCGCTATCTCGAGGAGCCCGAGTCGCTCCCGAAGAACGAGCCCACTCGCACGCCGCGGCGCTGGCCGATCGACCCCTACCAGGATCAGGCGCACCGCTACGGCGTCCTGCTCGAGTACCTCAAGACGCGCGACATCGACGGTCTGATCGAGAAGCTCAAGGGCTCCGGTCTCAGCGGCATGGGCGGCGCGGGTTTTCCGACCGGCGTGAAGTGGGACTTCGTCCGCAAGGCGAAGGGCGGCAAGAAGTACGTCATCTGCAACGCGGACGAGAGCGAGCCCGGCACGTTCAAGGACCGCGTCATCAAGGAGGAGGTCGGCCACCTCGTGCTGGAGGGCATGATGCTCGGCGCCCTCGCGGTGGGCGCGGACGAAGGCATCGTCTATATCCGCCACGAGTACGTGAAGGAGGCGGAGGCGATTCGCCGCGGCATCCAGCGTGCGTATGCCGAGAACCTGCTGGGCGACAACGTGCTCGGTTCCGGCTGGCGCTTCGACCTGCGCGTCTTCATCTCGCCGGGCGGTTACATCCTGGGCGAGGAGACGGCGCTGCTCGAGGCGCTCGAGGGCAAGCGCGGCGAGCCGCGCAACAAGCCGCCCTATCCCGGTACGCACGGACTGCACGGCTGTCCGACGCTGATCAACAACGTCGAGACGCTGGCCATGGTGCCGTACGTGCTGCGGACCGGCACGCAGGACTACAAGTTCTTCAGCATCTCGGGCGACGTCGAGGTTCCGGGCGTGCACTGCGCGCCGGCGGGCACGACGCTCAACCAGCTCATCGAGAAGTGCGGCGGCATGAAGGACGGCGTGGCGCTCAAGGCGTTCCTGCCCGGGGGCGCGAGCACGCGATTCCTCGGCGCGGAACACGCCGACATCGTGATGGACTGGCAGTCGCTCAAGGATGCCGGCTCCTCGCTCGGCTCGGGCGCGGTGGTGGTCATCGGCGAGGGGCGCAACATGCACCACGTGGCGCGCAACCTGACCGAGTTCTTCCGCAACGAGTCGTGCGGCAAGTGCGTGCCGTGCCGGATCGGCACCGAGAAGGCGGTCACGATGATCGACCGCAAGGAGATGGAGCGCATGCCCGATCTCCACGAGACGCTGCTCGAAACCTCGATCTGCGGACTCGGCCAGGCGGCGCTCAATCCGATCCTGAGCGCTCTCGAGCTGTTTCCGCACGGGAAGTGATGAGCATCCGCATGGAGCTCTTCGGGGTGGCGCGCCTGCGGGCCGGCGTCGCCGAGACGGAACTCGAGGCCGCGACGCTCGGCGAATTCATGCGGGAACTCACCGCGCGCTTCCCGCAGCTCGAGGGCGAGGTCGTGCGCGACGGGATGCCGGCCGACGGATACCTCGTGTCGCTGGACGGGCAGCTGTTCCTCGACGATCCGGAGGTGCCGCTGCGGGATGGCGCGAAGCTGCTGCTGGTATCCGCGCAGGCGGGTGGATAGCAGGTCACGTTGGACGTTCGACGTTGAACGTTCGACGTTTGCGGTGGGAAGGCGCCCGTGGCGTTCGACGACTTGATTCCACGCCGCCCACCCGCACAGGTCGACTTTCGGGGGCCAACGTCAAACGTCCAACGTCGAACGTCCTACCTGGGCTTCACCATCCCCGCCAGCACCAGGCCGCCCACCGCAAACGTGATCACCCGATCCACTCCGGCCATCAGGAACCAGTCGTTCGGGAAGCGGAACCAGGCCCAGTCGGCGCCGTCTGCCTGCAGCGTGGCGACGAGGCCGATGCCGGTGACGAACAGCACGCGCGCGAGGTAGTCCTTCGTCGGAAGCCGCGTCAGCAGCGCCGCGAGCACGAGTGCGGTCAGGAAGAGGATGCCGAACCCCTTCGCGAACGTGATCGGATCCATCGGGTCCGTGCCCTCGACCTGCACGACCACCATCGCCAGCGGCCCCTTCTTGTGCATCTCGAGGAAGCGTTTCCCGGCGGATGACTCGAGGTCGCCGTCCTTCGGCGGCGACGGAACGACATACACGCCGCTTTCCGGCGCCGCCGCGCGCAGCGTCTCCTGGGCCGCCGCGTCGTTCTCGAACTGCTTCATCTCGACCAGGCCGAGCACGGTCCAGGAGACGAAGCCCCAGACGAACATGGCCACGGCGGCGATCAGGGATGCCAAAACGATTCGCATGTCGATTCCTCCCGAAGCGGGGAGAATACAGAAATCGTGAGCTTCGGCTGGCACGGAAAGTACCTCCGCCTCGACCTCGCGCAGGGCCGGGCCGAGGATGTCGCGTTGCCGGACGAGGTGCTGCGCGATTGGGTGGGCGGCGTCGGTCTCGGCACCTGGATCCTGCTGCGCGAAGGCGGCGCGGAGGCCGACCCGCTCGCGCCCGAGGCGCCGCTCGTGTTCAGCTTCAGCCCGCTCGTCGGCACGCCGCTCACGACCTCCGCCAAGTTCGCGGTGCTGGCGCGCTCGCCGCTGACCGGCCTGCTCAACGACGCGATCTCGTCGAGCCACTTCGCCATCGCCGGCAAGCGCACCGGCTACGACGCGATCGTCGTCGTCGGTCGCGCCCCCGCGCTCAGCCGCGCGCTCGTCGAGGACGGCGCGTTGCGCATCGAGGCGTGTCCCGAGCTCGCGGGCGAGCCGGCCGCCGCGTGCGAGCGCGACGGCTACCGGACCGCCGCCATCGGCGCCGCCGGCGAGCACGGCGTGCGCTACGCGACGATGAGCAACGACGGGCGGCACGCCGGGCGCGGCGGCATCGGCGCGGTCATGGGTGCGAAGAACCTCAAGGCGCTTTCCGTGCGCGGCACGCGGCGCACCGAGGTGTTCGACGCGACGGGCGTCGTCGCGCTCGCGCGCTCGCTTTCCGAGAAGTCGTTCGGCCCCGCGACGGCGAAGTACCGCGAGCTCGGCACCATCGCGAACGTGCTCGTCTTCAACCGGCTCGACGCGCTGCCGACCCGCAACTTCCAGGAGGGCTCGTTCGAGGGCGCCCAGGAGCTGAGCGCCGAGGAGCTGCACGCGATGGACCGCGTGGGACGCGCGTCGTGCGCCTCGTGCACCATCGGCTGCGAGCACATCTTCAAATCGCCCAACCGGCAACGCGTGCGGCTCGAGTACGAGTCGCTCTTCGCGCTCGGGCCGCTGCTCGGGATCGAGGACCGCGGTTTCGTTCTCGAGGCGGCCGCGGAGTGTGACCGGCTCGGGCTCGACACCATCTCGCTGGGCGGCACGCTCGCCATGGCGATGGAGGCGGGCTACGGCTCGCTGCGCTTCGGCGAGAGCGCGCCGCTCCTCGCGATGATGGCGGACATCGCGCACCGCCGGGGCGAGGGGGACCTGCTGGCGGAAGGGTCGCAGCGCGCCGCCGCGGCGCTCGGCCGCGCCGAGCTCGCGATGACGGTCAAGGGCATGGAGATTCCCGGCTACGACCCGCGCACGCTGCAATCGATGGCGCTCGGCTTCGCCGTCGGCACGCGCGGCGCCGACCACAATCGCAGCGGCGCGTACGAACTCGACTTCTCGCCCGACGGGAACCGGCTCGACTTCGATCCCGCCGACGCCGAGAAGGTGGTCGGGATCGAGGACCGCACCGCGGCCATGGACGCCCTGATTCTCTGCAAGTTCCTGCGCGGCGTCTTCGACGACTTCGCCCGGGAAGGGGCGGAGCTGTTGCGATTGGTGACAGGTGCCGACGTGGACCTCGACCGGACCGGCGCACGCGTCTGCGCGCTGCGCAAACTGTTCAACCAGCGCGCCGGCTGGGTGCCCGACATGGACACGCTGCCCGCCCGCATGCTCACAGGCTCGTTGTCGCCCGAAAAGCTGCGGGATATGATTGCAACGTACTACCGCGCAAGAGGTTGGAGCGACGACGGTTTCGTCCCCGCCGACTTCGCGCCCACCGTGGAAGACGCATGCCCTCCGTAACGCTGACGATCGACGGCCACGAAGTCACCGTGCCCGCCGGCACCACCATCTGGGATGCGGCGCGTCTCGCCGACATCGAGGTGCCGGTGCTCTGTCACGACCCCGGCCTCGAGCCGGTCGGCGTCTGCCGCATGTGCGCCGTCGAGGTCGAGGGCGCCCGCGTCATGGCCGCCTCCTGCGTGCGCGAAGCCGAGGCGGGCATGGTGGTCCACACCCGGAGCGAGAAGGTCGAACGCTGCCGCTCGATGCTCACCGAGTTGCTGCTCAGCGAGCAGCGCGAGGAGGGCTCGCGCAAGACCGAGACGACGAACGACGACAAGCTCTACGAGCTGCAGGACCGCTACGGCGTCGAGGTGGCGCTGCCGATGGGCAACAGCCGCCCGATGGACGACTCGTCGCCCGCGATCTCGGTGGACCACCAGGCGTGCATTCTCTGCGACCGCTGCATTCGCGCGTGCGACGACATCCAGGTCAACCACGTCATCGGACGCACCGGCAAGGGGTACGAGGCACGCATCTCGTTCGATCTCGATAACCCGATGGGCGAGTCGACCTGCGTGACCTGCGGCGAGTGCGTGGCGGCGTGTCCGACCGGCGCGCTCATCAACAAGCCGCTCACCGCGCCGCTGCAGCCGCGCGAAGAGCTCAAGTCGGTCGATTCGGTCTGCCCCTACTGTGGCGTCGGCTGCGCGCTGACCTACCACGTGAACGAGGAAGAGAACGTGGTCGTCTACGCCGAGGGCCGCGACAGCCCCGGCAACCAGGCGCGTCTGTGCGTGAAGGGCCGCTACGGCTGGGACTACACCTCGCATCCGCACCGCCTCACCAAGCCGCTGATCCGCGTCGACTACCCGAAGCGGGGGCTCTCGCAGGCGGTGTCGGGCAAGAAGGGGCGCAAGCCGGGCGGCATCGTCAACTACGACAACGTCATGCCCGCCTTCCGCGAGGCGAGCTGGGAGGAGGCGCTCGAACTCGTCTCCTCCAGGCTCAAGGGCATCAAGGACGAGCACGGCCCCAACGCGCTGGCGGGGTTCGGCTCCGCCAAGTGCTCGAACGAGGAGGCGTACCTCTTCCAGAAGCTGATCCGCGCGGGCTTCGGCACCAACAACGTCGACCACTGCACGCGGCTCTGCCACGCCAGCTCGGTCGCCGCGCTGCTCGAGGGCATCGGCTCGGGTGCGGTGACCACCACCTACGGCGACGTGCGCAACGCCGAAGTGGCGATCCTGACCGGATCGAACGCGACGGCGAACCACCCGGTGGCGGCGACCTTCTTCAAGGAGGCGGCGCGCAATGGGACCAAGCTGATCATCGTCGATCCGCGCTCGAACGGCATGGTCGAGCACTCGTGGCGTTTCTGCCAGATCCACAGCGGCTCCGACGTCGCTTTCTACAACGCGATGATGCACGTGATCATCGAGGAGGGGCTGGTCGACGAGGAGTACGTCGCGAAGCAGACCAAGGGCTTCGAGACGGTGAAGGAGCAGGTTGCGAGCTACACGCCGGAGATGGCGAGCGCGATCTGCGGCGTCGACCCGGAGACGATCCGCGAGGTGGCGCGCGCCTACGGCTCCGCGCGCAGCGCGATCACGTTCTGGGGCATGGGCATGAGCCAGCACGTGCACGGCACCGACAACTGCCGCTGCCTGATCGCGCTCGCGCTCATGACCGGCAACATCGGCAAGTCGGGCGCCGGCCTGCACCCGCTGCGTGGTCAGAACAACGTGCAGGGCGCGTCGGACGCCGGTCTGATTCCGATGGTCTATCCCGACTACCAGCCGGTCGGCGACGACGCGGTGCGCGCCAAGTTCGAGGAGGCGTGGGGCGTCGAGCTCGACCCGGTTCCCGGCCTGACCGTCGTGGAGATCATGAAGGCGGCGCTCGACGGGGGCGTCAAGGGCATGTACATGCTCGGCGAGAACCCCTTCCTGAGCGACCCCAACACCAACAAGGTGCGCGACGCGCTCAGCGCGCTCGACTTCCTCGTCGTCCAGGACATCTTCCTGACGGAGACGGCCGAGTTCGCCGACGTCGTGCTGCCCGCGACCTCCGCGCTTGAGAAGGACGGCACCTTCACCAACACCGACCGGCGCGTGCAGGTCGGCCGGCAGGCGCTGCAGCCGCCCGGCGAGGCGCGCCTCGACTGGCAGGTCATCTGCGACATCGGCACGCGGATGGGCTACGACATGCGCTACGAGAACGCGTCGGATGTCTTCGACGAGTACGTGGCGCTCACCGACGCCTACCAGACGCTCAACTACGAGAACCTCGGACAGTTCGGCAAGCTCTATCCGTGCCCCGATCCGGAGGAGTCCGACGGCACGGTCGTCATGTTCGGCGACGGGTTCCCGACCGAGGACGGCAAGGCGACCTTCGTGCCGGCGGAGCACACCGGCGCCGACGAGCTGCCGGACGAGGAGTACCCGCTCATCCTCGTGACCGGGCGCGTGCTCGAGCACTGGCACACCGGCGTCATGACGCGGCGCAGCCATACGCTGCACGCCCGCGAGCCCGAGGCGTTCGTCGAGATGCATCCGGATGACGGCAAGAGCCTCGGGCTGCGCCACGACGAGATGGCGGCGGTCGCCTCCCGTCGCGGCGAGATCGTCCTGAAGGTGCGCATCAGCCGGAACGTGCAGCCGGGTTCGGTCTTCATCCCGTTCCACTTCCGTGAGGCGGGCGCCAACATGCTCACCACCGACAAGCTCGATCCCGACGGGAAGATCCCCGAGTTCAAGTTCTGCGCGGTGAAGGTGACCAAGGCGGAAGAAGAGCGCGTGTAAGCTGAGGCCCGGAGGATCCGGGCATGAGCAGCAAAGCGGTTTTCGGCGCGCTGTGGATCGCGACGGCGGCCATCGCGTTCTTCGCGGGCACGCAGTTCGCCGGCGACGGGGGTGCGGCCTACACCGCCCCCGGTCGTCGCGTGGCGGAACGGCAGGAGACGAGCGTGGCTCCGAAGCCGGAGCGCGCTGCGCCCGAGCCGGATGCGCCGCCGCCGGCGCCGGTCGACATCCGCAAGCGCGAGGCGCCCGCGGCGAAGCCCTACGTCGAGGAGAAGCTCGATCTCGAGAACGTCGAATCGGTCGCCGACCTCAGCGCGCGGTTCATGGCCTACGCACGGCGGAAGCTCAACCAGGGGCCGGAGGGACAAAAGGAGCTCTACCGGACCTTCGACGGGCTGATCCGGAACCGGGAGCTCGCTCCGCTTTTCCGCGACGAGCACCAGCTGATGCCGCTGGCCTACCCGTGGATGCGGTTCGCGCTCGAGCACGACCGGCAGATCATCGACATGATGGAGGCGCTCTACAGGGAGGCGGCAAAGAACCCGCAGTGGTTCGAGGGCCTCGACAACGATCCGTTCGAGGGGTTCACGGAGGGGCTCGCGCTGCTGCTGCCCGGTGCGGTCGACGAGGAGCGGCTCGAGCGCTTCCGGGGGTACGTGCGGGAGATCCTCGAGCAGGAGGAGGACTCCATGCCGAAGGCGCTCCGGAGCAACCGCAACGAGTTCGAGGACAACCTCGAGATGTGGGGCAAGCCGCTGAGCGTCGAGCAGATGATCGCGATCCTCCAGGACCCGGGCGAGTCCGACGCGGACAAGCTCAACCTGCTGCGTCGCATCCCGCCCGACCAGCTCGCCGGCGTCGATGTGGCGGGCATCGTGGGGCGCGAGCTGGAACGCGGACAGCTGCGGGCGATCTCCTCGCTGCGTAGACTCTCGCTCACCGACGGCGATCGCGTGGCGCTCGATCGCTCGTTCCTGACCGGCCTGTCCAAGTCGAAAGGGCAGTGGTACACGGTGCGCCAGTTCCTCGATTCGACGGGCCGCCGCAAGTGGGACCAGATGCAGCCGCTGTTCGACGAGGGGCTCCGGCGGGGTGGCGAGCTCACCGCGGCCATGGCGCAGGCGCTCCAGTGGCTCCGCGACAAGCCGCCCCCCGAGTACGTCCAGAACGTGATCGACTCCTACGAACTTCCGGAGCAGACGGTCTCGATGCTCAAGCAGCGCTACGAGCTGAAGTAGGCTGCGCGCATGGCATCGATCCCGTTCGCGCTGCGCCGCCCCTGGCTGATCCTCGGGCAGTGGTTCACGAACCGGGACGAGCCCGACCTGGAGAAGCTGCGCGCGACGGCGGACCCCGAGCGCTTCCTGTGGGCCATCCTGCCGCACGCGGCGCGCACCTTTGCGGCGTGCATCGCGCTGCTGCCCTCGCGCATGGCGCGCGCGGGCGCGGTCGGCTACCTCTACTGCCGCTGCCTCGACACCTACGAGGACCTCTCGCCCGACCCCGACCCGCTGCTCCGCGCGTTCGCGGCGCGGTTCGACGAGCCCGAACTGGGACCCGCGCCCGCGCTCGCGAACCCGCACGTGCAGGATCGCCGCGACCAGGCGCACCTGCTGCTGGTGGAGTGCATCGACCGCGTCGACGCGATCTACCGCGGCCTTTCGGAGACGCACAAGGCGTCCATTCGCCGCTGCGTGCAGGACATGGCGGCCGGCATGCAGCGCGGCAAGGAGGACGTGCTCTCCTACTGCCGCACCGTGCTCGGCAACCCGGTCGTCTTCGGCATGGAGCTGCTGCTCGACCGCGGGCTGAACGACCGGGAAACCGAGGTCGCGATGCGCGTGGGGGAGATGGTGCAGCTCGCGAACATCACCCGCGACGTGGAGAAGGACCACGCGCGCGGCGTGGTCTACGACGAACGTCTCAACGCGGGCGCCGATGAGGCGACGGTGCGCGCCGTGCGCCTCGACTTCCTCCGGCTCGCCCTCGAGCGCGCCCCCGACTACCGTCGCATGATCTGGATGCTGCGGCGCCCGCGCATCCACCTCGGTCGCGCGTCCGCCACGCTCATGCTGCTCTTCACGAGTCGCTACTACGACCGCGTCGCCGTTCGTCTCGGCCTCGAGGGCTGGCACGAGAGCCGTTCGACGCTGGTCCTGATGCTGCGCACCTTCCCCGCAAGCTGGTCGCACCGCTATGCGCTCGGCCTCGCGAGGAAGACCGAGCTCGGGATGCTGGCGGTGGCGGAGTCCGTGACCGAGTCGGGGTCGTGATCCAAGGGGCCGCACGCAGCATGCGGCGCGTGGCGTGCAGCGCCCGTGTCACCGCTTCCGCGCCGCGAGCTGATCGCCGCCGCGCGTCACCCAGTTGCTCAGCTCGTCGAACTGGTGCTGGTCGACCCAGTAGCCGTGCTTGCCGCAGTAGTCGAGGATGACGCCGCTCGTGCCGGCGTAGTTGCGGCGCGTCATGTACTCCCCGCAGACCGGGCAGCGACGATAGCGCACGTCCTTGGGGACGCGCTGCTGCTTGTGCCGGTCGCGGAACTCGCGCAGCACCTCGGTGATGTCCATCTGACCGGCCGCCTCGCGCAGCTTGCTCAGCACCTTCTCGAGCGCGCCGGGCGGGAAGAGCATCGACTGGCAGCTCATGCACATGTCGACCTCGACGCCGTCCCAGTTCTGCGACTCGATCGGGATCTCGCAGTTGGGGCACATGACATCGCCCTTGGGCTGCGGCTTGCGCTTTCCGCCCCGACCGCTCGAGCAGATCGAGCAGTCTTCGCCGGCCGGGATCTCGTTTCCGCACCCGGCGCAGAGCGTGGTGCGTTCGCGATCGCGGTCCCGCCGCCGCCGCGGTGCGCCACTCGACGTGCAGATCGGGCACGGCTCGGAACCGTAGACGGTGTTGCCGCACGAGGGGCAGAGCGTCGTTTCCAGCGTGTCGACGTCGCGACGCTGGCGCTCCCGCTTGGACGCGCACATGGGGCAAGGTTCGCCCGCTTCGATTTCGTTGCCGCAACCCGGACAGAGCATGGTGATCAGAGGCCGAACGCCCGTTCGGGCGCAGCCTTCCGAACTATCGGTGAGGGATTCGTGCTCCCTAAGGGAGCAGCGTGAGCGTGAGGGTGCGACGTGTCCCGTTCTGGATCACTTCGACTCGAACCGGTTCGCCGGCGCGGCGCGTCATGCGGAACCACGCGTGGAAATGGTCCATGCCGGTGAAGTCGTTCTTGCCGTCGACCGCGTGGACGATCGTCCCCTTGCGGATGCCCGCCTTCTCGGCCCGCTTCCCCGACCGCTGCGCCGGACCCCAATTGACGAGGTAGGTGACGCGAAACGCCCAGCGATCGACGGGCAGCCCCCGCTCCCGCTTCTCGTCCGCCGTGAGCGGTCGCCCCCCGAACCCCGGCCTCGGCGTCATCGGCCACTTCATCGG
The DNA here is from genome assembly GCA_039182715.1 of Planctomycetota bacterium. Classification (GTDB taxonomy): domain Bacteria; phylum Planctomycetota; class PLA2; order PLA2; family PLA2; genus JBCDBY01. Next base: position 10,506 of record JBCDBY010000052.1, read on the forward strand.
ACGCCACGCGTACACCTTCGGTTCGGGGCGCTTCCAGCCGTCCGCCAGACGGAGCATGCCGTGCATCGGCTTGTCGCCCCGCCGCCAGACGACCGGCAGCCGGTTGGCCTGCCAGGGCGCGTCCTCCAAAGCGCGCTGCAGGTCGCCGAACGCGATCGTCCTCCGCGCGCCCAACATGGTGATGCGGTCGCCGCGCCGGAGCCCCGCTTTCGCCGAGGGCGATGCCGGCGCCACGCTCGTGACGACGACCTGCCCCTCGCGGTCCAACCGCAGCCCGAGCTGATCGGGGTCGGGCCACGTGAACTGATCGCGTTCGGTCCAGGTGCCGCGTGTGCGACCCTCGTACTGCCATGCATCGTGGATCTGGTGGCAGTGGAAGCACTTCGCCGACTGCGCCCGTTTGTGGTTGCGCCACCAGGGCAGCGTCTCGACGGTCGTCGGCTTTCTGGTCGTCGGCTTCGGGGTCGGCGCCGCCTTGCGCGGCGTGTGCTTGCGGTGGATGGCCATCGCCTGGTCGAGCACGCGCGCCAGCGAGGTCGTCGACTGGTGCGAGCTCGCGTCGGAGAAGTCCCGCCCGGCGTAGCTTGCGTAGGTCGTCCCGTCGGGGTGCATGAGCAGCACCGCCATGGTGAGGTCGTAGTTGAAGCGGTAGACGTCGAGGTCGACGCCCCGCATGTCGGTCACGCGCACCGTCCGCCAGCCCTTCAACGCGCGGCGCAGATTCTCGTCGGGACGCGCCAACTGCGCGTCGAACGCGGAGCAGTCCTTTCATGGCACGCAGCGGAACACGACCATGAGCGGCTTGTTCTCACGCTCCGCGGCCTGGCGCGCCAGCTCCAGCTCCGAGGCCCACGCCGCCGCGGGCAGAGCGAGGAGCAGCAGCAGGGCTCGCATCGCTACTCCGGCGGGAGTCGTCGCGACAGCACCAGCACGGTGTCGTCCTGGTCGCCGTCCTCGTTGAGGTCCGCGCCCGCCATCAGCTCGCTCGAAGCGAAGAGCAGCCGGTCGAGGCCGACAACGAAGGGGGGCGCGGTCTGGAACGAGGCGACGCCCGCCACGAACGGCGTCGGATCGAGCACCGTCGGCGGATCGGTGCGCCGCTCGACGTCGACCCAGAGCACGGCGTTGTCCATGGAGTCGCCGTCGCTGTTGAGATCGCTCAGGTTGGTGCCGGCCTGCTCCGGGACGAGCAGCGCGAGGCGCGTGCGGAATCCGTCCGGACCGAGGATGCGCGCCGACTGCGCGGCGGTGCCGAGCGACACGAAGCGCGGGCCCGCACCGCGCAGGTCCGCGAAGAACGGCACGATGTCGCTGCGATCGCCGTCGCCGTTGAAGTCGGTTTCCGACTGCGCGGACTCGATCACGCCGAGCACCGCCTCCTCGAGCGCGAACTCGAACCATCCGACGGCCAGCGCCATGGAGATCTCGACGCCCGGGCCGCCGTCGCGCATCTCGAAGAGGAACGCGACGTTGTCGTTGATGTCCCCGTCGAAGTTGAAGTCGATGCCGACCAGCAGCGCGCTCTGCGCCTCGTTGAGCGCCACGAGCGCGCGCTTGTCCTCGACCACCGGCGGCACCGGGCCGAGCACGAGCGGCCGCACGAACGCGCGGTTGGGCTGCGTCTCGATGTCGATCCAGGAGAGCATCGCGTCCGTGGTGTCCTGGTCGGCGTTCACGTCGAGGCCCGCCGCGCTCTCGTCGAATCCGAACAGGATGCGATTGTCGGACGTGTGCAGGCCGGTCGGCACGTGCGCCGCGAGCGTCGGCGGCGCAAGGCCGGCGTCGTTCGGCAGGACCTCGCCGCTCGCGCCCTGCAGGTCGAACACGGCGACGATCATGTCGGCCGCGTCCGCGTCGTTGTTCAGGTCGGTGGCGCCGCTCGACGCCTCATCGATCAGGTAGACCGCGTGGCGCTCGGTGAGCGCGAAGACCTGCGGGTGGACCGCGCGGCTCTGCACCGGGCCGACCGGCACGAAGGTGGGCGGGCCCGGATTGAAGATCACGGCGGTCAACACCGTGTCGAGCGTGTCGTTGTCGCCGGTCAGGTCACCACCGGCGCCCGCCTCGGTCCCTGCGACGAGGACACGCCGGCCGCGGGCGACGAGCGGCGTGCCGAGCCGGTAGGGGGCGCCCGCGACCGCCGTCGTCCGCCGGTTCCCGTTCTCGTAGGCGTGCGCCACGAGGTCGGACTGGTCGCTGTCGCCGTTCAGGTCGGCGCCCTGCGCGGCCTCGGAGACGACGAGCACGAAGCCACCGTCGGCGCCCTGCGCCGGCGCTCCGAGCAGCGGCGTGGCGAGAGAGAGGTTGCGCGGGTTGCCGCCCGAGCGCACGCGCTGCGGATCGAAGCTGTGCCAGACCGAGTCCGCGGTGTCGCCGTCGCCATTGAGGTCGATGCGCTGGTCGAGCTCGGAGACGAGGAAGAGGAACTGCGCGTCGTTCGTGTAGACCTTGCCCTGGACCGCCAGCGAGAAGGTGGACGAATCGCCCGTGACAAGGTCGAGCTCGTACAGGACGCGGTCGAATCGATCGCCGTCGCCGTTCAGGTCGGCGTTCATCTCCAGCTCGGAGACCGGTACGAGCGCGCGGTTGCCGAGCACGGCGACGTCGGGCAGATCGAAGCCGACCGCGAGCCCGGTGTTGACCCGAACGGCAAACGTCTGCGGCGAGGGCTCCTGGGGGTCGTCCTCCCCGGTCCCATCGCCGCCCCCTCCACTGCACGCCGCGAATACGACGAGCAGGGACGTGACGCAAAGCCTGCGTACATCCATCAACACTCTGTTTGCACTCTCTCGGAGGGGCGGAAACACCCCAGCCATGCAGAATAGGGCGGTGGACCGGCTTTTGCAACGAGGACCGGTTCGTAGAATCCGCCCCATGCCGGGACGACCGAACTTCTTACCGGCGTTGGCCATGCTCCTATGGGGTTTTGCCGCCGACGCAGCCGCCGAGGACGCAATGAATGCGGATCGCGCCTGCGATTTGTACCGGCGAGCGCTCGGTCCGGCGGAGCGGATTCGCACGCTCGGCGCCGAATCGCGCATCGGTTCGGGGGCGCAGCGCGCCTCCGGCGTGCGCACGCATTGGGATGCGCTCGGCCGCTGGCGCCGTGCCTATCGCAAGACGCCGCGCGGGCAGCGCATCGACTACTTCCAGCGCGGCCGCGCCGTCATCTACTCGGGGCGTCTGCGCGCGCGCTACTTCCCGCAGGACGTCACGACGCGCGCCTACTACTACGCCATGTCGGCGCTCGCGCGCCCGTTCGCGCTGCTCGAGATCGCGAACGACCAGCGCGCCCGCAAGGGGCTGCGCGTGGGGCGCGCGGGCGATCTCGTCGTGCTGGAGACACAGGCGGACGAGCACGCCGTGCGCACCCAGTACGTCGTCGACCCGAAGCGCGGGCTGCTGCTCGGCGTCCGCTTCACGGACGGTGGTCCGAAGCCCTTCGCCAGCGTGCAGTACGACGCGTACGCGCGCGTCGACGGCGTGCAGCTGCCGCACACGCTGCGCGTCACGCTGGAGCGCCGGCAGCTCGACGAGGAGCGGCGCCGCTGGCGCGATGCGAAGACGATCGAGTACCTCGAACGCATCGACCGCTGGGAGATCGGCGCCGAGCCGCCCGCGGACATGGCGCCGCCGCGCGGCGCGACGCCGAAGCCGGAGAACTTCGAGACGACGACCATCGAGACGATCGACAACCCGCACGACATGGCGGTCGGCGATCTCGACGGGGACGGCAAGCCGGACATCGCGGTCGCCGGACTCGGCGGGGTCATGGTGCACTTCGGGGGCGAACCTCGCCGGACGAAGTTCGTCCCGCTGGGAAAGTGGGCGCATCGCGGCTGTCGCATCGCGGATTTCGATCTCGACGGACGGCCCGAACTGCTGACGATGAGCTGGGCCGACCCCGGCGAGAGGCTCTTCATAGTGTCGTTCGTGTTCGGCGGCGAGCGGTGGGTCGTGCGCGATCTCTTCACGGCCCCGTTCCAGGGCTACGACCTCGCGGTCACCGACTTCGATCGCGACGGCATTCCCGACCTGCTGATGAGCGGCTACGGATCGCGCGACGTGAACTGGCGCTTCGGCAACGGCGTCGGCGGGGTGCGGATGGCCGGCACGCGCTGGCCGCTGCTCGCCAACGGTCGCGATCCGATGCGCGCGACCGGCCTCGCCTACGGCGACCTGAACGGCGACGGCATGCTCGAGGTCGCGGTCGCGGAGCCCGGGCGCGCACGCATTCCGATCTTCGTCGGCGAGCCGAACCTTTCGTTCCAGCCGCGCATGGCGCTCGACGCGAAGAACGCCGGCGTGTTCCGCCCCGTCGACGTCGAGATCGCCGATCTCGACGGGGATGGCCGACCGGATCTCGTCTTCGCGCAGGACCATCCGCACCAGACGATCGACGGCGACATCGGCGTGATGCTCAACAGCGGCAAGAGCTTTCGCAACGGCGGCTACTACGCGGCCGGCGATCGCGCGACCTGCGTGCGGGTCGCGGACCTCGATCGCGACGGCAAGGTCGATCTGCTCGCGCCGTCGATGCTGACCGATCAGGTCTCCTGGCTGCGCGGCAAGGGCGACGGCACCTTCGAGGAGGCGCGCTTCTTCCCCGCCGGCCGCGGGCCCGCGCGCGTGGAGTGCGCCGACGTCGACGGCGACGGTCGTCCCGACCTGCTGATCGCCAACCCGATCGACGGCACCCTGACGTGGCACCGGCAGACGGGCGACGTGCCGCGCGCCCCGGCGCGCGTCGAGCGGAAGCCGACGGTGGTCAAGGCGTTCGAGGGCGCCCCGTTCCGCACGCAGGGGCTTCGCGACGTCTACGAGTTCGCGGGCGAGTGGCGCCTGCCGCGCGACATCGCGGACCCGTCCGGGATCGCGTTTCTGCACTGGGACCCGACGACGACCGGCCTCGTCGTCGTCTCCGACAAGAAGAACGCGCTCTTCCGCGTGACCGTCGATACCGCGCGCAGCCGCATCGTGGTCGGTCCCACGATTCCGCTGCGCGGCGTCGGCAAGGAGCGGCTCGACCTCGAGGCGGCCAGCTTCGATCGCGAGAGCGCGACGCTCTTCCTCGCGGCGGAAAGCGACAACTCCATCCTGCGCACCACGCTCTTCGGCGAGGTGCTGGGCCGCGCCAAGACCGAGCTGCCGGTGGGCGACAACGACGGCATCGAGGGTCTCGCGCTGCGTCGCAAGCGGGACGGGACGCCGCTGCTCTACGTCTTCCGCGAACGGCTCGGCACGACGACCAAGCAGCCGCCGGTGCACGTCTACGAGCTGTCCGAGGATCCGTTCGCGCTCAAGCGGCGCGGTCCGGAGCTGCGACTGCCGGTACCGCTCGTCGACCAGACGGCGGCGCATGCCGATGGGGATTCCCTCTACGTCGTGAGCCGCTTCGCGCGCACGATCGCGCAGCTCGAGTTCGACGGGGACGGGTTCGCCAAGCGGTTCCGGACGGCGGGCATCGCTGCGCTCGCGAACGAGATCCTCGGATACCCGGCGCTGCCCAAGTTCGGCATGATCGAAGGCATCACGCGTGCTGCCAACGGGGATCTCTACCTGCTCGTCGACAACAACGGCAACACGATCGGGACGGGCGGTCGCAACCAGGGCGCCGAGGGGCGGCTCATTCGCCTGCGCTGCCTGACCAAGCCGGAAGACGCGCCCCGACCGCGGCGCGTGAAACTCGAACTCATCTTCATCCCGGTGCGCGATGAGAAGTCGAAGGACAAGGCGCTCGAGCAGGCGCAGGACGCCGTGCGTCGCTACCGCGAGGGCGCCGACTTCCTGACGCTCGTCGGCGAGATCCACCGGATGACGGGCCGTATGCCCTCGTCGTTCACGGCGGTGCGTCATCCGGAGCAACCTCGGCCCGGCGAACTCGACGCCCGCGACATGCCGGCGCCGCTCCACCGGTTGGTCTTCCGTCTCGGCGTCGGCGAGGCCGAAATCTGCGAGTTCGACAAGGCGGTCAACCCGGACGGCTACTTCGTCATCCGGAGGGTCGAGTGAGGATCGCCCTCGCGATCGCGCTGCTCCTGGGAGCCTGCGGCGATCCCGAACCCGAGCCGCTGCCGCCGCGTGTGCGCAAGCCGGGCGAGCCGCGCCGCGTCATCGTGGAACGCATCCTGATCAGCTACCGCGGCAACCCGTTCGGCATCGAATCGCGTTACTCGCTCGAGGACGCGGAGGCGCTCGCGCGCCGCGTCTACCGCCGCGCCCGATCCGGCGAAGACTTCCGGAAGCTGCGCAATGACTACTCGCAGGATCGTACGGGCCCCATCGGCGCCGCGCTGGGCCCCTACATCGTGCTCAACTACGGCGTGAAACAGGCCCCGACCATGCCGCATGTGGCCCGCATGCTGCGCGAGGGACTCGGCCACTCGTTCGGCGATATCGCCTTCCAGATGGCCAAGGACGAGATCGCCCTGGTCGAGTATGACGAGCGCCTCTACCCCGCCGGCTTCGAGATCCTGCTCTGCCGCGCCCGCGACGACCGCACCGAAGCGCAGGTCGAGGAAGACCTCAAGAAGCCGCGCTAGCGCGTCGGACTTGGTTGCGCGCGTCTTGGCGGGAAAACGGTTCCTCGCAGAGCCCGCGGAGAGCGCAGAGCCCGCAGAGACTAGATAGAGGGGCCCATCTGCCTCCCCTCTGCGAACTCTGCGGTTCTCAGCGCCCTCTGCGAGGAACCGAATCAAATCGTCTACCGCCCGGTCTGCTTCTCGAGCCGCGCCCGGTGCGCCGCCAGGATCCGCATCGCCGCCTGCGCGCTCCGGTCGCTCGTGGTGCGCGGATCGACGCGCAGCGCGGAACCGATGAGGCGCTCCGCGGCGCGTTCACGGGCATCGAAGCGGCGGCGGATGACGTCCGCCTTGCCCATGTCCTTCTTCGACACGGCGAGACCGTACTCGATGACGTCCTGGCTGAAGCCGGGATGGTTGCACGCCTCGAGCGCCATCATGCGGCGCATCCTGTCGTCCAGCTCGCGGCGGCCCAGCTCCTCCTCGACACGCAGCATGACCTCGGGCTCCGGGCGCTTGAGCAGCGCGCGCAGCAGCGCATCCTTGGCGCGATAGGTGATCTCCGCGTCGTCGAGGACGCGCGTCGTCGTTTCGGTCGCGAGATCGAGCGGAAGCGCCTTCGAGGCGGCGGCGAGAATGCGTGCGTCGTCCTTCGATTCGCCGCGCGGCGCCGCCTCGACGATCGTCGCCGCCGTGCCGCCGGCGTCCGCCTTCGCGGCGAACGTCGCGATCTCCATGCGCAGCCTCTGGTTGGCGGCGTTGCCCGCCCGTGCTCGCTCCAGCAGCGTCCGGCTCCAGCCGCCGACATCCCGCTCCTGCAGCGCCCGCGCGACGAGGTAGCTCTCCTCGACCGAGCGGGCGGTGCGCAGCGACTGCTCCAGCGCGAACGTCGCCTCGCTTCCCGGAATCGCCGCGAGCGCCTGCAGGTAGACGGCGCGCTCCGTCGGGTACCCGATCAGCTTGCCGTCCTTGAACTGCCAGCGCGGCGCGAGCGTGCGATTCTCCTTGCCGCGCAGCTTGGCGAGCAGCGCGCTGATCGCGGGGGGGCCCGCCGCGCGGCATTGGGCGACGAACGCGGCGGGGTCCGCGAGGTCGAACGACGGAAGGACCGGATCTTGCGGCGCCGGCCGGCCGTCGTCGCCGGGCTTCGTCTCGGCGCCTTCGCCGCGCTCCTCGCGGGTACGCTCCCCGCGCCCATCCCCCTCGAGAAAGAGGAACGCCACGCCGCCCGCCGCGGCGAGCAGGACGAGCACGAGGACCAGTCGCACGCGACTACTTGCTCTTGCGTCCTTCTTCGAGCTTGCGCTCGGC
>JBCDBY010000053.1:0-18331 GCA_039182715.1 Planctomycetota bacterium
CCACGTCAGATGCGCCCACGGCGTCATCGCGATCAGCGTGTAGCGCCCGCCGCCCGCCGAGTCGAGCAGAGCGGCGCGCGGTGCATTGCGCAACGCACGCAGAAGGCGTGCGCTCGGCGGCGGGAAGTCCTGCCGTTCGGCGCGGATCGGGCCGAGCTCCGGAAGGTCGAGGCGCATGGGACAAAGCTAACAACGCCCTGTCCCGAGTTCGTGCTATCAGAGGGTGGGAAGACCGCATGCGCCCCTTACCGTTCACCACCCTGCGCATCGAGAATGGCGAGCCCTGGTTCTGGGAGGAGCACGTCGAGCGCCTCCGCGCCACCGCCGCCGTGCTCGCGCTCCCGTTGCCGACGCCGCAAAAGCTCTACGCGTCGTTGCCACGCGTCGTCGGTGGCTCGCTCCGCGTGCGCATCACGCTGCAACCGGACGGAACGCCGCACACCGACGTCGAAATCTACGAGCCCCCCGAGGAGCCCTGGACGCTCAAGCCGGTGCCGGTCGATTCCGACCGCGACGTCGTGCGCTTCAAGACCACCGCGCGCGGCCTTTACGAAGCCGCGGCCGACACGCTCGATGGTCAGCAGGACGCGCTGCTCGTCCACCATGAGGGACACCTGCTGGAGACCTGCATCGCCAACGTCTTCTTTCTGTTGGACGGAATCTGGGTGACGCCGCCGGAGAGCCGCGCGCTGCTTCCGGGCATCGCGCGCGCCCGCATCCTGGAACGCTGCGAAACGGCGCGGGAAGGCGATCTGACGGAATCCGAGGCGCGCGCCGCGGAGGCGTGCTGCGTCAGCAATGCGGTCCTCGGAGTGCACCCGGTGGGCTCGATCGAGGGGTGGAGCGACTATGCATCGCCCGATTTGGCGCGCCAATTGATGGATGACCTCCGTATCAACCTCTGAGTCGGTCTATACTGAAGCTCCTTCGCCCGAAAGTGACAAAACGGAGAGATCCATGCGCACCGCGATCGGTTTTGCCCTCATCGCCACCCTTCTTGCGAGCCCGAAGGCGCTCGCCCAGGAAGGCGAGCTGATCAAGTACTCGGTCGTCGAGATCGAGAACCTGCTCGCGAACTTCAAAGCGACCTACAAGAACAAGAAGGCGCCGGAGGAGGACGTCGACGACGTGCTCACCGGCCTGACCGACGCCTACAAGTACCTGGCCTCGAAAGAGCCCGAGGACCTCACCAAGGAAGAGGAGAAGGCGCAGAAGGCGATCGTCTCGATGGTCGCGAAGGGTCTCAAGGCGCGCAAGCGTGCACGCGTCAACGTGCAGTGCGCGATCGCGCTGGGCAAGATGGGCGACAAGGCGGGCGCGAAGCCGCTGCTCAAGTGGCTCGACGGCACCGTGTTCGACATGAAGAACCCGAACTCCGGCTGGGTCGAGTACGGCATGCAGTCCCTCGCCTGGATCGGCCCGACCGACAGCAAGTCGCTCGACTTCCTGCGCAGCTACGCGACCGGCAAGCACAACGACACCAACGTCGCGGCGCAGTGCCTCATGGCGACCTTCGAGTGGCGCATGATGCCGGGCAAGTCGCGCAAGGAGATGTTCAACAAGATCCAGCAGTACATGGGCGGCCTCTACTCGCAGATGCGCGGCAGCGATGCCAAGAAGCGCGGCGAAGCCGAACAGAAGTACAACACGATCAAGGAGAACGGCCTCAAGGCGCTGCACCTGCTCTCCGGCAACGACAAGCCCTTCGCGGATCCCGACGAGGCGTTCGCCTGGTGGAAGGACAACAAGAAGGGCAAGTGGCCGGACTACGAGAACCCGCGGTTCAAGAAGAAGACGCCGTAGGAAGTCTCGCCGCGCGGCCGTCGTCTGATTCCTGATGCTCTGGCTCCTGATGCACCAGCGCCCCGAACGTCAGGGTACCGACCCGCTGATCCCCATCCTCGGGTCGGCGGTCTCCCTCGTCGTGCTCGGCGCGGTGCTGCTCGTCTTCTACCCCCGCATCTCCGCGTGGATGGAGGTCGATCGCGGGCCGGTCGTGCAGAGCCTGCCGCCGGTCGCCGAGGAGATTCCGCTCTGGACCTGCCGCACCGAGAAGGGCGTGGCGCTGCTCATCGAGCCGCTCACGATCGATGCCGAGAACACCGATCCGGTGCTCGACGGCATGCTGGAGGGCGGCCCGTACCGCTACTACCGGCTCTCGGTTTACAACTTCGACCGTGCGGAGCCCTTTGTGCTGGAGGTGCCGGCCGCGGGCTTCGCCTCGCCGGAAGGCGGGGATCCGCTGCGACCCGCCGCGGCGCGCGTCCGCGCCGATCTCGACGCGCAGCAGCGCACGATCCTGCTCGGCCTCGGTGCCACCGCATCCGTGACCGTCGAACAGGGCCATCGCGGGCAGATCCTGCTGGTGGCGCCCGCTTCGATGGACGCGCGCACGGCGTTCGTGGATGGCGCGCAGCGCTATGATCGCCGCTCGCTGCCGCGGCTGCAGCTGGCGCACTGGCACGCGAGCCCGCGCTGGGAGCTGTTCCTCGACTTCTGATCGGAGCGCCGACGACCATGACCGGACCGCACCCGCTTCCCCCGGACGACCGCGAAGACCGCGACGAAGAACGTTCGCTCCAGGCGCAGGACCAGGTGCGCGACAACGCCATGGGCGCCACCTTCCAGGCGATGGCGGAGGCGCTGCGCGCGAACGCCGAGGCGCTGCACAAGATCGACAACAGCCAGCAGCGCATGGCGGACTCGATGCGCCGCCAGGACAAGGTCACGCAGGTGGTGACGAGCACCAAGGCTCTCAACGAGACCTTCCGTGGACTCTCCGAGATCCAGCGTGGGCTGCTCGAGACGCTCGTGCGCGATCGCAACGGACGCGGCGGTTCGTCGCCGTGGGCGTTCCTCGTCATCGCGCTGCTCGCCGGCCTGCTTTCCGTGCTCGTCTGGGAGCGCCTGACCGACGACGGACGCCTCCCGCGCGAGCTCTACGAACAGGCGCGACGCCGAAACGCCGAGCTCGCCTCGACCGTCGCCTCCGCCGAGGCGCGCGAGAAGGAGCTGGAGGCGCGCGCCACCGAAGCGCAGCAGGCGCGCGATGAGATCCTGCTCGCCCGCGCGTCGGACTCCGAGGAGATCGCTCGCCTGCGCGTGGAGCTCAAGCAGAACAAGGCACAGGTCGCCAACTACCTCGCGGTCAAGGACCGCGCCGACGCGGCCGGCGCGCTGATGCTCTCCAACGAGCAGCTGCAGCGCGACAACGGCGAACTCAAGCGCCAGGTCGAGCGCATGCGTCAGGAGAACGAGCGCCTCTGGAAGATGGCCGCGGAGAACGCGCTCGACAGCCGCATGGGCGACCCCGAGGCGATCATCCGTCGCGCGAAAGAGATGAAGGCGATCCCGGAGACGAAGGACAAGCCGATGCCGAGCGGCGGCATGCGAACGCCGCGCGACCTGACCATGATCCGACGCAAGCTGACCCGCCTGCTCGAGGGCGGCGACGGCAAGGAAGGGTACGAGGTCCTCAAGTTCGCCGACCTCGACAAGAACAGCGTCTTCAAGACGGTGGAAGTCGGTCGCTACGAGAAGCACATGACGATCGGCTCCATCCAGTGCGAGGAGCTCGAGGTCCGCGTGGATCCGAAGAAGGACACCGTCGAGCTGCGCTTCCGCAAGGGTCACCTTGCCAACCTCAACAAGCCGAACGAGAAGATCGCGCTCGATCCCGAGGGCCACTCGGTCTACATCACCGGGGTGGACGTCGTCGGCTGGTTGGAGTGGGCCGGTAACGCCGTTTCCGTCGGTGAGGGCGGCCTCCTCCTCTGGAAGTAGCGAGGGGAGTTTTCAGTTGTCAGTGATCCGTTGTCAGTCGGATTTGGGCCGCGGCCCCCGTCCCAGGGACCTCGAAGACCCGCAGCCCGCTGATCACTGATCACTGACGACTGATCACTCCCCCGGCTCCCCCCGTCCGTCCTTCAACGCGGGGTCGCCAACCGGTAGAGTACGGGCCAACGATCGGGCCCGGAGTGCCCGGCGATTACGGAATAGATCGGGATCCATAAAGACGTGACGGCGGGCCGCATTCCGGCTGCCGTCCCGATACGTCCCCCGGGAAAAACCGGCGGGAGGACGTCTTTCAGGTCCCGGCCCCTGGAAAGGAGGCTGGGAGATGCTTGCCGTCATCGAGATGGTCGGCGCCGGGCTGGGAGGCCTGGTCGGCGGCTTCGTGGCCGGCTATTGGCTTTACCAGCGCGTGGTGCACGGCCGCGCGGCGGACGCCAAGGCGCAGGCCGACGAGATTCTCCGCAAGGCGGAGGAGGACGCCCGGCGCGTGGAGCGCGAGGCGGAGGTGCGCGCCCGTGACGTCATGGTCACGCGCCGCGAGGAAGTCGAGAAGGAGCTCGAGGCGCCGCGCGCCGAGTTGCGCGCCGGCGAGAAGCGCCTGTCCAAGAAGGAGGACGCGCTCGAGCGGCGCGAGGAGGACGCGAGCAAGCGCGACAAGCAGCTCGCCCAGCAGGAGAAGAAGCTCGCGCAGCGTCAGGAAACGCTCACGCAACGCGCCGCCGATCTCGACGCGAAGGATCTGGAGATCGACGCCAAGCTGCTGGAGGTCGCCGAACTCTCCCGCGAGGAGGCGGAGCGCCAGGTGCTCGAACGCCTCGAGGAGGAGCTCGCCGTCGAGCGCGACAAGCTCATCCGCTCCTCGGTCGAGGTCGCCAAGGAGGAGGTCGAGAGCCGGAGCCGCGAGATCGTGCTGACCGCCATCCAGCGGCTGGGCACGACCCACATGAGCGAGGCGACCGTCTCGACGGTCGATGTGCCCAACGACGAGATGAAGGGCCGCATCATCGGCCGCGAGGGGCGCAACATCCGCGCCTTCGAAGCGGCCACGGGCGTCGACGTGATCGTCGACGACACGCCGGGCGTGATCGTCGTCTCCGCGTTCGACGGCGTCCGCCGCGAGGTGGCGCGCCGCACGATGCTGCAGCTGATCAAGGACGGCCGCGTGCATCCCTCGCGCATCGAGGAGGTGGTCAACAAGTGCCGCAAGGAGATGGACGGCTACCTCAAGGAGACCGGCAAGAAGGCGTGCTCCGAGGTCGGCATCCACGGTCTGCACGGCAAACTGGTCGATCTGCTCGGGCGCCTGCGCTTTCGCACCAGCTACGGCCAGAACGTGCTCGACCATCTCATCGAGACGGCGCATCTCGCCGGCGCGATGGCGTCGGAGCTCAAGGTCAACGTCAAGATGGCCAAGCGCGCGTGTTTCCTGCACGACATCGGCAAGGCGATCGACCACGAGGTCGAGGGCGGCCACCCCGCCGTCGGCGCCGACGTGGCGCGCCGCTGCGGTGAGAAGAAGGAGGTCGTCAACGCGATCGCCAGCCACCACAACGACGTGCCGATGGAAAGCATCTATGCGGTGATCACGCAGGTCTGCGACGCGCTCAGCGCGGGCCGGCCGGGCGCGCGCCGCGAGACCTTCGACCGCTACATCGAGCGGCTGCAGCGCCTCGAGGACGTGGCCAGCGCCTTCCCCGGCGTCGAACAGGCGTTCGCGATCCAGGCGGGCCGCGAGGTGCGCGTGCTGGTCAACAACTCCAAGATCAACGACAAGCTCGCCATGAAGGTGGCGCGCGACATCGCGCAGGAGATCGAGCGCGAGCTGACCTATCCCGGCGAGGTACGCGTGACGCTCGTCCGCGAGACGCGCGTGGTCGAATACGCGCGATGAAGATTCTCCTGCTCGGGGACGTGGTGGGGGCGCCGGGCCGCGAGGTGGTGGCCCAGCGCCTGCCCGCCTTCCGGGTGGAGCAGGGGATCGACTTCACCGTCATCAACGCCGAGAACGTGGTCGACGGCAGCGGCGTCAACCGCGCGTCGTTTCGCGTGCTTCGTTCGGCGGGCGCCAACGTCTGCACGACGGGCGACCACGTCTACAAGCGCGCCGACATCCTCAAGCTCTTCAAGCTGCATCCCGACGAGATTCTGCGGCCCGCCAACTATCCGCCGTCCGCGGCGGGCCGCGGCTGGTGTGTGCACGGCGACGTCGCGGTCATCAACCTGATCGGGCGCGTCTTCCTCGACGGCGGGGACGACCCGTTCCGCGTGGTCGACGAGATCCTCGAACAGATCGACGCGAGTATCATCCTCGTCGACATGCACGCCGAGGCGACGAGCGAGAAGCGCGCCATGGGCTTCTTCCTGGATGGACGCGTGACCGCGGTCGTGGGAACCCACACGCACGTCCCGACGGCGGACGAGGAGATCCTGCCGAAAGGCACCGCGTACGTAACCGACCTCGGCATGTGCGGCGCCTATCGCAGCGTGATCGGCCGGCAGATCGACCCGGTGCTCTACCGCTTCCGTACCCGCATGTACGCGCCCTTCGGCGTCGCCGAGGAGGACGTGCGCGCCACGGGGGTCGTCGTCGACGTCGACGAAGAGACCGGTAAGGCGCGAAGCATCGAACGAGTTACTCTCCGAATGGAGGAGTGAGCTACGAGCTGCGAGCTACGAGCCGCGAGCCGGACGGGCTTGCTTCGGCCCCCAGCCCCCGGCCCCCAGCCATGTCTCTTGAGATCTACACCGTCACCCAGCTCCAAACGGAGGTCCGGACCCTTCTGGAGAACGGCTACCGCCACGTCTGGCTCGAAGCGGAGATCTCCGGCCATCGCCGCTACCCGTCCGGCCACCACTACCTCACGCTCAAGGACGACGGCGCGCAGCTCAACGCCGTCATCTGGCGCTCGACCGCGGATCGGCTTTCGGTGCAGCCGGAGAACGGCCTTGCGGTCCGCGCACGCGGCACGCTGACGATCTACCCGCCGCGCGGCAGCTACCAGATCATGATCGACCGGCTGGAGCCGCTCGGGGTCGGCGCGTTGCAGCAGCAGTTCGAGAAGATGCGGCGGCAGCTCGAGGAGGAAGGGCTGTTCGACCCGGGGCACAAGCAGCCGCTTCCCGCCTTGCCGCGGCGCATCGCGCTGGTGACGTCGCCCGCGGGCGCAGCGGTCCGCGACATCATTCGCGTCGCGGGACGGCGATGGCCGCTCACGCAGCTGGTGGTGGTGCCGGTCCGCGTGCAGGGCGACGGCGCCCGGGAGGAGATCGCCGACGCGATCGCGCGCGCCGACCGTCTCGGCTTCGACCTGATGATCGTGGGGCGCGGCGGCGGCTCCCTCGAGGACCTCTGGGCGTTCAACGAGGAGATCGTGGCGCGCGCCATCCACGCGGCCGAGACGCCGATCGTCAGCGCGGTCGGGCACGAGGTCGACGTAACCATCGCCGATCTCGTCGCCGACGTGCGGGCGGCGACGCCGAGCGCCGCGGCGGAGCTGGTCACGCCCGATCGGGACGAACAGCTCGCATGGCTGCGCGATCGGGAGCGGCGCATGGCGCGCGCGCTGGCCGCCCAGGCGCGCGAGCTGCGGCTGCGACTCGACCGCATCGCGTCCGCGCGCAGTTTTCGCCGCCCGCTGGACGTGGTGCATGAAGCGGAGCGCCGGCTCGACGAACTCGCCGGTCGCATGGGCCGCGCCGCGCGCGAGCGCGTCCAGGCGCAGCGCCTCGGACTCGAGGCGGTGAGCGGTCGCCTCGAGGCACTTTCGCCGCTCAAGGTGCTCGCCCGTGGATTTAGCGTGACATGGAAGAATGAGACTCTCGTGCGCAGCGTGAAGCAGGTGCGTCCCGGCGACCGCCTGCGGACCACGCTGCCGGACGGTGAAATCGAATCGACCATGGACTCCTGATGCCCGCCAAGAAGAAGAATCAGACCTTCGAAGACCATCTCGGACAGCTCGAGGAGATCGTCGACGACCTCGAGTCGGGCGAGCTCGCGCTCGATGCGGCGCTCGCGCGCTACGGCGAAGGGGTCGAGCGACTCAAGCACTGCTACGAGCTGCTGCAGAAAGCGGAGCAGCAGGTGACCAAGCTGGTCGGCGAGTCGGAGGAAGAGCCGTTCGAGGAGGAGTCGTCCGCGTGACCGACGCCGGCCCCTTCCTGATCGAGGCGCGCGACTGGGTCAACGCCGGCCTCGAACGCATGCTGCCGCCGGCCGACAAGGAACCCAAGCGGCTGCACGCGGCGATGCGCTATTCGGTCTTCGCGGGCGGGAAGCGTCTGCGCCCGGCGATCACGCTGGCCGCCTGCCGTGCGGCCGGCGGACGGGACGAGGAGGCGCTCTCGGCCGCCTGCGCGCTCGAGATGCTGCACACCTACTCGCTCATCCACGACGACCTGCCCGCGATCGACGACGACGACCTGCGTCGAGGCCGCCCGACCTGCCACGTCGAGTTCGACGAGCCGGCGGCGATCCTCGCCGGCGACGCGCTTCAGACCGAGGCCTTCCGCGTCCTCGCGGAGGAGACGCCGCGCGCCGAGGCGATCGTCCCGCTCGTCCGCGAGCTGGCGCACGCCGCCGGGACGGGCGGCATGGTGGGCGGCGAAATCGCCGATATTGAGGGGGAGGGGCGCGAGCCCGACCTGGACTGGACGCAGCGCATTCACGAGCTCAAGACGGCGGCGCTCTTTCGGGCGGCGGCGGTCATGGGCGGGCTCGCGGCGGGTGCCGAGGAGCGGACGCTGACCGGGTTGCGAGCGTACGGATCCGCGCTGGGACTGGCTTTTCAAATCGTCGATGACCTTCTGGACGAATCCGGTAGTGCCGAGGAACTCGGCAAAAGCCCGGGAAAAGACCGGGAGGCCCGTAAAATGACCTACCCCGCGGCGATCGGAATGGACGCCTCGCGCGAGCATGCCCGAAATTGGGCGGCCCGGGCGAAAGAGGAGCTGGCCGCCGTGCCCGCTCCCGAGATCCTGATGGCGCTCGCGGACATGACCGTGGAGCGGTCCCGCTGATGAGACTCCTGCCGACGATCAACTACCCCGAGGACCTCAAGCGCCTCCCGCGGGCCGACCTGGAGATGCTCTGCCAGGAGATCCGCGACTTCCTCGTCGAGAGCGTCACCGCGACCGGCGGACACCTCTCCAGCAACCTCGGCGTGGTCGAGCTGACCGTCGCCTTGCACTACATCTTCGACGTCGCCAAGGACCGCGATCGCCTCGTCTTCGACGTGTCGCACCAGGCGTACGTGCACAAGCTGCTGACCGGCCGCCGCGACCGCTTCGACACGATGCGGATGACCGACGGCCTGTGCGGCTTCACGAGCCACTACGAGTCGGACTACGACCTCTTCCACGTCTCGCACGCGGGCACCGCGGTGAGCAGCGCGCTCGGCTATCGGCTGGGCCGCAAGCACGCCGGTGAGGATCCGGGCCGCACGATCGCGCTCGTGGGCGACGCGTCGATCGGCGCCGGCATGGCCTTCGAGGGCCTCAACCACGCCGGCACGCTGGTGGACGAGGATCTGCTGGTCGTGCTCAACGACAACCAGATGTCGATCGCCAAGTCGATGGGCGCGCTCGTGCGCTACTTCGACAAGCTGCGCGCATCCGAGACCTGGGTCTCCACGCGCGACGAGATGGCGAAGGCGCTCGAGGCGGTTCCGCTCGTCGGCCAGCCGATCGCGAAGTGGATTCCGCGCGTGAAGGAGGCGGTCCAGCACTACATGAACCCGGGCCTCATCTTCGAGGAGCTCGGTTTCCGCTACTTCGGTCCGGTGGACGGTCACGACGTGCACCGCATGATTTCGATCCTCAAGGATCTGCGCGACACGAAGGGCCCCGTCTTCCTGCACGTGATCACGAACAAGGGGCAGGGCTGGGACGAGGCGGAAAAGGACCCGTCCAAGTACCACGGCGTCGGCGCGAGTCCCAAGCCGAAGGGCTGCCTGCTCGAGTCGCCCAAGGTACCGGAGCCGCGCGCGGTCGAGCCGGACGGCATCGACTGCTACAAGCATTTCGGGGCGACGCTCGCGAAGATCGGCGGCGAGGATGAGCGCATCGTCGCCATCACGGCTGCCATGCCCTCGGGGACCGGGCTCGCCGCCTTCGAAACGGCGCATCCGGAGCGCTACTACGACGTCGGCATCTGCGAGCAGCACGCGGTCACGATGGCGGGCGGCATGGCGATCGGCGGCGCGAAGCCGGTGGCCGCCATCTACTCGACCTTCCTGCAGCGCGCCTACGACCAGGTCGTCCACGACATCGCGCTGCAATCGGCGCACGTGGTGCTCTGCATGGACCGCGCCGGCGTGGTCGGCGGCGACGGCATGACCGCCAACGGCATGCACGACATCGCCTACCTGCGCACGATCCCGCAGGCGACGCTGCTGGCGCCGGCCGACTGCCCCGAGATCGAGGCGATGCTGCGCTTCGCGCTCGACCACGAGGGCGTCGTCGCGCTGCGCTGGCCGAAGGCGCCCTACAAGCTGGCGCCGCTGCCCGGCAACGACGCGCCGATCGAGCTCGGCAAGGCGGTCACGCTGCGCGAGGGC
This sequence comes from Planctomycetota bacterium, assembly GCA_039182715.1. Taxonomy (GTDB): domain Bacteria; phylum Planctomycetota; class PLA2; order PLA2; family PLA2; genus JBCDBY01. The sequence continues at coordinate 10,350 of JBCDBY010000053.1, forward strand.
GAGGACATCGCGCTCGTCGCCTACGGCGCGATGGTCGAGGCGAGCCTCGAGGCGGCCGACCTGCTCGCGGAGCAGGGCGTGCACGCGACGGTCATCAATGCGCGCTTCGCGAAGCCGATCGACGCCGAGGCGATGGCCGCCGCGGCGGAGCGGCACGCGCTGCTCGTCACGGTCGAGGACCACACCCTGCAGGCGGGCTTCGGCGCCGCGGTGCTGGAGGCGCTCGCCGACCACGGCGTGCTCCACACGCGCGTCGTGCGGCTGGGCATTCCCGACCGCTTCATCGAACACGGCAGCCGTGGCGTCCTTCTCGATCGCATCGGCCTTTCGCCGGCGCGCATCGCGGAGCGCAGTCGGCACGAACTCGCGAACGTCAGGATCTGATGGGCCCCGTCCTGGTCATCGGCGACCGCCGCAAGCCGGCCGTCGAGGCCGCGGTGGAGGAGATCCGTCCGCGGCTCGAGAAGGACTTCGGCGTCGCGGACATCGACCTCGACTGCTGCGTCGACGTGCCGACGACGAAGGCGGCATGGGCGATCGTCTTCGGCGGCGACGGCGCGATCCTCGCCGCCTCGCGCCGCATGGGTGAGAACCCGATCCCGACGTTGGCGGTGAACTTCGGCCGCCTCGGCTTCCTGACCGAGGCGGAGTCGAAGGAGTTGCCGGCCGCGCTCGACCGCATCGCCGCGGGCAAGTTCGGGCTCAAGCAGCGCATGCGTCTGCGCATGCAGCTCGGCGATGAGATCGCCTACGCGCTCAACGACGTCGTCTTCGCGTCGACGATGACCGCGCGGCTGATCCACGTCGTGGCGCGCATCAACCGGAAGGAGGCGCTGCGCTACGCGGGCGACGGCCTCGTGGTGGCGACGCCGACCGGCTCGACCGCGTATTCGCTGGCGGCCGGTGGGCCGATCCTCGATCCCGACCTGCACGCGACGGTCATCACGCCGCTGGCGGCGCACACGCTTTCGCAGCGCCCGCTCGTGATTCCGTCGCGGGAGCGCATCGAGCTGCTGCTCGACGAGGGCGAGCAGGAGGGCACGGTGGTCGTCGACGGCCAGTGGCGCCGCGAAGTCCGCGCCGGCGACGTCGTCGACGTGCGAACGGCCGAGAAGCCCTTCGAGATGATCCGCGTCGGCCTGAAGAGCTACTACGCGCGGCTGCGGCGGATCCTCGGCTGGGGCGGCCGGCCTAAGTACAGCTAGGCACGTTGGACGTTCGACGTTCAACGTTTGACGTTTGTCGTCGGAAGTCGGCCCGAGGGTTCGACCTGCAGAATCAAACCGTCTGACGCTCCGGCCCGTTTCCATGGCTGACGTCCCACGTCGAACGTCGAACGTCAAACGTATCTTCTCCCCATGGCCACCCCCTTCGATGATTCCTTCCGCCGCCGGCTGGAGGTGTTGAAGCGGATCGTGGCGCGCGCCTGGGCGGGGCGCGGCGGCGGCGGGCGATCGCCGATCTCGGAGCGCGGCGGGCGCGTCGAGTTTGCCGATCACCGTCCCTACGCCGCGGGCGACGATCCGCGCAACATCGACTGGGCGGCCTACGCGCGTCTGGAGACGCTCGTCGTCAAGGAGTTCGAGGCGCCGCGCGAGGCGCACCTGCTGCTGCTGGTCGACCGCTCCGCCTCGATGGATCACTTCGGCAAGCGGGAGGCCGCGCTGCGTCTCGCCGCGGCGCTCGGCTACCTCGGGCTGGCCGCCGGCGCGCGGGTGGCGGTGGCGGCGACCGGCGGTGCGTCGCGCTGGTGGAGCGGAACCCAGGCGTTCCCGGAGCTGTTGACCGCGCTCGAGTCGCTCGGCGCCGCCGAGGCGGACTACCCGCGCGCGCTGCAGCGGGCGCCGGCGGCCGGCGCCGGGCGTCGAACCGCGATTCTCATCGGGGACCTCTACGAGGCGGAGCCGTTGGCGCGCGCGCTCACCGCGCTCGGTCGCGCGCAGCGGCTCTGCGTGCAGGTCATCGCGCCCGCGGAGATCACGCCGCCCGACGGCGTCGCGCTGCACGTCGAGGATGCCGAGACGGGCGAGACCCTGGAGGTCCCGCTCGATTCCGCCGCGCGGTCGCGCTTTCGGGCGGAGGCCGAGCGGTTCCTCGAGGAGCGCGCGTCACTTGCGCAGCGGCACGGGGCGCGCTTCGCCCGCGTGCGGCCGGAGGACGATCTCATCGGCGCGGTCGAGCAGGTCCTGCTCGGGAGAGCGGCGTCTTGACCTTCGCCGCGCCGTGGGCGCTGGTCGGCCTCCTCGCCGTGCCGATCCTCATCCTGCTCGACCGGCGTCGCCGCCGTCCGCGGGCCGTCGTCTGGCCGTCGCTGCTCGTCTGGCGCGCCGTGGGGGCCAGCGCCGATCCGAAGCAGCGTCGTTTCGATCCGCGTCTTCTGCTCGAGTGCGCCGCCGCCGCGCTGCTCGCGCTGGCCGCCGCGGGACCCGGCTTCGTCGCGGGCCGCGCCGAACCGGTCGTGGCCGTCTATCGCGAGAGCGGCGCGCGGGTGCAGGCGCGCCTCGCCGATGGACGCACGGTGGACGAGGCAACCGGCGCGGAGCTGGCGCGTGTCCGGGAGGCGCTTGGGCCCGGCGTGGTCTGGCGCGAGATCGCCTTCGAGGGCTCGGTGCCGACCGGCGACGCGGCCGACCTGCGCATTCTCGCCAGCAATCGCGCGGATCTATCGGAGACCGGCTTCCTGCGCGTGGCGCGCGCGCCGGAGGGCCGCAACGTCGGGTTCGACGCGCTCGTCGCGGGCGACGGGCGCGTCGGTTTCGCGGTGCGCGGCCCGGGCCCGGTGGCGGTGCGCATCGACGATGCGACGCGCACCGTGCAGCCCGACACCTGGGTTGAGGTCGGCCCCGCCCGCACGCTGCGCATCGAGACGCCGAACGTGCTCGCGCTCGATGACGAGCTGCGGCTGCGCCCGCTCGTGCTGCGCGTGCGTACCGACGCGGAGAGCCCGCTCGTGCAGGCGGCGCTCGCCGTCGGGGTGCCCGCGGAGGTCGGCGAGCCCGCCGATCTCGTGCTGGCCACGCGTGGCGGCGCGCCGGTCGATTCCGTGGTGCTGGGCGCCGCCTGCGTCGCCCACCCCGGAATCTTCGACGGGCTCTTCCTCGACGACGTCCGGTGGGAGGGGGCGCGCACCGCCGAGGGCGCCGGCCTGCTCAGCTGGAGGGGCCGGGCGCTGGCGCAGTGGCGGGACGATGGGCGCAAGCTCTGGCTCGGCCTGCCGGTCGATCGCGCGTGGGACGAGCACGGCACGCTGCCCCTGATGCTCGAGCGCGCCAAGCGGACGCGCGCGCGGGCGCTGCTGGAGCCGGGCGAGACGCTCGCGGGAACCGTCGCCGTGCGACCCGCGCCCGGTTTCGTCGAGACCGACGGCATCGACCGGCCGTGGAACGGCCGTTTGCCGCCGTTCGCGCCATCGGCGCCGGGCCGGTTCGAACTGCGGGCGCTGCTCGCGTGGGCGGCGGTCGCGCTGCTGGTGCTGCTTTCCGTTCGACACGGGCGGTAGGCTTGCTCCATGCATCTGGTCCTGGGAACCCGCGGGTCCGCCCTGGCGCGCGCGCAGTCGACGTGGGTCGCGGACAAGCTGCGCGCCTGCGGGCACGCGGTCGATCTGCGCATCATCGAAACGCGCGGCGACCGCGAGCAGCACAAGCCGGTGCCCGAGCTGGGCGGCAAGGGACTCTTCACCGCCGAACTGGAAGAGGCGCTGCGCGAAGGCTCGATCCACCTCGCGGTCCACAGTCTCAAGGATCTGCCGACGGAGGACGCCGACGGATTGACGGTCGCCGCCGTGCCCGCACGGGAGTCCTGGCAGGACATTCTCGTCACGCCGGAGGGCCACGCACTCGCCGCGCTGCCCGAAGGCGCACGCATCGGCACGGCGAGCCGGCGGCGACGCGCGCTGCTCCTTTCCGAGCGCCCCGACTTGCGCATCGAACCGCTGCGCGGCAACGTCGACACGCGCATCCGCAAGGCGCTCGAAGGCGAATTCGACGGCGTGGTTCTCGCCGCTGCCGGCGTGGCTCGTCTCGGTCGCGAGGCGCCGCCGCACACGCCGCTTCCCATCCTGCCCGCTCCCGCCCAGGGAGCATTGGGCATCCAGGCCGTCGTCGCCGCGGGCCCGGTGCACGAAGCGCTCGCCGTCCTGCACGACGAGCGGACGGCGCGTGCCGTGGTTGCGGAGCGCACGCTGCTGCGCACGCTCGAGGGCGGCTGCTCGACGCCGGTCGGCGCGCTGGCGGTCGAGCGCGAATCCGCGCTGCATCTCGAGGCGGCCGTCGCCACGCTGGACGGCGCGTGCGTGATTCACGCGCAGGCGGACGGCGAGGACCCGCGCGCGCTCGGCGAAGCGGTCGCCGCGCGCCTGTTCGAACTGGGAGCCCAGGAGATTCTCGATGCGCAGTCTTGATCGTTCGCAGGCCGTTTTCGAGCGCGCCTGCAAGGTGCTGCCGGGCGGCGTCAACTCGGCGGCGCGCGCCTTCGGGCCCGTCGGCGGACGGCCGCCGATTCTGCAGAAGGGCGCGGGCGCGCGCGTGTGGGACGTCGACGGAAACGAGTACGTCGATCTCATGGGCAGCTGGGGCCCGCTCATTCGCGGGCACGCGCACCCCGAGGTGGTCGCGGCGATCGGCGAGGCGGCGCACCACGGCACCAGTTTCGGCGCGACGACGGAGCGCGAGGCGGAGATCGCGGAGCTGGTGTGCGAGCGCATGCCGTCGGTCGAGATGGTGCGCTTCACCAACTCCGGCACCGAGGCGACCATGTCCGCCATTCGCGTGGCGCGCGGCGTCACCGGGCGCGATGTCATCATCAAGTTCACCGGCTGCTGGCACGGCCACGCCGATCCCTTCCTCGTCGCCGCCGGCTCGAGCGCGCTCTCGCTGGGCCAGCCCGATTCGCCGGGCGTGCCGGGCGGCACCGCGGAGCTGACGCGAACGGCTCCCTACAACGACCTCGACGCGGTGCGCGAGATTCTCGACGACCAGGTCGCGGCGGTCATCGTCGAGCCGGTCGCCGGCAACATGGGCTGCATCCCGCCCGCCGAGGGCTACCTCGAGGGGCTGCGCGCGCTCTGCGACGAAGCGGGCGCGTGTCTCATCTTCGATGAGGTCATCACTGGCTTCCGCGTGGGTTATGGCGGCGCCCAGGAGCGCTACGGCGTGCTGCCCGACATGACGACGATGGGCAAGACGATCGGCGGCGGCCTGCCGGTCGGGGCGTTCGGCGGATCGCTGCGGTTCATGGAGCACGTCGCGCCGCTCGGCATGTGCGTGAGCCAGGGCGGCACGCTTTCCGGCAACCCGCTGGCGATGAGCGGCGGTCTCGCGACCCTGCGCGCGCTCACGCGCGACGACTACGCCGAGCTGGAGCGCAAGGGCGCGCGGCTGGAGGAAGGGCTTCGCGCGGACGGCGTCACGGTCCAGCGCGTCGGCTCGATGATGACGGTCTTCTTCCACGCGGGGCCGATTCGCAATCTCGACGACGTCGCGCAGTGCGACACCGAGACGTTCGCCCGCTGGCATCGCGCCATGCTGGAGCGCGGGGTTTACATCCCGCCGAGCCAGTACGAGGCATTCTTTGTGAGTCTGGCGCATACCGATGCGGAGATTGACTCGATCGTCGAGGCGCATCGTGCCGCTTTGGGGGAGGTTTGACGTTCGACGTTTGACGTTGGACGTTGATCGATGAATCCCCGCTGGTATCGGGTGGCGATCTTCTACGAGGAGGACGGCCATCCCTTCACGTGGACGTTCCATGTCCGCGCGTTCACGGAAAAGGCGGCGGTCGGTCTCGTGGAGGAGCACGTCGGGCGCGACTGCACCGTCTTCGGCTGTTTTCCCAGCGACCCGCTTCCGACCGCGCCGCGCCACGAGGAGATCGCGGCGCACTACGGGCCGTGGAAACGCTCGTGGGACGAGCCCGGGCTCCGGGAAGCGCTGCACGGGGCAAGCGCGGGCGAGAATCAGTAGTCGTCGTCCGGCTCGGCGGTCCACGCGAGCCGGACCGCGATGAGGAACGTGACGACGAGGGAGGTCACGATCGTCGCGACATAGGGGCGGTAGGTCGTTTGGTAGGCGCGGGGGTGCCACTCGGGATACGAAGCCGGGCATGCAACCATCGTGGCGAGAACGAGTCCGAATACGAGGTACACCGCGACGGCAACGCCCTTGAACCGGGGCGCGACGAGCCACGCGTATCCGAGCCCGAAGATCGGGAGCCAGACGGACGCAACGTCGAAGACCCAGACGCCGGCCCAGTGCGCCAGGGGCTCGGACACGACCAGGCCGGCGATCGGCGTCAGGACGAACCCGAAGAGGTACCAGGCCCAGCGAGTGGCGTGCGGGATCCAACGTCGCACGTCCAACGTCGAACGTCCTACTTGCTCAATAGGAACGGCCCGATCGCCAGCGCATCGAGGCCCGTCGTGTAGAGCGAGCCGATCGCCTCGCGCGGCGTCGTCGCCATCGGTCGGCCCGGTTCGTTCAGCGAGGTGTTGAGCACCGCGGGGACGCCCGTGCGCGCGCCGACGGCGGAGAGCAGGGCGTGGAAGAGCGGGTCGCGCTCGCGGTTGACGGTCTGGACGCGGGTGCCGCCCGTCAGGGACTGCACGGCGGGCAGGCGACGGCTCGCGTCTTCGGTCAGGTCGCCGGTGCGCTCGAGGAACGGCGACGAGACCGGCTTCGCGAAGAGGTCGGCGGCGGCCTCTTCCGTCACGCTCAATCCGAACGGGTGGAACTCGGTGCGCGCCTTGACCGATTCGACCAGGCGTCCGCGCGTGGCGGGATCGGTCGGGTCGGCGAGGATGCTGCGGTGGCCGAGCGCGCGGGGACCGAACTCCGCCGCCCCCTGGAACCAACCGAGGATCTCACCGCCGGCGATGCGCTCCGCGGCCGCCGTGGAGAGGTCCACCGGCTTCGCGGGGCGCAGCTTGAGGCGGTCGAGCTCCCACGCGATCGACTCCTCCGAATAGGAGGGGCCGAAGTCGCAGCGCAGGATGGGCGCGGTCCGCGGCCGCTCGAGGATCGAGTGGTAGCCGTAGAGCGCGGCGCCGAGCGCGGTGCCGTCGTCGCCGGGGGCGGGCGGCACGTAGACCTGATCGAAGATGCCGGCCTGATCGATCGCGCCGACGAGCCCCCAGTTCTGGACGAGGCCGCCGCCGAGGCAGAGGTTCGTCGAGCCGGACTTCTCGCGCGCCATCGCCGCCATCTTGAGCACGATGTCCATGACGACCTGGTGGAGGCTCGCCGCGAGATCGCGGTGGCGGTCCTCCAGCGGGAGGTCGGGGTCGTGCGCGGGGCCGAACTCCTCCAGGAACGCCTCACTCAGGTAGACGCGGCCCTGGTGGTAGCCGAAGTAGGTCTCGTTCAGCTTGACGGTGCCGTCGCCGGCCAGGCTCACCACGTTGCGCATCTTCGGCACGAAGGTGGGGGTGCCCGACGGGCTGATCGCGATGAGTCGGAACTCGTCGTCGAGATCGGAGTAGCCGAGGTAGTCGGCGACGAGCGTGTAAAGGAGACCGAGGGAGTCCGGCATTCGGCTCAGCGCATCGACGCGCAGGGTGCGATCCTTGCCGGCGCCAAGGCTGCTGGTCGAGACCTCGCCGCGACCGTCGAGGCTCATCACCGCCGCCTCGTCGAACGGGCTGCCGAAGAAGGCCAGCGCCGCATGCGAGCGGTCGTGCGAAACCTCGTGCACCGCCGGGCCCATCGCCTGGATGCCGGCGAGCGCCTGCAGGTACTCGATGAGCCGGTGCGTCTCGTCCTTGAAGACGCTGTAGACGTTGGCGGTGCGGCTCTTGAGGAAGCCCTCGCCGTACCACTGCAGCACCTTCTCCCGCATCGGGATCCACGGGTTGTTGGCGACGACGACGGTGTGCACCTCGCGCATCGAGATGCCGGCGCGCTCCAGGCAGAAGCGAACCGAGCGATGCGGGAAGCCTCCCTGGTGCTTGGAACCGGTAAATCGCTCTTCCGCGACCGCGGCGAGGG
>JBCDBY010000054.1:0-17913 GCA_039182715.1 Planctomycetota bacterium
GCTGCACGACATCGGCAAGATCGCCGTGCCCGACGCGGTCCTGCTCAAGCCCGGCCAGCTCACCGACGGCGAGTACGAGGTGATCAAGCGCCACACGGTGCTGGGCGCCGAGACGCTCACGGCCGCGCTTGACGAGTTCCCCGAGGCCGAGTTTCTGGTCATGGCCCGCGACATCGCCCTGTGCCACCACGAGCGTTGGGACGGCGGCGGCTACCCGGCCGGCCTCGAGGGCGACCGGATCCCCCTTGAACACGCGGTCGGGACCGGCGAGTCCGATCGCGCGCAGGTTGCGCGGATCCTCCGACTCGCCGACCACGATCGTGTGCAGCTTGAGGTCCTTGTTGTTCAGGAAGAGCGCGACGTCGGCCGCCGGCGGTCCGAGGTTGGAGCGGCCGTCGCTCACGAGAATCAGCGCGGCGATGCGCTCGGTGCCGATCTCGTCCACGATCTGGCGGATGGCGCCCGCGATGTTGGTCCCGCGCGCGGCGCGCTGGTTGTCGGGCGCCGTCGGGTTGATCCCGGGGATCGAGCCGCCGGTTTCGGAGCGCGGCAGCGTGGCGTGCGCGCGCGCGCCGTCGCTGAAGGCGAAGACCTTGAGCTCGTTCTGCTTCGCGAGCAGGCCGGGCAGGCCGCTGCGATCCAGCGCGCGATTGAGCAGTTCGAAGCGCGGCAGGCGGCTCGGGTCGTCCACCTGCGTGACGTTGGCGATCGTCGCCCGCTTGACGGTGTCGGCGTAGCGGTCCTTCGACGAGAGGCTCAGCGAGTCGTCGAGCAGCAGGACGGTCGCCTTGTCGATCTTCTCCACGCGGTCGATGGCGAGAACCGGCTCGAAGAGCACGACGATCGCCGCGAGCAACATGGCGATGCGCAGCGCGGCGAGACCGAGCTTCACGCGCATCGGCGCGCTGCCCTCGCGCCGGTAGATCCAGATGATGCCGGCGAAGAGCGCTAGGATCGCGAGCCACGTGAGGAGCCCGGCGGTCCCGCTCGGCAGGCTCGCGAACTCGAATCGCGCGGTCGCGTTCTCGGGGATGTCCCCCGACTCGACACCGAAGAGTCGGCGCAGCGTCTCGTTCATCGGACGAACACCTGCTTTCCTTCGGGCGCCAGCTTGCGGCGCGAGTGGTGGCCGAAGCGCCACGCGAGCAGCGATTCGAGCGCGGCGAACGAGAGCATGAGCAGCAGCAGGGTGCGCCAGAACTCGGTGCGATCGCTCTCGTCGGCGTCGAGCACGCTCTCCTCGCTCGCGCGCTGCACGCTCACGCGATCCATCGCGGCCAGCGGTCGGCGGTCGGCGAGGCGCAGGTCGCCCTCGGTCTCGTCCATGTTGTAGGCGAACGGCTGCTCGCGGTCCTCGCCCTGCGGCGTCTTGAAGCGCATCGTGTAGACGCCCGCGACCGGCGTGCGCGGGTAGCGGAAGTCGAACCGGCCCTTCTCGTCCTCGCGCTCCTTGAGCACGATCGGCAGCGGCTCGCCGCCGATCTCCACCGGCGGGACGATGCGCGCGATGCGCTGCATGCGCGACGGTTCGTACGGCACGACGATCGGCGAGCCGACGGTGCGCGTGGTTTCGGACGGGTCCGGCTTGACGATGTAGCGCGCCAGTTCGTGCATCAGCGGCACGAAGAGCAGCGAGCGCGGCAGATCGGCCCACTCCTTGTCGGCGGTCGTCGTCCAGAGCAGTACGCGACCCTCGCCGAGCTCCTTCTCGATCAGCGCGGGGCTGTTCCCCTCGTCGGTCCAGTTGAGCAGCACGCGCGCTTCGTCGCGCGCCTGCGTGCGGCTGCCGATGAAGCGCCGCACGTGCACCGTGCGGAAGACGAGCTCGTTGAGGCCGCGCAGGAAGCGGATCGCGGGGTGGTCGAGCGTGGGCGGCGCGAGCGTCACGTAGTCGTCGCTGCGCCCCTCCTCCTCGGTGAGCTGCACCGGCAGCAACCGCTTGCCCGCGTCGTCGCCCTTGCCGTAGAAGGTCGCGTTGTAGACGGCCGGGTCGACCTGGTCGCCGAGGAAGAAGACGAGCCCGCCGCCGCCCCGGACGTACGCCTCGACCGCGCGCACGCGCTCCTCCGGAAGGCGATAGACGTTGAGCAGGAAGAGCGCGTCGACGCTCTCCAGCAGCCGCTCGTGGAAGGCCTGCTCCGGCACGATCTCGACCTCGATACCGCTCACCGCGTTGCCCGGCGGCATGAGCGCGGCGGCCAGGAAGTCCGACTCCGAACGGTAGTTCTCGGGGTCGGGCTCGCCGTCGACAAGCAGGAAGCGCATCGCCTTGCGCACCTCGACGATCAGCCGGCGCGTGTCGTCGCCCGGCAGCACCTCGGTCGGGAGCTTCGCCTGCACGACCGCGGGGCCGCGCTTGCGGAACGTGAACTCCTGCGTGACCTCGGCGGTTTCGCCGGGCTGCAGCGTGCCCTCGAGCCGCACCGGGTCGAGACGCGTGTCGCCGAAGGAGAAGGAGACCTGCACCTTGCCGCCGTCCACCGGGTCGGGCCCGTGGTTCTTCACGCGCGCCACGAATGTGGTCGGCACGCCCGCCACGATGGCGCGGGCGCGCGACGTCAGCTCGACCACGCCGAGGTTCTGGACCGGCGGCGTGCCGACGTCGAGCAGGCGGATCTCGCCGCGCTCGGTGAAACGCGCCATCGCCTCGCGGACCGTCGCGGCGACGTTGCCGTCGGCGTCGGTCCAGTCGCGGCGGCGCAGGTCGCTGACGATGTCGAGCGAAAGGCGCGCGTCGCTCTCGTCGTAGCCGCGCAGCAAGGCGTCGATCGTTCCGGCGACATCGAAGGCGCTGTCGGAGACGCGCAGCTGCTGCACGCGGTCGGCGAGCCGGCGCGCGTTCTCGCCCGACGCGCGCACGCCCTTGCTTTCGTCGAGGCCGTCGAGCGGATCGGACGCGAGTACGAGCGTGATGCGATCGCCGCTGCCGGACTCGTTGAGCTGCAGGATCATGCGCCGCGTGAGCGCCTTGGCCACCTCGAACGCGGCGCGGTTGCCCTGGCCGGCGCGCATGGAGTGCGAGTCGTCCAGGATCACGATGCGTTCGGTCTGTCCCTCGCTGCCGAACACGCTGGCGAGCGCGTCCTGTGCCTGCGTGAAGGGCCGCGCAACCGCGAGAATCAGCAGCACGACGATCGCCGTGCGCAGGATGAGCAGCAGCAGGTTCTCGAGGCGCACGCGCTTGCGGTTGCGTACGGCCGCCTTGAGCAGGAAGTCCATCGCCGCCCACTCCATCTGCTTGAACCGACGCCGGTTGAGCAGGTGGATGATGATCGGCAGGCTGGCCAGCGCCATGCCGCCGAGAATGAACGGGTTGGTGAACGTGAGCGCGATCATCCGCGCCTCGTGCTGCTGCGCACGACGCGGGCGCGGGCGGCGAGGAAGCCGCTCAGCGCCTTGTCGAGCCGGTCGCCGGTCGAGAGCAGGATGAAGTCGATGCGCATCGAGGCGCAGACGCGGCGCACCGCGTCGAGGTGCTCCTGCAGCACCTCGAGATAGCCGTCGCGCAGCGAGCGCGGCTCGGCGATCAGGTCGGGGAGCTCCTCCAGCCCGAGGAACTTCGTGTTGTCCTCGAACGGGAAGGTGACCTCGGTCTCGTCCAGCACGTTGAGCAGCAGCACTTCGTGGCGCTTGTGGCGCAGCACCTGCAGCCCGCGCTCGAGGTCGGCGGGGTCGGTGAAGAGGTCGCTGAACAGCACCACCATGCTGCGGCGCCCGGCGTGCTCGGCGAAGTCGGTGAGCGTCTGCGCGAGCTCGGTCTTCTTCTTCGGCGCGGTCTGCTCGCAGACGGTGATGATGTTGTGCAGCGCGTGCCAGTTGCTGGAAAGCGGCACCGTGTCGCGCAGCACGTCGTCGAAGAGCCGGATGCCGACGGCATCGCGCTGCTTGAGCAGCAGGAACGCCATCGCGGCGGCCGCGGTCGCCGAGTACTCGAACTTGTTGAGCGGGCCGGTGCCGAAGCGCATCGACTCGCTCATGTCGAGCAGGAAGTGGCAGCGGAGGTTGGTCTCCTCCTCGTACTGCTTGATGTACCAGCGGTCCTCGCGGCCCCAGAGCTTCCAGTCGATGTGGCGGATGTCGTCGCCCGGGACGTACTCGCGGTGCTCCGCGAATTCCACGCTGTAGCCCTTGCGCGGCGACTTGTGCAGGCCGGAGACGTAGCCCTCGACGACCTGGCGTGCGCGCAGGTCGAGGCGGGAGATCTCCGCGAGCACCGCCGGGTCGAGGTAACGGCTCTGCGATGAACTCTGGGCGTTTCGGCGACTCACGTGGTCCCTACTCGGACTTCAGGACCGACGCCGCGTCGCCGCCGGTGCCGGCGACGTCCTTGTCGGGCGTCTGCTCGAGGATGCGCGTGATGACCTCGTCGGCGGTGATGCCGGCCGACTCGGCGGCGAAGTTGGTGAGAATGCGGTGGCGCAGCACGGGCAGCGCGACCGCCTTCACGTCCTCGCAGGTGGCCGCGTTGCGGCCGGTCAGCGCGGCGCGCGCCTTGGCGCCGAGCGCCAGGAACTGGCCGGCGCGCGGGCCGGCGCCCCAGGCGACGTTCTCCTTCACGAAGTCGGGCGCCCGGTCCTGATCCGCGGCCGTGCCGACGCGCGTGGCGCGCACGAGGCGCATCGCGTACTCGACGACGTGGTCGGCGATCGGGATGCGGCGCACCGCGTGCTGGCAGGCGAGCATCTCGCCCGCGTCGAGCACCGGGTTGACCTCGGTGTCGATGTCGGCGGTGGTGGTCTTGATGACTTCGCGCTCGTCTTCCCACTTCGGGTAGTCGACGAGGATCTTGAACATGAAGCGGTCCTGCTGCGCCTCGGGCAGCGGGTACGTGCCTTCCTGCTCGATCGGGTTCTGCGTGGCGAGCACGAAGAACGGGTGCGGCAGCTCGTGGCGCTCGCCGCCGACCGTCACCTGGCGCTCCTGCATCGCCTCGAGCAGCGCCGCCTGCGTCTTGGGCGGCGTGCGGTTGATCTCGTCGGCGAGAATGCAGTTGGCGAAGACCGGACCGGCCAGGAACTTGAAGGCGCGCGAACCGGTCGCCTTGTCCTCCTGGATCACCTCGGTGCCGGTGATGTCGGCCGGCATGAGATCCGGGGTGAACTGGATGCGGTTGAACGACAGGCTCATCGACCGCGCCAGCGTGGAGACGAGCAGCGTCTTGGCGAGCCCCGGGACACCCTCCAGGATGCAGTGGCCGCGCGAGAAGATGGCGAGCAGCAGCTCCTGCACCACCTCTTCCTGGCCCACGATGACCTTGTGGATCTCCTTGGTGATGTCGTCGTGCGCCTTCTGCAGGCGCTCGATCGCGGCGCGATCGTCCATGCGGTCTCCTCCTCCGGCGCGGCGCCTCCCTCGCGCCCGCCGTCCTTTCTGTCTTCAGTACGCTTACCGACTCAGAATCGGCAGCTTGTTATACGGAATCTGCAGGATGAGCAGGGCGATCGACGTGCCGTAAACCAGCCCCACGCTGTCGCCGTTCCACGAGCCGTTGCCCGCCTGCGTCGAGAGCAGCTTGCGCTGGATCTCGGGGAAGTACCGGTCCCAGTACTTGTCCCCCTTCTGCCAGCACGCCTGCGACATGTAGAGCTGCGTGTAGAAGTAGTGCCCCTGGCTGCGGCCGCTCAGCGGCCGGCAGGTCTTCCAGGCGTACGCGAAGGCGCGATCCGCGATCTTCGAGTCGTACTTGCCCGCGTTGTAGAGCACGGCGCACGCCGCGGCGGTGAGCGCCGGCCGGCTGCCGCGGTTGCGAATCGAGTAGCGAATGCCGCCGTCGGGGCTCTGCGAGCGCTCGATGTAGCGGATGGCCCGGTCGATCACCTTCTTCGGCACGTGGATGCCGGCATTGCGGCAGCCGCGCAGCGCCTGCACCTGCGTGACGGTGACCGAGCCCTCGTCGCTGTTCGAGTCGGGCGTGTAGAGCCAGCCGCCGTCGCGCGACTGCGAGCGCGCGATGAGCGTGATGGCGCGCTTGCACGCCTGCTTGATGCGCCGCTGCTTCTCGAGGTCCTCCTCCATGCCGTAGACCTGGCTGAGGAAGAGCAGGCCGAACCCGTGGCCGTACATCGAGCGCGACTCCTCGGCGGGCGCGGCGATGAGGCCGTTGGGCTGCTGCTGGCTGAGCAGGTAGCGCGTCGCTCGCCGCACGTTCTTGGCGAACGGGCCGCGCGTCGGCGTAGAGCCGGACGCGATGAGTGCGAGTCCGGCCAGGCCGGTCATGGCGCACGGGTAGTAGCCATAGCCGCCGCCCGACCGCCACGAGCCGTCCTTGGACTGCTCGCGCGCCAGGAACTTGAGCGCCTTTTCGATCTTGGCGTTCGTCTCGCGCGTGATCCCCTTCGGGAACGGCTTGACCTCGACATCCTGCGCCGGCACACCCGGTGCCGACACTACTACAGCGAGAAGGAGGCAGATTCCCCGGCGCATCGTGCCGTCGAGTGTACCCCTCGGATGCGGTTCAGCGGGATGCGGGTGTATCGAAACGGAAACCGCCGAACGGAAGGCCCGCGACCAGCGCCCCGCCGGGCGCGGCGAGGGCCGGCGCCACGTCGAATCGGATCGGCACGTCATCGTCCGGCTCGCTCGCGAAGGACCGGTTCATCGCCCGGCCCCCGAGCACCGGAAAGACCGGCGCCGGCGGGGCGAGATCCTTGGCCGCTTCGCGCTCGTAGAGCCGGATTCCGGCGTTTTCCGCGCCTGCATGGGCGACCGCGAAGAATCGCTGTGTCAAAAGCGGCCGGGCGTAGGCGAGCGCCGGCTCGGGCCGCTCGTAGCGCAGCGTGCTGCGGCCGCCGATGTCGATGCGGAAGACGCGCGCGCCCTCGTCGGCGACGCCCAGCTTGTGGGTCAGCACGAAGAGCTGGCGGCCGTCGCGGACCACATGCACCTCGCGCGCGACGTCCTCGCCGGCCAGTCGGACGTGTTTGCCGCTGCCCAGCTCCAGGAAGTGCAGGTTGTCGCCGCCCGAACTGCCGTCGTGGAAGAGCGCGACGGTGGTGTCGACGTGCAGAATCGTCGCGTAGCGCGAATGGACCGGCACCGGGCGGGCGAGCAGGGTCGCGCCGTCGCGCGCGCTGCGGACGCGGAAGGCGCCGTTGCGGCCCTGCACGTTTTCGGCGTCGATCAGGTAGAGGCGGCCGAGCCGGTCGAGGTGCGGCGCGGCGAGCAGCACCTTGCCCACGTCGAGGCGCTGGATGCGGCGGCCCGCTCCGAGGTCGAACAGGTCGACCGCGCCCGGCTCGGCGCGCCCGACCGCCATCAGCTGGCCGACGACCGCCGGTTCGCCCACGCGCGCGCCGGTCGCCTTCTCGTCCGACCAGAGCGTGTTGCCGCCGTTGAGCGAGAGCGAGAGAACGCCGAGCTCGGGGTGCACGACCAGCAGCGCGTCGCGGCGCAGCGCGTAGGCGGGGAGCGACGAGCGGCGATGGTGGTGGCCGCGGCGCTGCAGTTCGCGCAGATCGCGGCGCAGCGATTCGACGGCGCGCGTCGCCTGCTCCGCCGCGGTCGCCTTGCTCTCCGGCCAGCTCCAG
This sequence comes from Planctomycetota bacterium, assembly GCA_039182715.1. Lineage (GTDB taxonomy): Bacteria > Planctomycetota > PLA2 > PLA2 > PLA2 > JBCDBY01. The sequence continues at coordinate 7,527 of JBCDBY010000054.1, forward strand.
AGGACGTCGCCGGTCGCGAGGTTCACGCGCGTCACGCCGGCCGCGTCGCCGAGCAGCAGGTCGCCGTCGAGGAAGCGTGCGAACCGCGCGTGGGCCAGCGCCGTGGCGACGGCGAGCGTTTCGGCCGCGGCGGGCGGGCCTGGGTCGACGGCGGCGCCGGCCGGATTGGGGATGCGCCAGAGAATGCGGCTCTGCTCGTCGAGGGCGACGTACTCGGCGCCGCTCGCGACGATCATCTTCTTCGCGAACGCCTCGGGGACCTTGCCCTCGATCGCGATCGGCTGCGCGCCCGCATCGGGCAGCGGCCGCGGCCGGAGCGGAAGCGTCAGCGTCGGGCGCGGAAGACGCGCCTCGAACTCCGGGATGAGCTCGGCGAGCTCGGCGATCAGCGCCGCGTACGTCTCGCGGCCCTTCGTGTCGATCCGCGCGATCGCTTCGTCGCGCTCGGTGCGCGCGTCGATCAGGAGCTGCTGCTTGGCGAGAGCGATGGCGAGACGCAGGTGCGCCTCGACGCGCCGCGGATGCGCCGGGAATTCGCGCAGGATGATGCGCAGCGCCAGCGCCGCCTCGGCGGGCCGCTTGTCCTCGGTGTGCAGTCGCGCGAGCGCGAACCACGCCTCCTCGGCGGGCGGCTGGTTGCCGTATGCCTTGGCCAGCGCGACGAGAGCCTCCTTGTCGCGCGCCTCGCGCGCCGCGTCGATGCGGGCGCGCACGCGCTGCAGGAAGATGGCGCGGAACTTCTCGTCGCCCATCAGCCGCTCGCGCATCTCGCGCGCGGCGACGGGCACCGGGAGGACGCGTCCGCCGACCGGCACGGACTCCTGCGAAAAATCGCGGACCAGCGTCTGCAGGTGGTCGTAGGCCTTCTGCGGGCTCTCGGCGTCGACTTCAATGGCGGCCGCCTCGAGCAGGATGAGCGCGTGGTAGGCGCGATTCGGCGTGCGCAGGCGTTGGCGCGCATCGAGCGCCTCGGCCACTTCGCGCGCCTCTTCCAGCGGCGCCACGTCGTTCGTCCGGCGCGCCTTCTCGATGAGCTGGTGAATGAGGCGCCAGGAGGGTTCCCGGTCGTCGCTGTTCTCGTCCCCGACCGCGCGCACCGCGGCACGCAGGTCCTCGAGAATCGGCTCCATCGCCTCGGGATTCGCCCGTCGTCGGACCAGCGCGCGCTCGAGCAGTCGTCCGGAGCGCGGGCCCTCCTCCCGCTGCAGCCTCGCGTCGAGCCGGGCGATCTCCCGGTCCGCGGTCGTGAAGCACATCACCTCCGACTCGTTCGTCGCGATCAGGCGTCCGCCGATGCAGACGATGTTGCCGAGCCGCGGCACGTCGAGCACGACCGTCTCGAGGCGTTTGCCGCTGGAGATGTCGTAGCAGTGGATGTAGCTGCGATCGCCGGCCATGTGCGACGGGTGGCTGGCGCTCGGGACGTATGCGACGCGCTCGCTCACGTAGCCGCGACCGTAGGGCGTGGGCCGTGCCGCGACGGCCTCGCCGATCTCCAGGTGCTCGTGGCTCCAGACGACCTTGCCGCGGTTGATGTCGATCGCGACGACGCCGTACCCCGCGAGCACCAGCGTGGAGCCGGAGACGCCGACGATGTGGCGCACGTCCTCCTTGAGCTTGCGCGTGTCGAGCGACCAGACGAGGCGGCCGGTCTCGGCGTCGAGCGCCTGCACCTCGGTGCTGTCGGGCGCCATCACCAGCACCTTGCCGCCCGCCACGACCGGCTCGTTGTAGGCGAAGAGCATCTGCACGGTGGGGGAGATGCCGCGCGCCTGGCGCGGGAAGCTGCGCGGGTAGCGGCGGATCCAGCGGATGCGCCCGGGCGGCAGAGCGTCGACCGCGCAGAGCACGCCCGCGTGCGTGAGCGTGTAGATCACCGAGCCCGCGGCCGCGATGGAGGCGCCGGCCGGCAGCGTGCCGCGCGCGGTGTCGTGGTTGTGCAGCTCGGTGCGGAAGAGCACGCCACCGTCGCGCATGCGGAACGCCCAGAGCGAAACGCCGCCGGGCCGGTCCTCGGTTCCCTCGCGCGTTTCGGCGACCGTATAGAGAACGCCGCCCGCGACGACGCCGGGACCCCGGAAGTGCGTCATGCGGTGCATGCCCGCGTCCTTCTTCCAGGCGGCGCGGCGCTCCGGGTCGCGCTCGATGCTCTGCGCGATCATCGAGTTCTCCGGATCCCAGCCCCACACGGTGCGGGCCCAGTCGCGTTCGAACACATGGAGCACGTTGGGCGGCGCGCGGCGCAGGCGCGGGGATGCGTCCTTCAGGTGCCGCGGGGCATTGCGCGCTTGCGCCGTGATCAGATGTTCGTTGGACACCACGACCTCGTTCCCGCCGTAGTCGTACCAGCGGTAGATCGCCTCGAACCGCGCGTGGGTGGTCGGATCGCCCTTCGACGGACCGTCGTTCCCCGGCCCGGTTTCGGGTCGCACCTCGGCGACCGGGAGCGACTTGCGGGACGCGAGGTCGGGCGTGCGTCCCTTTCTCGGATACCTGGTGCGGGTCGCGAGTTGCACCAGCTCGCCCGAGCCGATGCGGCGCGCGGCCAGCTCGATGTAGTCCTTGTAGAAGAGGATGCCGTCGTGAACGATCGGGCGCACGGTCGGGTAGAGCGCGACGACGTCGTCGAGCTGGTCGCGTCGCGTCGGGGCGATCGGTCGTTCGCGATCCGGCATCCGGGAGACCCAGCGTCCGCTCGGCGCGACGAACTGCGGGTCGCGCGCCTGCAGCTCGAAGCGCCAGAAAGGCTTGCGCGTGAGGTCTTCGGGCAGATCCTCGGCGGTGCGCGCGCGGGTCGAATCGCCGCCGACGGTCGGCCAGTCCTCGTCGCTGCCGAGGTCGATGGCGCCGACGAGCGCCATCACCGGGTGGTCGGCGAGGTCCTCCACGGCGACACGCTTGCCTTCGACGAGCACGCGCCGGCCGGGAAACTCCGCGACCAGCCGCTCGAGCATGTCGCGGCGCGTCTCGCGGTCCCCGATGCGCGCGGCGCAGTAGGCGGCCTTGGTGCGCGCCATGGCGAGGTCGCGGTCGGAGTCGCCGGGGTAGACGTCGAGCAGCCGTCGCAGCAGCGCGAGCGACTCGAAATAGCGGCCGAGCTGCAGGTGGAGATCGGCCGCCTCCTCGAGCGCGTCGTCGCCCGACGACGAGATGAGGTAAAGGTCGAACACCGTGGTGAGCCCGGCCAGGCGCTCGTCGAGGTTGGGTGCGGCGCGCGCGGCCGTCAGGAGTTCGGCGGCGGGCACGTCGTAGGTTGCGCGGTAGACCGCGAGCCCCTCCTCCGGCAAACGGCTCAGCTCCTGCACGCAGAGCTCGCGCGCGGGGTAGTAGAGCACTCCGTCGTTGGTGTGCACCGCCGAGTGCAGCGTCGCCTTGTCCAGCTCCGGGAAGATCTCCGCGTCGCCGACGATGACACGCTGCAGGATGTCGATCATCTTGGCCCACTCGCCGCTGCGGGCGAGCTGTTGGCCGCGCTGCAGGTAGCGCGGGATCGCCTCGTCGGTCAGCAGCAGCACGTCGCCCTCGCCCGAGCGGGCGGAGGAGAGCGGCATCAGCAGAAGCAGGAGGAGCGAGAGCGGCCGGCGCACAGGCGTCACTATAGCTCCCGGTTGCGGGGGAGCAGGGGCAGGAGCAGGAACGGCAGGCAGGAGGCGCCGACGGCGAGGGCCAGCGCGGCGTTGAGCGAGTGGTGGTCGAGCGCCCAGCCGGCGAGCAGCGCGATCAGCCCCATGCCGATGCGGCAGGCCATCGATTCGATGGAAAGCACCGTCGCGCGCCGGTCGGCGTTGCGCACCATCCGGTTGAGCAGTGTTCGCGTCACGAGCGGATAGGCGCCGAACACCGCGCCCTGGATGCAGAAAAGCAGTCCGGCCGCGGGCGCGCGGAAGACCATCAACAGCCCGAACATGACCAGCATCGAGATCGGCATCGCGAGCAGGGCGGGGCGCTCGCCGTACCGGGTGAGCCAGCGGTCGGCGCGCCAGGCGGTCAAGGCGCCGACGACGTTCACAATGGCGAGCAGCGTGCCGTACAAGTGCAGCGGGACGCCGTTCTCCTCCAGCACCGGATTGAAGAAGGAGACGATGGCGATGCGCAGCAGCAGGAAGACGCCGACGCTGTAGAGGATGAGCCGCAGGATCCCCGGCACCTGCGCGACGTCGGAGAGCGCGGCGGAGGTGATCTCGCGCGCGGACGAACGGCGCACGCGCGGTGGCTCGACCATGGCGAGCGCCGCGACGACGCCGAGGAACGCGAATCCGCCGGTGAGCCAGTAGGTGGGCTCGGCGCCGTGGTGGCGCACGACGAAGTAGTCGGTCAGCGGGAGGCCGATGGCGCTCACGCCGAGCCAGAGCGCCTGGCCGGCGCCCTCGGCGCGCGCGTACTCCGTTTCGCGCTTCTCCGCGGCGAACGAGTCGTACAGCATCGCCGAGTCGGCGCCACTCACCAGCGCGGTGGAGAAGGCGAAGAAGACCTCGCCGACCACCAGCATCGAGAAGGTGTCGCCGAGCGCGAAGGCCCAGCAGCCGGTGCCCTGCGTGAAGGCGCCGAGCGCGAGCGTCCACTTGCGACCGATCCGGTCGGCGACGACGCCGGACGGCACCTCGGTCGCCATGACCGTCCAGTAGTAGATGAGCTGCAGCCACCCGTACTCGGTCGCGCTGACCCCGCGCTCCACGGTGAGGAAATAGAAGATGTACGGCGCGAAGAGCAGCGTGCGCGTGGAGCCGCGGAAGCCGAGAAACAGTCGGAAGTTGCGACGCGCGAGGGACGGGATCGCCAGAGACTATCCGTCCGCCGTTCGGTCCGGGAGCTATAATCCCGATCTATCGTGGATCTCGACTCATTAAAATCCTTCTATCACGTCGCCAAGGAGGGCTCCTTCTCGCGCGCCGCGAAGATCCTGCACGTTTCGCAGCCGGCGATGTCGGTCCGCATCAAGACCCTCGAGACCGAGCTCGACGAGCGCCTCTTCGATCGCGAGCGGAAGGGCGTGGCGCTGACCGAGGCGGGCGCGGTGCTGTTCGAATCGGCGGAGAAGATCTTCGGGGACGTGGACGAGGCGCTCACGCGCCTGCGCGAGCTGCGCGAGAGCGGCGGGGGGCGCGTGCGGCTGGGCTGTTCCGACACTGCCAGCATGAACCTGCTGCCCCCCGTGTTGCGCCGCTTCCGCAAGAAGTTCCCGAGCGCGGAGATCACGATCCGTAACGCATACTCGCGCGGCATTCTCGATCTGCTGGTGCGGGGCGAGCTGGACTTCGGCATCGTCTCGCGCCCCGCCTCGGTCGATCGCCGCCTCGAGGTCAGCCCGCTCTTCGCCGACCCCTTCGTGTTCGTCACGCAGAAGAACGACCCGCTTCTGCGTCGCAGCGAGATCTCCCTCTCGGCGCTCGACGGGCGCCCGATGGTGGCGCTTGAAAAGGGCACGCACACGCGTGAGACGGTCGACCGCGCCCTGCGCCAGGCGGGCGCCCGGCCCCAGGTCGTCCTGGAAACCGGCAACATCGAAGTGCAGAAGCTCTACGCGTCGGCCGGATTCGGCTTCGCGCTCGTCCCGGAGAGCGCGCTGCTGACCAACGACCGCCGCCGCCTGCAGGTCCGCCCGCTCAAGGATGGCGGCCTCGAGCGCACCATGGCGGTCGTTGTCCCGAAAGCGCGTTACCTGTCCCGGGCGGCCACGGCCCTGATCGCGATGTTGAGGGAGTCGGTCGCATAAGATCGACGCATGCACCTCCTCGTCGCCGTCGTCCTGCTGCTGTTCCCCCAGGCGGAAAAGGCCCACACGTTCGCCTACAAGTTCAACAAGGACGACCAGTACAAGGACACCAAGACGAGCGAGTTCGTGCTCGAGTTCCGGCAGGGACCCTCGGTCGTCTCCTTCGAGGTCGACACCAAGGAGGTGATGCGTCGCACCGTCCTCGAGGTGAAGAAGGGCCGGCCGACCATCGAGCGCGTGGACGTGCTGGACTTCACCACCAACATCAAGAAGCACCCCGAGCAGAACAAGATCGGCGAGCAGAAGGAGAAGTCGGTCGGCGGGCGCTACGTCTGGCGCCGCATCGGGAACGTGCGTTGGGGCCTCTTCAGCCGCCGCGAGGAGGTGACCATCCGCCACCGCGCGATCGTCAACCGCCTCAAGAACTGGAAGGACAAGCGGCTGCCGTCCAAGCCGATCAAGGTGGGCGACACGTGGGAAGTCGACATCCTCGACTACCTCGCGCTCTCCGATCAGCAGGTGCCGCCGGGTTCGAAGGGCACGATCGAGTACAAGCTCAAGTCGGTCGACGACGGCATCGCCACGATCGTCTTCAGCGGCGTCTGGTCCTACCTCGAGGCGGAGGCGCGCACGGTCGTGACGCAGCAGGGCACCTGGAAGTTCGACCTCAAGCGCGGCCGCGACCTCTCGATCGAAGCGACCGCCGACCTGTCGATGACGGGCGCGCGCGAAGGCGCGGGACGGTTCAAGTCCAAGCGCGTCGTGGAGTGGAAGAAGTAGATAGGGGCTAGGGGCCAGGGGCCAGGGGCCAGGAGCTTGACGTCGCAACGTCCCTCGGGGCCTCTGGTTTCGAGCCCCTAACCGTTCTTCGCGATCCACTCGTCCCGATGGGTGTTCCACCACCGCCGGAACGCCGCGATCTCGGACGGTCGGTTCGCGACATCCACGCCCGTCCACTCCTTGAGCGCCTTCTGGATGACCGGCACCCACGGGCCCTCGCGATAGGTGCTCTGCAGCACCTCCAGGTACTTGTGGACCGTCTCCGCGTGCTTGTGCCGGGCGAGCGCACGGATCGCGGGGAGTTTCAGCTCGTGGTCGGTCGCCAGCAGCAACAGGCGCTTGCGCGCCTTGCGCTGCGGAAAGTGGCCGAGCGCGGTCGTCGCGGCAATGCGCACCCGTTTGTCGGGATCACGCGTCGCGCGGCGAATGAAGCGCAGATCCGCCTCCTTCGCGTGCTGCCCGAGGCGCTGGACGGCGGTCCGCCGCAGGTCGGGGTCGTTGCGTCGCGTGCGCAGCAGATCGATGACCTCTTCGTCGTCGCGCAGGCGTAGTTCGATGAGCGCGCGCGGTCGTTGCTTGGGGTCGTCGAGCGCGGCCGCCAACTCCTTCGGGGTACGCGTGCGCAGATCAAGCTCGATCGTGTTGGACGCGAGCGCCAGCCGCACGGAGTCGCCCGTGATGAGCCGCTTGTCCACCGGCGCGAGGTCGACATTGACTGCCTGCTTCGAGACGTATCGCGCCCGCAACCGGAAGCGCGCCGCCTTGCGGTCGGGCAGGTCCTCCGGCGCCAGGTCGGTGCGCAGCCGCACGGAGTCGCCGGGGCTCAGGACGACGACGCCGCGGCCGCCGGTTTCGGTCTCGACCTGCAGGCGCGCGGCCGGCAGCGCGAGCGTGCGATCGCCCAGCTGCAGCGCGAAAGGCGTGCGGCCGCCCATCTGCAGCGGAAGCATGAGCGTGTCCGACGAGTAGTTGCTCAGTTCGATGCGCAGCGAAATGCGCGCGCCGAGGTCGAGCTGCGTCGAATCGAGCGCGATGCGCAGCTCGACCTGCTCGTAGTGCCGCAGGATCTCGCCCACGCGGTAGCGCGCCTCGGTCGAGTCCAGCTGGGCGCCGCGCAGCAGCGGTACGATGCGTCGTCCGTACTGCAGGAGCCGCCGGTGGGCGAGATCGCGCAGGTCGGGGTCGCGGGCGCCCAGCTCGCGCAGCAGGTGCCGGACGTCCTCCACCTCGGCCTTCGAGAGGTCGGCGGAGGCGACCGTGGCCGCCAGCAGCAGAACGAGGAGGGTACGCAGCTCAGAACTCCTGTTGCATCACCTTACTGGTCGTCCGGAAATGCGTCTTGGCGATCTTGTCGAGCGTGGCGCGTCCGCCCGACCGGTAGATGTCGCGCGCGGCCACATCCACAGGACGTCCCGCGCCCTTGGGAAGTTCCACGCCCCACTCGTGCCCGAGTTCGCGCAGGTCGAGCAGGAACTCGGCGCGGGCGAGGACCGAGGCGGCGGCCACGGCCGGGTTGTCCTCCGCTTTGGGGCGGATCTCGACCGGCATCGTGAGGCTCTCCTCGGCCAGCGCGCCTTTCAACCGCGCGACCGAGGTGAACTTGTCGATCACGATCAGGCCGCAGTCGTCCGCGCCGCCCACCGCCTCCGCCAGCGCCTGTGCGTGCATGCGCGAGAGAAAGATCGCGACGTTGCCGTCGCGCGCGTGCGCCTCGTTGTAGCCGGGCGGATCGAGCTTCACCACGCCGTGCGGGAAGCGTTCCCGCAGCGCGGCGGCGACGCGCAGGATGGAGCTGTCCGCCATCTGCTTGCAGTCGCGCACGCCGAGGCTGCGGATTTCCTCCTCCTCGCCGGGCGCGACCACGACCGCCGCCACGACGAGCGGGCCGAAGTAGTCGCCCTTGCCCGATTCGTCGCTGCCGGCGACCGCGACGTCGAGCTTCGGCGGCGCGACCGCGTCGTCGCCCAGGAAGGCGGCGGCGTTCTTGCCCTGCACGACGACCTTGCCGCTCTTGTAGGCGCTGACGATCACGCCGTCGCCGCGCGCCTGGAAGTGCGCGTACTGCAGCGGGCGGAACTCGAACCGCTCCTCCTCCAGCCGCCGGCGGAGGTCGTCGATCTCGGAGGGGGTCATCTTCAGGGTGGTGCTCATGCGAGGTGCGGGAAACTCCGTTGCAGGACTTCGGGGGGTGCGGGCGTTTGCAGGTCGAGCTTGCGCGCCAATTCGAACGCGTTGGCCACCGCCTGTCCACCGAAGTGGTTGTTGGTGACGACATAGGTTGCATCGGTTGCGCCGGCGATGTTCCCGATGCGCTCCACCCATTCGTCGAGCTCGGCGTCGGAATAGAGGTAGTCGTACTTGGCGTCGCGGCCCGCCTGCCTGTCGAACCAGGCGCGCGCGTTGCGGCCGTGCAGGCGCACGTAGCCGATCGGCCCGGTGGTCCAGTCGCCGGGCGGCACGCTCTCCTTCGCCTGCGGCAGATCGATGTCGACCAGGCTCAGGCCGAGCCGCCGCACGAAGTCGAGCGCGGGGGGCGCGAGCCAGGATCGGTCGCGCACCTCGAGCGCGCACGGCCAGCCCTCCAGGCGGTCCGCGAGCTGCGCGAGCCGCGCACGGTTGGGCTGCGTGTTCCGGAAGAAGAACGGGAACTGCAGCAGGATCGCGCCCAGCCGGTCGCGCGCCGGCTCGAGGGCGTCGAGATAGGCGGGCAGCGCCTCGTCCTCGGTGCCGTGGGTGAGGCCGCGGTAGAGCTTGAACAGGAAGCGGAAATCGTCGTCGACCCGGTCGATCCAGCCGGCCACGTTCTCCGCCGTCGGCACGCGATAGAACGTCACGTTCATCTCGATGCAGCGGAAGTAGCCGGCGAGGTAGGCGAGCGGATCGAAACCGGTCGGCTTCGGGTCGGGGTAGACGCGGCCTTCCCAGTCCCTGTAGGTGAAGCCCGCCGTCCCGACCCGGATCATGGTCCGAGAATAAAGCAGGCCCCGCATTGCTGCGGGGCCTGGTGATCCTCGTGTTGTCATCCGCCGGGCCTCGGCCCGTTGGAACGCCGCCGGATTGAGTTTGCTGTTGGGATTTGGGATCTGTCAGATGTCAGCGTACGGGATATGGGCCAGCGCGTGGCGGCGCCCCGACGCGGACGCACGGGGGAGCGACTCGCTCCAGCTGAAGGAATACCGCACGGCCCCGGTGCCGCAACGCCTAAACTTCCCGCGTGAGACACGTGACTCTGGCTGGGACGCGCGGGCTCGCGTGGCCGCTGCAACGCGCGCTGGTCGCCGAGGGCTACCGCGTGGCGACGGGGCGGGCGCCGCTGCGCATCGTGGTGGATGCCGGCGTGCCGCTGCGCGAGGCGCCGGACCACCGCGCGCATCTGCTCGAAGGCGGCTCCCTGCTGATGCTGGGCGGCGAGGGGCCGCTGCTCGCGCGGCTGCACCTGACCGCCTACCCGGACCGCGAGGTTTCGGGTCGCGCGGAGTCGTTCCACGAGTCGTTCCCGTCGCTGGAACTGCCGCCCTGCTCGCCGATTCACGGCGTCGGCTACGCCTTCCTGCGTATCGGGGACGAGGCGGTCGCGCTGGGGGGCGCGCGTGGCGCGGGGCACTTCGTCTATCTCGCCCCGATCGAGCCGCCCGCGGAACTTTTTTGCAACGCGCTGCAGTGGCTTTCCCGTCCACGTTTGTAGGAAGGGAGGGATACGACATGCGCGCTCTGCTGGCCGGCCTGCTGCTCACCGCCACCGCGATGGCCCACGGAGGCTCGGCGCGCGCGCCGTCCGGCGGGGGCGGCGGATCGGGATTCGGTGTTTCGGTGCCGGGCGGCACCGCCACGCCGACCGGCAAGCGCGGCGGCGGCGACATCACCCTCGTTGGGATGCCGATCCTCGGCCACTAC
>JBCDBY010000055.1:0-17760 GCA_039182715.1 Planctomycetota bacterium
CCGATTGCGTGAGAACGACGAACAACAGCCGGCCATCCATCTCGGTTGCGGTGGGGAGTCGGGTGGCGATCGGAAGATCGCGGTTCCACACCCCGTGCCCGTTGCCGACCGCCATGGGCAGGGATAGCAGGAAGAGGATCAGCAGCGAGAGCACGCCGCCGCCCACGACCACGACGACCCAGCTCGTGGGCACGAGCGAAGCGTCGAGGAGGTGGAGGCGGCGCTTGCGCATGGGGCTCGCTTGATCCTACGCCGCGCAGGCCGTCAGCATTCGCATCCTCGGCTTTCCGGGTCCGTGGGTACGGAATCGGGGCTTGATCGGGAGCGGTAGACTTCGCGTATGGCGGACCAACGCGAGTACTGGGACTACTTCCTCGAGTTGCACAGCGGCAACCCGCAGGAGGGGCCGGGTGAGTTCGAGGCGACGCGGCGGGCGTTCGGGCTTGTCGACGGTCTGTCCTCGTCGCCGCGCATCCTCGATCTCGGGTGCGGGCCGGGACGGCAGACGCTCGATCTGCTTCGGTTGACGAACGGGACGGTCACGGCGGTCGACAGCCACGCGCCGTTCCTCGAGCAACTGCAGCGGTCGGCTGCCGAACAGGGTGTGGCGGACCGTGTCACGACGGTCGTTGCGGACATGGCGACACTCGACCTCGAGCCGGCGTCGTTCGATCTCGTCTGGTCGGAGGGCGCACTCTATGCGATCGGTTTCGAGGCGGGGCTCCAGCTCGCGTTTCGCATGCTGCGCCCCGGGGGATCGCTGGCCGCTTCGGAGCTCACACGCCTGCGGCCCGGTGGCCCCGCGGAGGCGGTCGAGTTCTGGGAGACGGAGTACCCGGCCATCCGCGATGTCGACGGCAACCTGGCGCTGCTCGACGCGGCCGGCTACGAACGCGTCGGCCACTTCGTCCTGCCGGAGTCCGCGTGGCGCGCCTACTACGAGCCCCTCGCGGCGAAGTTCGAAGCGTTCCGGACGCAACACGCCGAGAATCCGACCGCGCTCATGGTGCTGGCGCACGAAGCGAAGGAGCAGGCGATGTACTTCCTCGCCTCCGAGTTCTACGGCTACGTGTTCCACGTCGCGCGGCGACCGGCGCGCTGACCGGCGCATCGGTCTTTCGCGTGCAGGGCGCAGGTCGCGTCGGCGGATTCGATCCGTCGCACGTGGACGAAGCGGGGGGCTAGCATGGGCAACCAAGGGGGGGACGCCATGACTCGCGCTCGACTGTTCGTGCTCGTCTGGATTCTGGCCGCGTGCGCGGAGCCGGTCCGGGAGGACCGCACCATCGCGTGGTCCGCGCAGGGCCACGCCGTCGGTTTCCAGCACGGCGACAACGGCGTGTTCCTTGCGGATGCGGACGGAGGAAAGCTCGAACGCATCTTCGAGCCGGGCGAGAAGGTCATCGCGACCAGCACGCCGCTCTGGTCCCCGGCCGGCGATGCGGTGGTCTTCGCCGCGGCGCGTTCCCTCGAGCCGTCCGGCGGGCATCCGCGCCTGCAGCGCATTCTCGGTCTCGCGTCCGATCCGGCGGGCGACTACTTCCTGCAGGTGCCGGTCGTCTACACCTGCTACCTGCGTCGGGGTGACGAACAGCCGGTCGCGCTCTTCCAGGCATCGTGCGACCACGTGGGATACGTCGCTGCCAACCTCGCGGTGCAATGGCATCCGGACGGGAGACAGGTCTATTTCCTCAACGGTCGGGAGCTGCACACGTTCGAGCTCGCGACCGAGATACGCGCGAAGGTGTTCGGCAGGGGCTCGGACGCCATGATCTTCGACGTCTCGGCCGATGGGCGTCTGCTCTGCCTGGCGGGAAGCAGGGAGGCGAAGACGCAGGATGGCCTTTGGGTTCGAGGGACGGAGGGAGACTGGTGGCGAGTCCCGGTCGCGTTGGGGCCGGGCGCGTCGCTGCTGGAACGGCTGCGCGCCGCGCGGCCCGCCGTCTCGCCGGACGGCTCCCGCTTCGCGTTCGTGAACGCCGGCACGCAGCTCACGATCGGCTCCTTCCAGGGCCGCGCGGTGCAGCGGGCTGCCGAGACGGAGGGCGCCATGCGCGACTTGCGTTGGCATCCCGACGGGGAGCGGATCGGTCTCGTCGTGGAGCACGACCTGCACTTCTTCCACCCGAAGACCGGGCTGGGAGAGCCGGTGAGCGATGCGCCGGTCACCCGGTTCGCCGGCTGGAACGCGACCGGTCGGCGGCACGCCTACCTCGCGCGGGAGACGCCGCGCGTCGAGCCGATGGAGTGCTGGGCATTCCTGCTCTGGCCCGACCCGCAGGCACGCAACACCGTGCATATCGACGGTCAGCAGCGTTTCGCCGGGATGCGCGTGACCTTCCCGGAGTGGTCCCCGCGCGACGACAAGCTCTCGCTCTGGTTCACGTTTCATCCGACGCACCGTTCTGCGCTGTCGCGCATGTTCGGCTGGGGATTGCGGCCCGGCGATCCTGCGGCGATCTTCGAGCCCGATACCGGGACCATCTCCTGGATGGCCGTGAACCCGCTCGAGGAGGTGCAGATCGGCCACTACCACCTGCTGCGGCGGGAGCCGCAGAAGGCGTGGGCGCGATACGAGAAGGCGGCTGCCGGCGAAACGGACGTGCCGGGCCACCCGCGCGACTTCCCGCTCTTCCTGTCGATCTGCCTGCGGGAGCTGGGGCGAGAGGAGGAAGCGCAGGAGGCGCTCGCCCGATTCCAGAGGGAGTTCGTGCCTGCGTCGGAAGGGGCGCGCGGACCGGTGCCCGGACCGGAGTCGTTCGACCTCTCCACCTTCGAAGGCAAGCTGGTGCGCGCGCTCTACGCGGGCGAGGTGTTCCTCAGCCTCGATCGCATCGAAGAGGGCGAGGCGTACTTCCGCGCGCCAACGGACGACCCCGACACGCGTCTCGCCCGGCGCATCGTGCTGGGGCAGTTCCTTCTCCTGCAGAAGCGATACGCGGAGTATGCGGAGCTCGCCGGTGACGGGGCTCGGTCGCTCATGACCCGCGAGGCGGCGGAGGGTTCGTGGGGCGGCATGCTGCTCGACGGGGCTCGGTTCCTCCACTTCGCTCCGCTGACCAGCCAGGATTTCCTGTCGAAACTCGACGACGAGACGGTCCAACGCCTCCAGCGGATCTGGAAGCGGCTCCCGAACCGCGAGGCGTACAGGTCCGCGTTCGCACGCCGTCTCGACCCCGATGCGGCCGGCGATGCGCCCGAGGGCTTCCCGTCGATCGAGCAGTTGCGGATGATGATGTCGGCGACGTGGTAACCCGCGTGCGCTCCGAGTCCAATCCATGGCCGCCCGCAAGCCGAAGCTCCTCACCGGTGGGAACCCGCAGATCCCCAAAGGCGACGGCGACGCGCCGGTGCAGGCCTACATCGCCGCGATGCCGGAGTGGAAGCGCGCGGTGGGGGAGCACCTCGATGCGCTGGTCGAACGCGTCGTACCGGACGTGCGCAAGGCGGTGCGCTGGAACGCGCCGTTCTACGGCGTCGAGGGACGCGGCTGGTTCTTCAGCCTCTACTGCTTCACGAAGTACGTGAAGATCACCTGGCACAACGGCGCGTCGCTCGATCCGGTGCCGCCCGGCGAGTCGAAGCATCCCGCCGTCCGCTATCTGAAGATCCACGAGGAAGAGACCCTCGACGACGCGCAGCTCGCGGACTGGATTCGTCAGGCCGCAGCGCTTGCCGGCGAGGATCTCTTCTGACGAGCGGGTAAGCTTCGCGCATGCGCAGCCCGTGGATCGCGGCCGTTCTCAGTCTGCTTCTTTCGGGCCTGGGCCACCTCTATGCCGGCCTGCCGCGCAAAGCGCTCGCGTTCTATTTCGGCGAGATCGTCGCGTGGTTCGCATGGGTGCTGTGGCTGGTCATTCCGATCCCCGGACCGTGGAACATGATCGCGGGTGTCGGCGGCCTGCTCGGGTGGCGTCTTGCGACCAGCCTGCTCGCCTTCCGGGACGCGCGTCGCCAGCCGCCCTGTCGTGGTCGCCCGGCATGGGTCCGTTGGCCTGTCTACGCCGTCGTCTGGCTCGCGGGCTCGGTCGCCGCCGTCTACGCCGTCAATCCGACCTTTGTGCGCGTGTTCGAAGTGCGGGGAGGGGCGATGATGAACACGATCCTCGCAGGAGAAGACGTGTTCGCCGTCCGTACGTTCTCCGGTTCTCCCCAGCGCGGGGAGGTGGTCGCGTTTCGGAAGCCCGACGACGTGCTCTTCGTCTTCCGGCTCGTCGGCCTGCCCGGCGAACGCGTCGAGGTTCGCGGCGGATACGCGTCGGTCGGCGGCCGGCGACTCGACGAACCCTACGTGTTTCGGGACAGCGCCGACTTCGCGGAGTATGGCCCGAAAGCCGTGCCCGCGGGCACCTACTTCTTCCTCGGAGATCGCCGCAATGCGTCACGCGACAGCCGCTCCGAGTACCCCGGCTTCGTCGCCACTGATCGCGTCTTCGCCCGTGTCCGCGCGATCTTCTGGTCCCGCGACCCCGAAACCGGCGCCATTCGCTGGGACCGCATCGGCCGCAGGGTCCGCTAGAGTGCTTTCCGTGATCGAGCTCCACCGCACTCCGGACGACGCGCCCGGCTTCGTCGACTTCGCCGAGCGCGTCGTCTGCGGGATCGTCGAGCGCGACCGGCCGCCGCGCGTGTACGTCGTCCACATCGACCGCTTCTTCGACTGGAAGTGGCTGCGCTTTCGCGGAAAGCGGGTGGGGGCTGTCGGGTACTGGGGCGTGCGCGAGAATCTCGGCATCCCCCCGTTCGTCCCGACGCGTGTCCTGCAGCAGGAGTGTTTCGTCCTCTCGAGCGATGGGGGTTCCTACGAGTCGATCAACGCGGATCCGCTGCACGTGCGCATCGAGAGCGCCGAGAACATCAAGCGGAAGGTCTCGCGCATCGCGCCCGATTCCGCGCTGTTCTGGTACTCCGGCAAGAGCCAAAGCACTGGCACCGGCGCGCTCATGGGCTACGTCCCGGGCCCGGAAGAACCCTGGACCTGGTATGCATCCTTCCGCGCCGACCCCACCTGGGAGATCGCGAAGGCGATGGACGTAACCCCCGACCAGCTCCGCACCCTCGCCGCCCCCGCCCCCTCGTAACGGGCCCAGCGATCCACGCCGATCGATGCAAGAGGTGCATCAGACGAGTCAGTCCGGAGGTCCTGAGACTCCGGCCGTGTCAGATCGCAGCGCGGAGGGCGCTGAGGTCTCGCCGAGTTCGCGGAAATCTTCCGAACGCTTACCCCTCTCCGTCCGATTCGCGGCGAACAAGACCTCCGTCAACGCAGGGAATGAATGGCGACCAAGCCCGCTCGGCCCCTAGCTCCGAGCCCCTGGCCCCTAGCTCCCCATGCAAGAGGTGCATCATGTGGCGCGCATAAGTCTGGTCGGGGACTCGACGTATGCGCGCCAGGTGCGGATTCGATTCCGCACTTTTCCACAGCCCCGGCTCATCAGAGCCACTGCTCCTGGCCCCTAGCCCCTGGCCCCCAGCCTCCCTCCGTAAGTGGCCCCCGACCCCGCCAAGCGCTACGGTACGGGTCTTGATGGACCGCCCGTTCAAGCCCCTCGCCGACATCCAGAGCTCGCCGGACACGCGTCGTATCCCGATCGACCGGGTCGGTGTGCGCGGGCTCCGGCACCCCGTGCGCGTGCGCGACCGGGCGGGTGGCGAGCAGGGGACGGTCGCGACGTTCACCATGAACGTCTCGCTGCCGCACGAGTTCAAGGGCACGCACATGTCGCGCTTCGTCGAGGTGCTCAACGCCGAAGACGGGCCGATCTGCGTCGAAACCTTCCTCGACATGCCGCGCGAGGTGGGCGAGCGCCTTGACGCCGCCTACAGCCACGTCGAGATGGAGTTCCCCTACTTCATGAACAAGCGCGCGCCGGTCACCGGCGCCGCCGGCATGGTGGACTACCTCGTCGCGTTCATCGGCGAGCTCGCGCCGGAAGGCACGCGCCAGCTCATTCGCGTGCGGGTTCCGATCGCCAGCCTCTGTCCCTGTTCGAAGGAGATCTCCGAGCGCGGCGCGCACAACCAGCGCGGCCACGTGACGGTCACCGTCGAGCTCAAGCGCTTCGTCTGGATCGAGGAGGTCATCGAGCTCGTCGAGGGCGCGGCCTCCTGCGATCTGTACGCCGTGCTCAAGCGCCCCGACGAGAAATTCGTCACCGAGCAGGCCTACGACAACCCGAAGTTCGTCGAGGACATCGCGCGCGACGTCGCGGTGGCGCTCAACGCGGAGTCACGCATCGGCGAGTACCGCGTCGAGGTCGAAAACTTCGAGTCGATCCACAACCACAACGCGTACGCGGAAATCCGCGGGCGTAGTGGGGAGTCGTGAGCGAGAGTCGTTAGTCGTCAGTTCGGAGGCAGCGTCTTCTGGAAACTGACAACTGACGACTGATTCCTAGAACCCCCGCAGCACCGCCTGCCCGCCCGACTGCTCCGCCAGCGGTTTGAGGCGGCGCAGCGCCTCCTTGTCGAAGCAGATGACGTGAATCACGATGCCGCGCGTGCGGTTGATCTCGTTGATCGCGTCGACCAGCTTGCGCATCTCCACGATTTCGCCGGCGGTAGGGAGGCCGTCGGTCACCAGGAAGATCGTGTCGACCTTCGTGCGCGCCTTCCAGTCGGGCACCTTCTTGTCCGCCATGCCGAAGGCCGCCATGAGCGCCGCGTAGGTGTTCGTCTTCTGCTCCTCGCCGCTCGAGTTGCCGCTCGCCGGGGCGATCGGCTTGAGCCGGCGGATGTGCTTGATCGCGGAGTTGCGCGATGAGCCCGAGACGAGCCCGTCCTTCCACGTCTTCACCCGGCCGGCGAAGGTGATGATGTTGAAGTAGACGTTCTTGTCGAGCGTCGCCACGAGCGCGAGCAGCTCGTTCTTCGCGATCTCCATTTTTACGCGGTCGGGGAACTCGGCGCGCTGCTCATCGGTCGCCGTCGCCGGAATGACGATCTTGTCCCGCATGCTGGTCGAGATATCGAGGATGAAGATCATCTTGCGCGAGAGCGTTTCGATCTTGTGGTACTTGCGCTTCGGCTTGGCGTAGCCTTCCATCGACTTGGCCAGCTTCGCCTTCGCCGCCGCGATGTCCGCCTCGCTCGGGATCTTGAAGTTGCGTCCTTCGCTCTTCCACCAGCGGTTCCAGAGCGCGACGCGGTACTTGTAGTCCTTGCCGGTAATCGAGACGAGCGCCTTGTAGACGGTCTCGATGACCAGCCCCTCGTCCGACTCGAACTTCTTCAGCAGCGGCTCGATCGACTCCTTCACGCGGATCTTGGCGAGCGCCTCGATCGCCGCCTTCTGCAGCGACCAGTCCGACGCGTCGATCTTCGCAATGAGCGCCGATGCGGCGTCCTGCGCCTTCATGTCGCCGAGCGCCTGCGCCGCCAGCACGCGCACGGCGGGGAGCGAGTCGTCGAGCGACGTGACGAGCGCAGGCACCGCATCCATCGCCTTCTGGTTGGCGAGTGCGCGCACGGCGGCGGCGCGCGTCTCCGCACTCGAACTCTGCAGCGCCTCCAGCAGGCCCGGCGTCGCGGCCGCGTGCTGCTTGGTCGTGCGCGAGAAGCCGAGCAGCGCCGCGCGTCGACGCTTGCCGTTCTTGTCCGCGAGGCCCTCGGTCATCGCGTCGAGCGACTCCGCCTTCTTCATGCGTCCGAGTGCCTTGCCCGCGGCCTCGACCACGCGCGGGTCGACGTCGTTGGCCGCCTTCAGGATCACGCCGACCATGGCGGCGCTGTCGAGCTTGCCGAGATCTTCGACGGCGGCGGCGCGCACGATCGCATTGGGGTCCTTCGCGAACTCGCGGTACGCCTTGATCGCCTCCAGCTCCTTCGGCGTCAGCTTGCGCTTGTTGCGCCCCTTGCCGACGGTGGTGGGCAGCGCGGCCGCCTCCTCGCCCTTGAGCGCCATCGATTGCTGCAGGGTCTGCATGCGGGCCTGCAACGCGCCGCGGTTCTCCTCCAGCGCCGCCTCGAGCCCGTCGGCCTCCTTGTCGAACTTCTTCGCCTTTCCGGCGTCCTTGGCGGCGCCCGCCTTGTCGCGCAGCGTTTCGATCTTCTTCTCGCTGCGGTGGAGCTTCTCCTCCGCCTCGATGAGCTTCATCCAGTCCTTGGCGTACTTGCCGAGCGACTTCCCGTACTCCTGCTTGGTCACCTTGTCGAGCAGGCCGAGCAGCTTCTTGTCGGTGAAGTCCTTCACCTTGGTCAGCGCGCCGACGACGTTGTAGGAGCGATCGAGCACGATCAGCGCCGGGTCGCGCACCCCGGGCACCGACGCGAGGAAGTCGAGGTCGATCGCGCGCGAGGGCTTGACCTTGATGATCTTCACCGCGTGGGTCGCCAGGGCGAAACGCGTGTCGACCAGGATCTTCTCCTGGATCTTCTTGTAGCCCTTCGACTCGCGGGTCTGCGTCACGAAGATGATCATCGGCCAGGGCGCCTTGCGCGGCTCGGTCGAGCCGTCCGGCAGCTTCACCGGCGTGCGGTTGGGCAGTGCGTCCCACTCGACGCGCAACTGCTTGCGGTTGTGCGGCGACTTCCATTCGTCGACGCGGCGCGCGGAGGGAAAGCCCTGCGCCGGCGCGACCGAAACGAGAAGCAGAAGAGCGAGTACGGGGCGCATGCGGAAAGTGTAGCCGAGCGCCGCGCGCGTGACCGGCGCGCTAGAAGGCGTCGAGCCAGGGGAGTCTCGTATCCAAGACACGTTCGAGGGCGCGGCCCTCGTACGGGGCGGGCGGCTCGACGACTTCCCAGTGGTCGGGATCGGGCGAGGAGTAGGGCCACGTCTTCGGGAAGAGCAGCTCCAGGATGCGCAGGATCTCGTCCGGCAGCGCGGGGTCGATCTCGTCCGCGGCGCGGTAGCCGACGATGAGCTGCGTGAGCGCCCAGTGCGGGATCGGCACGCCGGGGATGTCGTCGGCGCGCCGCGAAAGCGACACCTCGCCGTTGTCGACGCGCAGCGTCCAGCGATCGGCCCCCGTATCGATCGGAATCGACGCGCTCAGCTCGCGCGCCTTGCGCTCCATCAGCCGCTGCTCGAACCACGGCGCCAGCGCCTCGACGAGCCGCGGATGGTCGACGACGTGGATCATCTCCTCGTCCACGCGCGGATCGGTGGCCGCGCCGCGCAGCACCGCGTACCCGCCCAGCTCGAGGCAGGCGCGTCCCATCGGATGGTCGGCCGCGACCGGGAAGTGGATCTGGTCGATGCCCTGCGGGTGCGCCTTCGCGGCGCAGTAGCTCAGGATCGAGTGCAGTGCTTCGCGATCGGTGCCGTCCACCTCGGGCGCGAAGAAGTGCGGCGTCCACTTGGAGTCCGGATTCACCTCGAGGCTGAAGTAGCCCTTGATTTCGCGGTCGGGCGACTCGACCGAGAAGTGGTGGAACATCGGGACGCCGCTCGCATAGACGCACGGCTTGCTGCGCACGTGCTGCTCGCGGATGCGGGCGATGGCCGGCAGGTCGTCGCTCTTCAGGTGCCGCACGCGGTAGCGCGTGGGCAGGTTCATCGCCACCTCGGTGCTCAGGTAGACGCGCGGGTGGTAGAAGCACGGCACGAAGCCGTGGTTGGGGAAGAGCGCCAGCTCGCCGTGCACGAACGCGACCGGGTAGCGCCGCCCCCAGAGGTAGCCGAGGAACTCCTCGACCAGCAGCACGAAGAGCGAGTCGTCGCCCGTCGCGCGGAATCGCTGGCGACCGTCCTCCGCGCCCGTCTCCACGATGCGGGCGCAGCGCACGTCGACGCCGCGCAGGCGCAGCGGCGAGGGGTCGAGCAGCAGCGCCGCCAGGATTTCGTCGCCCTCCTCGCAGATGCGCACGCAGCCGCGCTCCTCGGGATGGCCCTCGACGATCTCGCGCATGCGCCGCGAGCCGATGAACTCCTCGGCGCGGCGCAGGTCCTCCTCCGTTCGCGCGGGGCGAATCCGGGCGCGTTCCAGCCGCTCGAGATCCATACCCTCGCGTCAGGACGCTTCGGTCCCGGATTCGTCCGCCTTGGGTGCGTCGGCCGCTTCGTCCTTCTTTTCGCCGACCCAGCGCGCCTCCGCTTCGTCGCGCGGCGCCTCCGCCTCGTCGATCGCCGCCAGGTCGTCCTCGTGCGTTCCATCCACCTCGCGCCGCAACAGCAGGTAGAGGGACATCGTCCCGCCGAGGAAGAGATAGATCGCGTAGCCCTTGAAGCCGAGCAGGAAGATGCCCAGCATCAGCCACATCCAGAAGAAGCCCGGCTTGTCGTACCAGGGCACTTCCGCGTTGCCGATGTTGCGCAGGTCGGCGATGCCGCGCATGCGCTGCTGGATGCCCTCGTGCTCTGCCAGCGGCCGGTCGAGCGAACCGACTTCCGGCATCGGCCGGCTGATCGCGTTGTCGAGGCTGGTGCGCACGACGCCGGCCTGGAAGGTCGACTTGGCGGTCTCCTCGAAGAAGCCCTCGAGCAGCGTGATGACGCTGATGAGCACGAAGATGAGCAGATAGGTGAGGAAGAAGTGGAACGGCCGCGCCGACACGTAGCTGAACGCGCGCGAGACCGACTCGAGCGCGCCGTTGCGCTCGACGGTGGCGCCGGCCCACATGAGCGGCAGTCCGACCACGCCGCCGATGACCGCCATGACCAGCAGGATCGACGAGAGCAGCACGAGCGGGAAGAGCACCAGCACCAGCACGCTGGAGCCGAGGAACCAGATGCTCGCGAGCAGTCCGGCCAGCGCATTGAGCCCGGCAAGGACCAGGGCGAAGACCGCGACCATGACCGGGACCAGCAGCAGCGTGCCCGCGTTGCGGAATCCGAATCGGAGCGCTGCCTTGGGGCTGAGCGCCTCGTTGCGAGTGAAGCGCAGCGCCGCGATGCGCAGGAGCGCGCCGCCGAAGACCGCCCAGACGCCGAAGTAGAGCAGGCCGGTGATCGTGCCCTGCCACCAGCTCAACGCGTAGGGGCGGATGCCCCAAAGGCTGCCGACCGAAAGCTGGAAGGCGTCGCCGACGAACGCGATGCGGCCCAGGTAGGCGTAGAGCAGGCCCATGAGCTGCGCGATCGGTTCCGGCTGGTGGAACGCCTTGCCCAGCAGCGGGTCGATCAACTGCAGCACGCCCCAGCCCAGCGCGCCCATGGTGATGCAGCGCAGGTCGAGCGGCACGCGCGGAGCGCGAAAACTGCCGTACGGATTCTCGGGTCCCAGCTCCATCGCGCGGATTCTCGCAAAACCACCCGGCGAGCGGTACTTCCGCGATGGGATGGCCCGGTATAGTGACCCGCCTTGGTCGAACGACGAGAGCGGACCCGGCGACTCGTGCACTTCGCGTTCGGGTTCTGTGCGCTGCTCGTGCCCTGGCTCGGGCCCGTGGGTTCGATCGCGATCGCGGGCGCGGCCTGCCTCTACAACCTCGTCTGGGCGCCCGCCGTGGGCTGGGATCGCGCCTATCGACGCACGGGCGAGGCACGTTTTTCGGGCATTGGAACCTACCCGCTCGCCGTGCTGCTGCTGCTGCTCACCACGCCGCCGCACGTCGCGATGGCGGCCTGGGGCGTGCTCGCGGCCGCCGACCCGGCCGCCGCGACCGCCGGCACCCGTTTTCCGCGGCCGTCGATTCCGTGGAACCGGCGCGAGAGCCTGGTCGGCACCGCCGCCGCCGTCGTGGTGGGGGCGGCGGCGGCGGCGGCGCTGCTCGCCTACGCCGGGCAGCCCTCGTGGCGCGGCGCCGTGGCGGCCGGCGTGATGGGTGCGATCGCCGAGTCGTTACCGTGGCCGATCGATGACAACCTCCCGGTGGCGTGCGCCGCCGCGGTCGCCGTCTGGACGTTCGGAGGCTGAGTGGAAGCGACGCTGCAGGTTCTCACGGTGCTCGCCTTCGCCGCGGCCGCCTGGCGTGTCGGTGCGGTCTCCCTCGATGGGGCGCTGGCGGGGATCGGTGTCGCCGGTTTGCTGACGTGGCGCTTCGGGTGGGGCGGGTTCGTGATGCTGCTCGTCTTCGTCGTGCTGGGAACGACGATCTCGGAGCGCAGCGGTCGCCGTCGCGACGCGGTGCAGGTCTTGTGCAATGGTGGCGCGGCGGCGATCGCGGCGGCATGCGGGTGGCCTGCGGCGGCGGCCGGCGCGCTCGCCGCCGCGCTCTCGGATACCGCTGCGAGCGAGCTGGGCAAGCGCTACGGCGGCGTGCCGCGGCAGATCCTGTTCGGCGGCCGGCTGGAGCCGGGCCGCGATGGCGGTATGTCGTGGCTCGGCACGATCGCCGGTCTCGCCTTCGCGTGGCCGGTTCCGCTGGTCGCGTGGGCGTTCGGCATCCTGCCGGACTTTCGCGTGGTGAGCTGGATCGCCGCCGCCGGCATGATCGGCAACCTGATCGACAGCGTGCTCGGCGCGACCATCCAACGCCGCCTCGGCGCGCGCGGCAACGACTGGGTCAACCTCGCCGCCACCACCGCCGCCGCCACCCTCGCCTGACCCTCCCCCCGCTTCTCTGATGCAAGAGGTGCATCATGTGGCGCGCATAGGTCGGCCTGGGGTCGGGAGTTATGCGCGCCAGGTGCGGAACTCGTTCCGCGTTTTCCACAGCGGTGGATTAGCGCAGCGCGCGGATCTGGTCGGCGATGCGACTTTCGCTCGGGGTGCCGGGGAGGACGAAGGCCTGGCGTCCGTCGCTGCGCAGGCCGATCACCGCCGTGCCGGTCTTGAGCCCGTTCGCGCGTGCGAAGTTCCTGCTGCGGTCGGGGACGACCAGCACGGAACCGAGCGCCTTCTCGTGTGTCTGCAGCAGCTTCTGGACGTGCGCCGAGCCCGTGAAGACCAGCGTGACGTCGTGTCCGATCACGCGACCCCAGCGCCGCAGCACACCGAGGCACTTCTGCTCGGCCGAGCCGAACCGGTCGCAGAGCAGCACGAGGCCCCGCGCGGGCGGCACGCTGATCGCCACCGGCGAGCCGGGTCCGGTCTTGCGCTCGTCGAGCGCCTGAATCAGGTACTCGATGCGCGCCTTGGTGTCGGCGTCCTTGGCGAGGCCCCACGCCTCCTGCAGCTCGGCGCGCGAACGTTCGCCGCGCGCCAGCAGCACCCGCGCCGCGATCTCCCGCTTGCCCTCGTCCGCACCGACCAGTGCCGCCACCGTCTTCTCGGCTGCGACGCGATGACGGCGCAGCTGCGGCGCCGAGGTCGACGCGAGGCGACGGATGGAGACGGGCTGCGAGGGCTGCTGGTCGAACCGCGCGACGGTGCGCGTGCCCTGGCCCCCGGAGATCGAGGACCAGAGCACGATCACGACGAGCAGGAACGCGGTGGCGGCGCTGCCGAACATCAGCGGCGGCCGCTCCGCGAGATAGGTTTGCATCCGAATAGAAAGCACGAGCCAACGCGGTTGTGCTTCGCCTTTCTCCTCGGGAACTTCTACCGGCTCCGGTGTCCACGCTTCCGCCTGATCGAACCAGCCGAGCGCGTCCTGGACGTTCTCGACCTCGATCGTCGGTTCCGTGATCGCACGCAGCTGCGAACCGTGCGCGACCATCAGCTCCGCGCGCAGCGCGCCGAAGTCGAACTCCTCGGCGACAAAGCTCTCACCTTTGTCGTCGTCGGTGCGGCGGAACTCGATGCACGCCTCGAGCAACTCCTCCTCGAGGAAGTCCGGATGCCGTTCGTCGCGGCCGTACACGAGCCGGAAGCCGACGGTGCGGCCCACGCGGTGAATCGGCGCGCGGAAGTTGTGGTCGAGCTTGGCGTGCGCCGGGAAGTCGTACCAGCTGCCGCCCTTCACGATGATCGCGCCTTCGTGCTCCTTGTCCGCGTTACACGTCATCTCCCAGACGTTGCCGCACAGATCGACGAGGCCGCTCGGCGCCGCTTCGTACTCGCCCACCGGCGAGGTGCCCTTGCGCTCGCTGCGCACCGTGTTGCAGCGGCGAACGTCGAAGCCGTCGCCCCACGGGTAGGCGCGCTGCACCTCGAGGCCGGAGCCCAGCGCCCACTCGAGTTCCGTCGGCAGGCAGCCGCCCGCCCAGCGCGCGAACGCCACCGCGTCGAAGTAGTCGATGCCCACGACGGGATGGTCGACGAGGCTGGCGGGGGAGCTGTCGTCGTCCCAATAGGCGGGTGCACGGTGACCGGTGGCGCGTACGAACTCCTCGTAGCGACCGTTGGTTACGGGCGCACGGTCGTACTCGAGATCCCCGATACGAACCGTATCGCGGACCTGCGCCGTCGTTGCGGGCCTCGACATCTCCACTCCCCTTTTCGACTGCTGGGGGAAGCGGGTGGACCGCTCCTGGAGTTCAGGAGCGGTTCACGTACCAGTCTGAGGCGCCATTCTGAGATGACAGCGCCTACTGGGCGACCGACGGGACGAAGTAGGCGGTCGTCCGGACGCCGATGCCGACCGAGTTGGCGAGCGCCGTGATCGGCGACAGCACCTTCCGGATCGCGCGGGCGACCTCTTCCCAGCCCGTGGGCGGCACCCAGATGACGTCGCCGGGGCGCAGGAAAAAGTTCGTGGTGAAGTCACCCTTCTGGAACATGTCCCGAATGTTGATGTGGTAGATCTTCACTTCGCCCTCGATGTCGCGGAACAGGAGGACGCGGGTCTGCGCGGCGGTGATCGGGTCCCAGCCGATGGTGCGGCCGAGCAGGTCGACGACGCGCATCTGGCCGACGTAGGGGAACCGTCCCGGCACGCGCACTTCGCCGAGGATCGTCACGCTCTGGCTCGTGAAGCTGTCGACGGAGACGAAGACCTTCGGGTCGCGCAGGCCGAGCGTCTCGATGAAGCTCTTCTCGAGCTCCTCGCGCAGGCCCTGCGGCGTCTTGCCCACGGCCGTGATGTCGCCATGCTCGGGGAACGCGATCTTGCCGTCCGGGCGGATGGTTCTGCTCGTGACGGCGAAATCCGGCTGTCCAAGCACCCGGATGCTGATCGTGTCCGAGTTTCCGATGACGTAGTCCGGCATCGTGGCCAGCGCGCGGGCGCGCGCCCAGATGGCCTTGTTGTATGCCTCACTCGGGCAACCGGTCGCCAACGCCAACATCGCGACCAAAACGGCAAATCGCATCATCCGACAGCTCCTCCGACGCGGACTGTAGCAACGGGGGCCCCCGTCTTTGCGTCGCTCTCGAAGTCGTCGTCTCAGTCCGAAACGGTGTGCTGCGCGAAGCCGTAGCGCTCCGGGTTTTGCAGGTCGGCGAGCATGCGCCGCGGGATGAGGAAGGAGCGCGCTTCGAGGATCGGCGTGAAGATGCGATAGCGCTCGCCGGCGGTCGCGTCGAGGTACTGCACGCCGCTCGAGCCGCCGGTGCCCACCCGCAGCCCGATCATGCGCTCGACCATGCGTGCGTGCCGGAATCGCCAGAGGCGCAGCTGCTCCTCGAACTCCAGGAGCCCGTCGAGCAGCCGGTTGGGCCAGTGCAACAGCGGCTCGTCCTTGTAGGCGTGAATGAAGAGGCAGGCGGCGTTGCGGCGGCCGTGCTCGCCCTCCAGGAAGGTGGCGCAGGCGTCGCGATAGGCGTCCATGCGTTGCGCGACTCGTGCGCGATCCTCGTCGCCCAGTTCGGGATTGCTGGCGTGCATCTCCTTCTGGGTCGCGACGTAGGCGTCGAAGGCGTCGAGGTAGGTGTCCCGGAATCCGTCCTCGATGGGGGTGCGGTCGAGCCACGACTCCAGCGCCTCGCGGAGCGAGGGCTGGGCGCGCAGCTCGTTGAACACCGCGACCTGCTCGGGCGGGAAGCGGCGCTCGAACGAATCGCCGGCGTACTCGTAGCGCTGGTCGTCCGGCAGTCCCGCCATGATCTCGACCTCGCGGAACTGGTAGCTCTGGAATCCGGAGGCGGAGCCGAGCTGGTCGCGGAAAGCGAGGAAGTCGAGCGCGCTCATCGTTTCGATCACCGAAATCTGCTTCACGCCGACCTCGAGGATTTCGCAGACGCGGTGCAGCCCCTTCACGATGCGCGGCACGTCCTTCTCGGGCACGTCGTCCACCGCGAGCAGGTCGCGGATGTGCGTCATCTCGTGCTTGATCTGCTTGAACCAGAGCTCGTAGACCTGATGGATGACGATGAAGAGCATCTCGTCGTGGTGGCCGAGTGCGCGCGGCTGGCCGTCGGGACCCGGCGGGTCCTGCGCATCGAGGATCTTGTCCAGCCGCAGGTAGCGGCCGTAGGGGACGTCGTGCCGGCTGCTCATCGTGACGCGAGCGTAGCAGGTCCGAGCGCGCGCCCGAAGAGGAGCAGCAGCGGCTCCAGGATCCACAGCAGCGGAAGGAGCGGAATCGCCCGCAAGGTGCTGCCGTCGCGCACGAAACGCAGCTCCATGCCGAACGCGAGGCCGGCGCGGGTGAAGGCGAGCACGAGCAGGAAGGTGAGGCTGCCCGGCGGCGTCTCCTGGAAGAGTGAAACCAGCAGGCAGACCGGCGCCGCCGACAACAGCGCCGCGAGCGGGTCGAATCGTTCGCGCCAATCGACGCCGTTGGCGACCACCGGCAGGGCGCGCCGCGCCAGCGCATGCCCGGGACCGTCGCCTTGACGTGCCACGGCGCCGGCGCGCGCGCGACCGGCACCGAAAGCCAGCGCATGCAGCAGGCCGTCGGTGTTCACGGAAAGCGCGCGGATGCGATCGCCGACGGTGCGCGCCTCGATCGCCATCGGCGCGAAGTGCACCGTCGTGCGTTCGCCGGCGACCGCGTCGCGAAGGAAGAGCGGGTCGGGACGCGCGGCCGGGTTGACGCGCACGGTCCAGGCCGGGGTTCGGCCCGCTTCGCCCGCGATCGACGTCGCGCGGCCTGCCGCTTCCACTTCGTAGTCGGGGTAGTTCTGGTGCTCGAACGGCTCCGGCGCGCCGACCGTGACGATCCGAACGCGCGGCGTTGCGCCCGCCTCGAAGCGCCGCACGTCACCGGCGCGCAGCCAGCGCCGCAGTCGCGCGAGCGCGACGAGCAACCGCAGCGTCGAGAGAGCGCCGAGCGCGAAAGCGAACCATCCGAACCAGACCACGCGGCGCGCATTATGGGTAATCTGATCCCCGGTTTGGACAGATTGGACGAACGCCGCCGCATGGTGCGGGAGCAGATCGAGGCGCGCGGCATCTCTGATCCGGCCGTGCTGGCCGCGATGCGCACCGTGCCGCGGCATCGATTCGTGCCGTGGGAGCGCGACGACGAGTCCTACGGGGACCACGCGGTGCCGCTCTCCGAGGGGCAGACCGTGAGTCAGCCCTACATCGTGGCGCTGATGACCCGCATGTTGCGCCTGGCCGGGACCGAGCGCGTGCTGGAGATCGGGACCGGCTCGGGCTACCAGGCGGCGGTCCTCGCCGAAATCGTGCCGCGCGTCTTCACCATCGAGGTGCGACCGCGACTGGCGGAGTCGGCGCGCACGCTGCTGGGGGGGCTCGGCTATCGAAACATCGAGTATCGCTGCGCCGACGGCCGGCTCGGCTGGCCGGAGGAGGCGCCCTTCGACGCCGTCCTGCTGACGGCGGCGCCCGCTGGCGATGTTCCCCAAGCGCTCGTCGACCAACTGGGGGAAGGCGGACGCCTGGTCGCGCCGGTGGGCGGGCGCACGCAGCAGCTCGTGACGATCGAACGACGCGACGGCCGGCTGGTGCGCGCGACCGGCGCGGGCGTGCGGTTCGTGCCGCTCGTGCACGGGGAGTCGCCGCGTCCGTGAAACGCTGGTCGCTGCGGCTTGGCGCGCTTGCCATGAACGTCGTCGTCTTCTACGGCGTGCCGTGGTTGCTCGGCGCGCCGCACGCGCTGGCGGCGCTGACCTGCGTCGTCGGGTTCGCGTGGTCGGCGGCGGTGGC
>JBCDBY010000056.1:0-17703 GCA_039182715.1 Planctomycetota bacterium
CCCGCAGGGCATGTACTGGGCGATCGTGACGATGACGACGGTCGGCTACGGCGACATCGCGCCGCTGACGCCGCTCGGCAAGCTCCTCGCCGCGATCGTCATGATCCTCGGCTACAGCATCATCGTCGTGCCGACCGGCATCGTTTCCGCGGAGATCGCCAGCATCAAGCCGGTCTCCACCCAGGTCTGCCCGAGCTGCATGGCGGAAGGCCACGACACCGACGCGACCCACTGCAAGTTCTGCGGCGGGAAGCTGTAGTTACGTTCGACGTTGGACGGTTGACGTTCGACGTTCGTTGCGGAAAGTAGGCCCTCGCCGTCGACGGCCCCTGGGGCCCTCCAGGAGCCGAATCAACTCCTCCGCGACGCAACCCGACTCTCCTGGGTCAGACGTCGAACGTCAAACGTCCAACGTCCCACGTAGTTCCCATTGACACCCGTCGGATCTCCGAGAGGTTGATCCCATGGATCTCCAGCTCGCCGACAAGCTCGTTCTCGTCACCGGCTCCTCCACCGGCATCGGCCGCGCAATCGCCGAGGCGTTTCTCGGGGAGGGCGCCCGGGTGGTCCTCAACGCGCGCAGCCGGGATCGGCTCGACGCGCTTCGGTCGGAGCTGGGCTCCGAACGCGTGCATGTCGTCGCGGGCGACGTGGCGGACGGCGCGTCGGCGCGCTCGATCGCGGAGCAGATCGATGCCATCGGGCCGCTCGACGTGCTCGTGAACAACGTCGGGATCTTCGCCGTGAAGCCGTTCGAGGAGATCACGGACGAGGAGTGGCTGCGCTTCTACGACGTCAACGTCGTCGGCAACGTCCGCATGATTCGCGCCTTTCTGCCGGGAATGCTGGAGCGCGGCTACGGGCGCATCCTCAACATCTCGAGCGAAGCGGGCGTGCGTGGTTTCGGCACGATGGCGCACTACGCCACCACCAAGGCGGCGCAGCTCGGCCTCACGCAGAGTGTGGCCGCGCTCACCCGGGGCACCGGCGTGACCGTCAACAGCATCCTGCCAGGTCCGACCTGGACCGATGGCGTCGAGGAGTACATGAAGGGCGTGGCGGAGCAGCAAGGCGTCACCCCGGACGAGGCCACGCGCGACTACTTCCGCGACCACGAGCCGAACTCCCTGCTCCAGCGCTACATCCAGCCGGAGGAGGTCGCGCAAGCCGTCGTCATGGCCGCCGCCAATCCCGCCATCAACGGCTCCTCGCTGCGCGTCGAGGGGGGCCTCATCCGCGCGCTGTAGCCCGCTCGACTCCGCCCCCGAACCTGCGCACCCCATGGCGCACCCAGCCGCCACAAGCCAAAGCCACCAAACGCCTTATGGCCGCCCCGGGGTGTACTGAGTACGCTTCGAAGCTGTAGTACGCTTCGAAGCTTGCTGGGACGGGACTTTCGCAAGCTCTGGATCGGCCAGTCGATCTCCTTCTTCGGCTCGCAGATCACGTCGGTGGCGCTGCCGCTGACGGCGGTCGCGGTGCTGCAGGCGAACGAGCGTCAGATGGGCTGGCTCACGGCCGCGGAGACGCTTCCGATGGCGGTGTTCGGTTTGCTGGCCGGCGTCTGGATGGACCGCATGCGGCGTCGACCGGTCCTCGTGGCGATGGACGTCGCGCGCGGCGTGCTGCTCGCTTCGATTCCGATCGCGGCGATGGCGGGCGTGCTGACGTTCGCGCAGCTGCTCGTCGTCGCGTTCGGCGCGGGAAGCTGCTACGTCGTCGCGGCGGTCGCGGATCGCGCCTACCTGCCGTCGCTCCTGCGCCCGGAGCAACTCGTGGCCGGCAACGCGCGTCTGCAGGGCAGCTACTCGGCCGCACGCACCGTTGGCCCCGGACTGGCCGGACTCCTGATCGCCAAGATCAGCGCGCCGTTCACGATCGCTCTCGACGCGATCTCCTTCTTCGTCGCCGGTGGCGTCGTCGCATCGATCCGCCACGAGGAGCCGCAGCCGGAGGGCACCGGCCGCACCCTCGCCGGCATGCGCGAGGGCCTGCTGCGCGTCGCCCGTCACCCGCAGCTGCGCCCGCTCGTGTTGTGCGGCGGCCTGCACAACATCTGCTCCACGATGATGGTGGCGCTCTACTTCCTGCACCTCAAGCGCAACCTCGACATCGAGGAGGAGGGCATCGGCCTGATCGTCGCCACGGGCGGAGTCGGCGCGCTGCTCGGCTCCGTATACGCGCCCCGCGTCGCGGGCCGGCTGGGCGACGGACGCGCGCTCATCGTCGCGCAGGCACTGACCGGCGTGGCGCGCCTGCTGGTGCCGCTGGCCGGTGGGCCGTTCCTGCTCGCCGTGTCCGAATGCCTGCTCGGCGCGGTACGCGCGCTGTTCAACATCACCCAGATCAGCCTGCGGCAGAGGGTCATCGATCCCAACTGGCAGGGCCGCGTCAACGCATCGATCGGATTCCTGCTCTGGGCCTTCACGCCGCTCGGCGCGCTGGCGGGCGGCTATCTCGCGAGCGCGATCGGTACGCGCAACACACTCTGGATCGCGGCGACCGGCGTCATGGCGGCGACGCTGCTCGCGCTTCCGCTCAGTCGCGCAGCCCCGCCTTCATCCGATCGCACACCGACCGCACGACCTTGACGCGCGCGAAGCGCTTGCAGTCGGCGGCGACGACGACCCAGGGCGCCCACGGCGTGTCGGTCTTCTCGATCATGTCGTGCGCAGCGACCTCGTAGTGCTCCCAGCGCTCGCGGTTGCGCCAATCCTCGTCGGTCAGTTTCCAGCGCTTGTAGGGCGTCTTGCGGCGCGCGTCGAAGCGCTGCTTCTGCTCCGCCTTGGTGATGTGCATCCAGAACTTGAGCAGGATGATGCCGGAATCGGCGAGCTCCTTCTCGAAGGCGTTGATCTCGTCGTAGGCGCGCCCCCACTCGACATGCGTCGCGAACCCCTCCACGCGCTCGACGAGCACGCGGCCGTACCAGCTCCGGTCGAAGATCGAGACGCGACCGGCGCGCGGCAGGTGGCGCCAGAACCGCCAGAGGTAGTGGTACGCCTTCTCCTCCTCGGTGGGCGCACCGATCGGCACCACGCGATAGAAACGCGCGTCGAGCGGCGCGATGACGCGTCGAATCGCGCCGCCCTTACCGCCCGCATCCCAGCCCTGGAACACGAGAATCATCGATCGCCCGTCCTCGACGGTGCGCCGATGCAGCAGGTTGAGCAGGCCCTGCGCCTTTTCGAGTTCGACCTTGTACTCGCTCTTGTCGAGCGTCTGCGACATGTCGAGGCCGCAGAGCAGCGTGTCCTCGCGATCGTCGGGCGGCGGGTCCGGCTCCCGCGGCTCGGCCGGCTCCGCCTTGCGGGCGCGATGCGCGTCGAGGCGGGCCTGGATGGTCTCGTGCACGACCGTGCCGACGCGTAGCCCGTAGGTGTGGGGGTCGGCGCCCTCGACGACGGTCCAGGGCGCTTCCGGCGTGTCGGTGGCGCGGATGATGCGCTCCCCCACGTCGACGAACTGATCGTAGAGCCGCCAGTTGTCCCAGTCCTTGCGGGTCACGCGCCAGCGCTGCAGCGGATCGGCCTCGAGCGCCTCGAACCGCTCGCGCTGCGCATCCTTGCTCAGGTGCATCCAGAACTTCAGCACGATCGCGCCGTCGCGCGCGAGCATCGTTTCGAACGAACGGATCTCCTCGAGCTGCCGCTCGAACGCCGCATCGTCCGACACGTTGTGGACGCGATCGAGCAGCGGGTCGTGGTACCAGGCGCTCAGGAAGATGCCGATGTGACCGGCTGCGGGAAGGTCGCGCCAGTACCGCCAGAATCGCGGCCGCTCGCGCTCCTCGGTCGTGGGCTCGTCGAAGGCACGCGTCGTGACCCAGCGCGCATCCATCCACGAGGTCAAAAGGGTCGCACTCTCACTCTTCCCGCCGCAGTCGACACCGGCGAACAGCAGGATGACCGGCACCCCCTCCTCGCGCAGCTGCACCTGGTCCTCGAGCAGTTGCTCCCGCAGCGGGCCCAGCGCCCGCTTGTAGTCCCGGCGGGACAGGCGGTCACCGGTTTCCGCGGCCGCGAAAGGGCTTTCCACCGGCCGGCTCATCGCCGATCACCATAAAGAAATCGCAAGGGCGGCGCGACCGGCTCAGTGGCCGATGTCCTCCGCCCACAAGTCGGCGCGCTCGTGCTGCAGGCGCTGCATGAGCGCGACGCAGCGCGGGTCGTCGAGGACGATCGTCTCGACCCCCTTCTGCGCAAGCCAGTCCTCCGCACCCATGAACGTGCGATGTTCGCCGATGACGACGCGCGGAATGCGATAGAGCACCGCGGTGCCGGTGCACATCGGACACGGACTCAGCGTGGAAACGAGCGTCATCGTGTCCCAGTCGCGGCGGCGCCCCGCCTTGCGGATGCAGACCATCTCCGCGTGCGCCGTCGGATCGCCGGTCTGGACGCGCTCGTTGTGGCCGGCACTGACGATGACGCCGTCCGCGGCCACGAGCAAGGACCCGATCGGGATGCCGCCTTCGTCCCACGACTTCTCCGCCTGGGCGACGGCGGCGTCGATCCAGGACGGGTGGAGGTCGGCGAGCATGCGCTCACCCTACCGCGCCGACGACCAGAGCCGCACGATGCAATCCTCCGGCCGCCAATCCCCGCCGCCGGACGCGAGCGTGACGCCGTCGAGGCACCACGCGAGCGAGAGCACGTAGTAGCGATGACCTAGCTAGCCTTCACACCTAGGCACTCCTCGCGTGCTTGGATGCGCCGAGGCCGGCGGCGATCGTCTCGACGACCGCCGCCGCCTCGGCATCGGGGTCGCCCAGCACCAGCACGTGGCCCATCTTGCGGCCGGCCGACGGCTTCTGCTTGCCGTAGAGGTGCAGCTTCGCGTTCGCGTGGCGATGGACCACGTCCCACGAAGGCGGGCCGTCCTGCCACGCATCCCCGAGCACGTTGAGCATCATGGCCGGCCGCAGCAGGGCGGGGTCGCCCAGCGGGAGCCCGCAGATCGCCCGGATGTGCTGCTCGAACTGCGACGTGGCGCACGCTCCGAACGTGTAGTGCCCGCTGTTGTGCGTGCGCGGAGCGATCTCGTTGACGAGCAGGCCGCCGTCCCCGGTGACGAACAGCTCGACCGCCATCATGCCGACGTAGTCGAAGGCGTTCGCGATGGCGGCGCCGATCGCTTCGGCGCGGCGCACGAGATCGCCATCGACGCGCGCCGGCACACGCGTGGTGTGCAGGATGTGGCGACGGTGCTCGTTCTCCGCGATCGGGTGGAAGCGGATCTCGCCGGCGAAGTCGCGCGCCAGCAGCACGGAGATCTCGCGCTCGAACTGTACGAACGACTCCATGATCGCGGGCACGCGGCCGATCGAACGCCAGGCCGACTCCAGCTCGCCTTCGTGCTCGACGCGCGCCTGCCCCTTGCCGTCGTAGCCGGAGCGACGCGACTTGAGCACGCACGGGTAGCCGGTCACGGCCGCTGCCTCCGAGAGCATCGCCTCGTTGTCGACCGGCGCGTGAAGCACCTGCGGCACATCGAGCTCCTCGAGGAAGGCGCGCTGCTCGCGGCGATCCTGTACGACGCCCAGCACGTGCGACGACGGCCGCACCGGCACCATCTCCTCCAGGCGCGCCAGCAGCACGGAGGGCACGTGCTCGGTGTCGAGCGTGAGCACGTCGCTGCACGCGGCGAGGAATCGCGCCGCCTCCAGGTCGTCGAGCTGGCCCTTCACGTGCCGGTCGGCCACCGCCGCGGCCGGACCATGCGAGTCGGGATCAAGCACCGCGATGCGATAGCCCATGCGGCGCGCCTCGAGCGCCATCATGCGCGCGAGCTGACCGCCGCCGAGGAACCCGATCGTGCCACCCGGTTCGATGACCCTCATAGCGCCTGCTCCATCACCGCTTCCGTCTGCGCGCGGCGGAACGCGCCCAGCCGATCGCGGACGCCTTCGTCGTGCAGCGCGACGACCGCGGACGCGAGCAGCGCCGCGTTGGCCGCGCCCGCCTCGCCGATCGCGAGCGTGCCGACCGGGATGCCCTTCGGCATCTGCACGATCGACAGCAGCGAGTCCATGCCGTTGAGCGCCTTGGACTGCACCGGCACCCCGAACACCGGCAGCGTCGTCTTGGCCGCCGCCATGCCGGGCAGGTGCGCCGCGCCGCCCGCGCCGGCGATGATGACCTGCAGGCCGCGCTCCTCGGCGCTCTCGACGTACCGGTAAAGCAGGTCGGGCGTGCGGTGCGCGGACACGACCTTGGCCTCGAACGGCACCTCGAGCTGCTCGAGGATCTCGGCCGCCCGCTGCATGGTCGCCCAGTCGCTTTTGCTGCCCATGATGACGCCGACCTGCGGCGCGGGCAGGCTCATCTAGCCGACCTCCCCGACGCGCAGCCCGTCATCGTGATGGTCGACGTAGATCGTGTCGCGCACGAACGCCGGATGCCGATGCTGCATCGCATGCAGCGAAGCGCGCACGGAGCTCTCGGCCTCGTGCTCCTCGTACACCGGCGCGAACGAAGCGCTCGCGGAACCCATCCCCTCGACCAGGAAGTCGAGCAGACGCGTGCGGCGATCGTTCGAGCAGGCGACGCCGTCGAACAGCGGGCCGTCCAGCCAGCAGAGCGACCACTGGCCGCAGAGCGCCAGCGAGGCGCGAATCGACAAACCCGCGGCGGGGTCCGGCTCGTTTCGAAGCGTGGCCGGCTGCGGCCCGGCCGCTCCGGGCCGGCACCAGACGCCGAGCAACTCGTCGCCCGGCCGGCCGGCGCCGCCGTCACGGCGACGCATGTCGAGAAGCTCTTCGGCGGCACGAATCGCGTCGGGCGCGGACGCCCAATCGTCGACCAGTACGACCATGCTTCGCTTGTTCATCAGGGGGATACTCATCAGGCAATCTCCTCCTCGCGAACCCAGCCGTGGGATCGGAAGGCGTAGGCGGCGCGCTCGGCGCCGTCGATCTGGAACAGGTGAAGCCAGCCGTTGGCCACCAGGGAACGGACGTGTTCGTGTTTGTGCAGCACGTCCTCGATCGCCGTGCGCGGCGCCTCGAGGAACACGCTCAGCCGCAGCGGGGTATGCACCCAGCGCTCGCCGTCGTGCAGCGACTGCATCGGAAGGCCGGTGCGCAGGTCGCCGCCGTTGCCCTCGAAGACACCGATGTGTCCGCCGACGACGTTGTGCAGCACCTTGTTGCCGCTGCCGTAGCGGCGGTTGTCGACGGTCGACGCGTAGTACTGGAAGTTGATCCAGTGCGTGACGACCATCGGCGCGGTCATGATCTGCTCGAGCACGGTGAAGCCGTCGTCCTCCTGCCAGCGGTAATCGTGCAGGAAGACGCGCCCCTCCATGTCGAGATGGCGAGAGTGCTCGCGCGGCGCGACGAGGAAGGCGGCGTTGTTGACCAGCCCCCACTCCGGGCGCACCTGCGCCCAGTCGCGCGCCCGATCGTGCACGTGCGCCACATCGTCGCCGGCGAAATCGAAGCGCCGGGCGCGCTCGGCCCGCGCCCGCGCGCCGGCCGCCTCGAGCCAGCCGCGCAGCGCGGCAACGTCGTCGGCGTGCGTCGCGGGCAACTCGTCGAGATCGAAGAGCGCGAACTCATCGGTCGTCGTGTTGTGCTGCCCCGCGAGGAAGTGCGTCGTCGCCGGAATGTCGATCCCGCGCGCAGCGAGCCCTTCGCGCACGCGCGGATCGTTGAAGAGCGCCACGGTCGCACGCGCGTTCACCTCGCCGCTCTGGCCGCAGCAGGCGCCGCAGTCGAGGCCGGCCGCGTGCGGGTTGTTGCGCGACTCGCTGCCGTGGCCGGCGAGCAGCACGAGGCGCGCGAAGTCGTGCGTGAGACTCATCCCGCGCAGGATGCCGGCGGCGAGATCGCAGCGCGCATCGAGGGGCACCGGTTCGCCGTCGGCCGTCTGCGTCAGGCGCGGCTTGCGCGCCGCATGGGCGTCGCAGCAGAGCCCGGCCTCGTCGACCGAGGCGGAGGGCTTGCGGGCGAAGGTGTCCTTCAGCAGCTTGCCGGCGTAGGTCAGCCCCATCGCCTCGACGAAGACGAAGGTGGAGACCGCGCCGCTCTTGAGCGCGTTCCAGGCACCGTCGCCGGCGAGCCGCGCGCGGCGTCGATCCGCCTCGCCGTCCGCGAAGCCGGTGTCGGTCACGCGCAGCGCGGGCGACAGCGGTCCTGGCAGCTGCGGGCGCGCCGACTGCGCGCCGAGCTGCTGGTACTCGATCGGCATGCCGAAGAAGCCGGCGAAACCGAGCGTCTGCACGCCGGGCGACTCCGCCTCGAGCGCGCGACGGAAAACTTCCGAGCGCACGTCGATGCAGAACGCCGCCTGCACCGCGACGTCGCGCGGGGACGCCGCGTCGAAGCCGTCCGGCAGTTGGCGGAGGAAAGAGGACTGCCACGCAATCTCCAGCGCCTCCTGGAAGAGCCAGTCGTGCTGCTGTGCGACCTCGGCCGCCGCGTCGGCGCGCGCCCAGCCCTGCATGGCGCTGCGCCAGCGCGACCCCATGCCCGCGTCCGCGGTGCGGAACAGCAGCCATTCCCAGGCGAGCCGCACGCCGAGCAGATCCTCGATGACGTCGTCGCGCTCGCCCCGGAACTCCGCCATCCAGCGGCGGTACATGCACCAGGAGGCCCAGCCGTTGAGGTTGAGCAGCAGCGAGGAGAGATAGGCCGCGCGCTCGGCGGCGGGCACGTCCAGCTCGGCGAGTGCGACGCGCGCCATGTCGGCGGCCGACGCCGGCAGCTCGGCGACCGCCTCGCGATACGCGTCGAGATGCATGAGCAGCGCGGGGCCGCGGTCGTGCTGCGCTTGTCGGCGCCAGCTCGCGAAAAGACCGCCTTCGCGGCTCGGGCCGAACGTCGCCTGCCCCTCGTCGAAGTAGGCAGCGCAGTACTGGCTGATGGCGGTCGTGACGAACTCGCACCACGAGACCTCGTGGATGAGGTCGCGCTCCGCGTCGAGGACATCGGTCACGCGCGAGCGACGCGCCACGGCGGGCTCGTCCTGGCCCAGCAGCCGGCGCAGCTCGTCGACGGTCACCGTCGCGCGCGTCCGATCGATCGCACGCTGCAGATGCTCGTCGCGCAGCCGACCCTCGCGGTACGCATCCCGATAGTAGGCGCGCGGCATGGCGAGACGCGCGCCGAACTGCGAGCGCAGGTCGGCGGCCACCTCCGGCAGCGGCCGGTCGATGCGATTCCAGAGCGGGTTGACCGCGATGAAGCGGTCGAGCGGCCAGGTCGGCGCGATGCGGGCGCAGGCGGCGGCGACGGCATCGCGGATGTCGTCGGCCGCCGCGGGCACGGACGGATCGAGGGTCGAAGCGGTGTGCGGACTCATGCCTGGGCCTCCAGGGGTTCGCCGACGCCGATGGGCGCGCGCG
The DNA here is from genome assembly GCA_039182715.1 of Planctomycetota bacterium. Lineage (GTDB taxonomy): Bacteria > Planctomycetota > PLA2 > PLA2 > PLA2 > JBCDBY01. Next base: position 9,349 of record JBCDBY010000056.1, read on the forward strand.
CGGTGCGCGGCTGGAGGCGCGGCGGCCAGATGCGGAAGGTCAGTCGCGTGAAGCGTTCGTCGAGATGGAACCCGTTGAACAGCCACGGGTGCAGCCGGCGCGCCAGCGCACCGTTGGGATCGGCGCGCAGCACCGACTGGATGGCGAAGAGCCCGACGAAGCCGAGCGCCACCAGGATCCAGCCGACCAGCGGCGCCGTGGCGGTCGCGATCTCCGGCATCAGGTGGCTCGCGAGCGCGTGCCAGCCGAAGTAGAGCGCGACGATCCCGGCCGACTGCAGGGCCGCGCGGGCGACCGGGCGCACGCCCGCCTCGAGGCCGCGGCGCAGCATCGGCACGAGCGAGAGCCCGACGATGAGCGAGAGCGCCACCGTCGAGACGTCGAACGTCCCGGCGAGCGTGACGAGCGCGACCGCGCCGACCGCAACCGCGCCCACCATCGCGAGGCGCGCGGGGGCGGCAGGGCCGCTCGGGCCGGTGATGTCCTGCACGCGCCACGCCTCGACGGTGCTGCCGGAGCGCAGGAAGGCGTGCGCCTTGTAGAGCGAGTGCGCGACGATGTGCAGCAGCGCGAGGTGCCACGCGCCGAGCCCGCACTGCACGAGCATGAAGCCCATCTGCGCGCAGGTCGACCAGGCCAGGGCGACCTTGATGCTGACGCGCGTCGTCATGACCAGCGCGGCGAGCACGGTCGTCGTCAGCCCGATCGCGATGAGCAGCGTCTGCGCGATGGAGGCGTGCATCATGAGCGGCGCGAGGCGGATCATGAGGAAGCCGCCGATGTTGACGACGCCCGCGTGCAGCAGCGCGGAGACCGGCGTGGGCGCCTCCATGACCTGCGTGAGCCAGCCGTGGAAGGGCAGCTGCGCGGACTTGAGGCAGGCGGCGACGACGAAGAGCACCGCGGCGGCCTGAAGCAGCGGCGGAAGCGCATCCTGCGCGGCGACCCAGACGCCGATCGCGTCGAGGTCGAGGCTGCCGACCGTGAAGTAGACCAGTCCGATGCCGCTCCAGAGACAGACGTCGGCGAGCCGGCTGACGAGGAACTTCTTGTGTGCGGCGACGAGCGCGGCCGTGCGGTCGTAGAAGGTGAGCAGCTGGTGCAGGGTGATGCTGGTGGCGAACCAGGCGATCGCGATGACCAGCAGGTTGTCGGCGATGACGAGCAGCGAGACGGAGCCGAGCGTGGCGAGCAGCCAGCAGACGTACCGGCCGGCGCCGGGCTCGCCGCGCAGGTAGTTGCGCGAGTAGCGGGCGATGATCAGGCCGATGGTGGTGACCAGCATGAGCATCACGCTGGTGGCGAGGTCGAGGCGCACGCCGAGGGTGACGTCGGAGGCGCTGGCGGAAAAGGCGCTACCGGTGGCAACGAGGGCCGCGAGACCGACGGCCGCGCCGGTCACGAGATTGGCGCGGCGGAAGGCGCGGGCACGGGTCACGAAGAGTGACGCCAACAGGAAGACGGCCGGAACGGCGAGCGCGAGGGCGCGCACCGCCAACTGCCAGTCGGGGGGAAGTTCCATTCCCGAGAGGCTAGACCGAGATTATATTCGCTCAAAACGCATAATACAGCTCATAACGTTCTATAATTACGAACGTAATGCAGCTCGACCGCATCAATCTCCACCACCTCTACTACTTCTGGGCGGTGGCCAAAGAGGGCAATCTGACGCGGACGGCGAAGCAGCTGCACGTCGCCCAATCGGCGCTTTCGGCCCAGATCCGGCAGCTGGAAAGCCAGCTCGGCGAGGCGCTGTTCGTGCGCGAGGGGCGGCGGCTGACGCTCTCCGAAGCGGGCGCCATCGCGCTGCGCTACGCGGAGCAGATCTTCGCTACCAGTAGCGAACTGCTCGCGACGTTCACGGAGGGACGGCGGCGCACCAACATCCTGCGCGTGGGCACGGTCGCGACGCTGTCACGCAACTTCCAGGAGTCGTTCATCGGCCCGCTGCTGGGGAAGGAGGACGTGCGCCTGCGACTCGAGTCGGGCAGCCTCGAGGAGCTGCTGAAGCGGCTCGCAAACCACGGCCTCGACGTCGTGCTCTCCAACGTGCGCCCCGCGACCGACGCCGATCGTGCGTGGCGCTGCCGGCGCATCGCGATGCAGCCGGTGAGCCTGATCGGCCACCGTCGCCGCGACGCGTTCCGGTTTCCCGAGGACCTGCACGAGGTGGCGCTCATCCTGCCCGGTCGCACCAGCGACATCCGCACCGAGTTCGACGCGGTGTGCGCGCAGCTGCGCGCGCCCGTGCGCATCGCCGCCGAGGTCGACGACATGGCGACGATGCGCCTGCTGGCGCGCGACACGGAAGCGGTCGCGCTGCTCCCCAGCGTCGTGGTGCGCGACGAGCTGCGCACCGGCCAGCTGCACGAGTACTGCGAAGTCCCCGGCCTGCTCGAGTCCTTCTACGCCATCACCGTCGAGCGACGATTCCAGCACCCCCTGTTGCTCGAGCTGTTTGCGCGCGAAGGCGAAGAGATCCTGGCGACAGCGCCGGGCAGCGGGGACGGCACGGCCGATCGTGCCGAAGCGGGCTGACCGATGACCGCAAACCGTCCGTCAACGAGAACGCTCACCAAGAACGATGCCACAGGCCAACACGGCGTTGAAGGCGAGGGTGACTCCAATCGATGAAGACTGAGCGACGCTGCCCACGCCCATACAGCCGCAAGCCCTGACCACTTGGTCCGGAGAGCCCGACGTGACGCTCACCCAATTCCACACGACAGCCCCTGAGAACACGACGACCATGAAAAACAGGGCGACGGACGGCGCCCGACCGCCGAGGCGTAATATGAGCATGGACCCGAGCAGAGCCTCGACCGAGGCCAAGAGAGCGAGTAACGCATGGCTTCCCCCGAGCATCTCCCAGGCGAGCGTGTTCTCGTACGCTGGCGATCCGTAGGCCAGGGCCTTCAACAGCGCCCCCGCGACCAGGACGCCACCCACGGCTACGCGAAGAATCGAGTCCGTACGATTCACGGTGTCCCCACCCGGACGTGGACCCGCGCCTGCGTCCCCGCCTGAACCTTCACCTCCACTTCTGAAGACACGTCTCCAACGACAGCTTCGATTCGATAGTCACCGGGATCGAGTCGTCGAAAGAAAACGACGCCGCGCCCATCGACGAACACGGTTTGCTTGGCGACGATCCGATCGTCGCGCCACGCGTTGACTGTGACGACGCCGGCGCCGCGCAGCATCTCAAGAGTGGCGGCAGCTCCGGACGCGTCCGACGGAACCGTGATTTCAACACTCCCCTCGGGACCGATCTCCTTCTGCAGCGACGGGCTCGAGTCGTAGGGACGGTTGACGATGGCGAAGACACGCTCGTCCACCGGCACGCTCGCGACCGCTCTACCATCGGCGTCGGCCATCGCGGGTATGGTTCCCCCATCGACGATCGCAAAACTCACCAGAAACCCTACGGCAGGTCGACCGTCGGCATGCCGGACATGCGCGGACACGCTCCGCTCCGAGCCGGGCGAGAACTCACATGTCCACTCGGACTTCCGGCCACGAAGTACGTCCGGTGGGATGCGGAACCGGCGCGTCGTACGCTCGTCCGTGATGGTGATCGTGTAGGTCGCAGCAACGTCGAGTGAGTGAAGTCGAATCAGCCCGCCGGCACCGGTGACGCCCGTCAGTTGTGCGCGCGGAGAGCCCGATAGCTGCTCATCCAGCCGGACGATGAGACCCCTCATCGGCCGTCCGGCCGGCCCTTGCACTCGCACGTCGAGATTCCGACCATCGCCCCAGCTCAAGGCAACCGGCGTCGTCGAGCCCGGCGCGCCCGTCACGGCGGCAGCTGTCGCGCGCCTTCCCGCGTCATCCTCCAGCTCGACCTGGACGATGCTTCCCGAGGGAAGGCTCGGAACCGATACTGCAGCCACACCCGAAGAGTCGATCTCGGCGAGCAAGGCAGCACGGGGGTACCGCGCGCGTGCCGTTCGAACCTGCATCGTCGACTCGCCAGAGCCTCCGAGAAGGGTCCGCGGAATGAACCGAACGCGCCGATTCTCTGGAAGCGACGTCGGCTCGAACGGGCGAACATAGCTCACGCGCAAACTCCGAACCGGAACTCCAACGTCACCGGTCACCTCGAGCGTCGCACTGCCCTCGACCGTTACCTCGACAACGTCGCCTGCCACACTCGACGGCCGCAAGTGCACAAACGTGCGCCCGGCTCCGGGCGCGTCCAGGGCGAGCAGGAGCGGCGACGACGGAACCCGGATCTCGAAGATCCCGGCACTCGGCGTTGCAACCCGCTCCACGGAGGTCCATCTCTCGTGTGAGGCAATCGGCTGCATGACATAGCGCGCGCTCCAGTCTCCTCGAACCCTCTCGCCGCTGTCCCGCACGCGCACTCGAATGCCAACCATCGAGTCCGGCAACCGGATCGGAACACGCACCTCGCCGTTGGCCGGCATGGCGACCCGCGCCAGCTCCCGATTCCGCGTGCCGCGAAGGAAGACGCGAATCATGCCCGGTCCCCATGAACCTCCGTCGATCTCGTCGGAGTCGATGGTCACGGGCTGGATGATCCCGGACCGGGTTTGAACCCAAACATGCCGACCAGCCCAATCGGAGGGGGAAGAGTCCGGCAATACCAAGGTAAGGCTGGCGCCCCCATCGAGTCGCACGTTCGCGCGACCCGGGAAGCGGGCGAAGAGGACGCGGGCTTGTTTACCCCTCGCAGAGACGACGAGTCGATACTCCGCCTCGCGAGGAACAGCGAATTGGACGGTCCCATCGACGCCCGTCATTTCGGCTTGCGGCCTAATCAACTGGGTCCCCAGGCAGTTCAGACGCACGAGCGCGCCCTCCAGTGCACTCCCCTGCTCATCCTCGACCTCCACAACCGCCAACGAATTCGCCGGCAGCGTACGAGCGGATCCCCGCGATTGAGATGCTTGGGACGAATCTCCCTCGGGTGTCGACGACGAGGCGGGAGACTCGCCCGCCGGGTCGGCGCGGTCTCGTGCGGATTCCAGTCGATTGAGCGCGAGAAGAAGGAAGAGACATGCCACGACAGCGACAAGCGCGATCTTGATGGCGCGAGAGTTCATAAGAGTCCCTCCGGAGCAACGACGAGCCTGCTCGCGTAAACGAGCAGGCTCGCTACGTGTTCGATTTCTACGGGTGGTGGGTCAACGCGATCGGACCGAACTCCTCGTCGGGCCACTCGGGACTGTCGACGGGCTCGGATCCGTCCGGGTTACAGCAGATGCAGTCCACTGTTCCGGTCACACTGACTCCTGTCACCGCACCGCCCCAATTGTTGGTTGCGCTGTCGGTAATCGTGACGTTCGTCGGGCAACAGGTCGCCGGGCAGCACGTGCGACCACCACTGACCGTGCGGGGGCCACCGGGAGTCGCCAGGGAGGCCGTCCACTGAACCTTTACACCGGGAACCATTCCGCCAGGACACGGAGGCGGGGCCGTGCAGCATCCGTTGTACGCGAAGCTGACGTTGTCGCGCCCAGTGTTCGGATTGAACCCCGTTGTGAACCCATTGTCTCCGCCATCGTTGGTCGGATCCGTGGGGTCGAACGTTGTCTCCACGGAGCCCTGCGTTCCGACCGTAAAGGCCGTTCCTCCGCCCTGTTGCCAGTTGCCCCAAGCGTTAACCGCAAACGTAACGACAACCGCAATGGCCGCCATCAGATTGATACATCTACTCACTTCATGCTCTCCTCTCGACTCGCTGCAATCTTGTCGAACTAGAATGCGTCAATTTCGACGCGAAGGGGCACTCCCCCTTCACACCTATGCCTCTGGCTCGCACGTGCCTTCGTGGATAAGTCGCTGGAGAGCTTCGAGTAACGAGTCACAGGTCCGCGATTCTCGGCTCATTTGCGTATCCCGATTTTTCTTTGCGAGTCGCACGTGCTCGAGATCGACGGCGAGATCGCGCCAGTCTTCTGAAGACATTTCGCTGCGGAGAGCACGAAGAAGCGCATCCTCGGTGCGACGAGCAAGACGCCGAAGACGCATCGTCACGGCTCGAGTCGATATGCGAAGCCGCGCGGCAATCTCCTGAGCGCCCTATTGATGCATGTAGGCACACGCGAAGAGCCGGTACTGGGCATCACTCAGCACGTTTGGCTCCCGTGCAATGATGGCCGCCGAAGCCAGTAGGTGCCGGGAGAGCACTGTCGCCCGGTTCGAATCGGCCACCCAGCAGAGCAAGCGGGGAAGCAATGGCGGCACTCCGCCGGCTGCCCGGCTCAAGTCAGTCGTCGGCAGAGATCTTTGATCGACGGTGCGGTCGCCGAGTGCGAGCTCCCGCTTTCGCTGCGCAGCCTCGACCGAGGCCAACCGTCGAATCGATCGTTGTAGATCGTCCTTGGTTGGCCGGCGGCCGGAGGCTCTCCAGTGCTCCCACGCTTCCCCGAACGCCTGCTGGATCAAGTCGTCTTGGTGATCGGGAATTCGATGCCGCTTGGACGTCGAGATTGCGATGCTCCGCAGAAGCAACAGCAACTCATGGACTGCCTCGCCTTGCGGCTCCATCGGGACATCTCGGTAGTCACACGCCATGATCGGCCTGAGCTCGGCGCTGCCTTACGCAGCATGTCAACAGCGCCCCTTCCGAATTACAAACTAATCGGCAAACCCGGATTGTCAACCAGGCCGTCCTTTTCAGTCTCGGCCTGCTCTCCCCACCGCCCTGCGGGAGACCCAAAGACGCCACGAGAGCTTCATCTGGTGGATTCCACGGTCGTGCCGACTCCTACCCGAACACGAAATTCACAAATTGCTTCTGCATGAGCGCTATCCGTGAACCAAGCAGCGAAGCGGAGACCGCGCCGACACGCGATACGCTTCCGTAGTTCGACGGCCCGCTGCTGGGGAAGGAGGACGTGCGCCTGCGACTCGAGTCGGGCAGCCTCGAGGAGCTGCTGAAGCGGCTCGCAAACCACGGCCTCGACGTCGTGCTCTCCAACGTGCGCCCCGCGACCGACGCCGATCGCGCGTGGCGCTGCCGGCGCATCGCGATGCAGCCGGTGAGCCTGATCGGCCACCGTCGCCGCGACGCGTTCCGGTTTCCCGAGGACCTGCATGAGGTGGCGCTCATCCTGCCCGGTCGCACCAGCGACATTCGCACCGAGTTCGACGCGGTGTGCGCGCAGCTGCGCGTGCCCGTGCGCATCGCCGCCGAGGTCGACGACATGGCGACGATGCGCCTGCTGGCGCGCGACACGGAAGCGGTCGCGCTGCTCCCGAGCGTCGTGGTGCGCGACGAGCTGCGCACCGGCCAACTGCACGAGTACTGCGAAGTCCCCGGCCTGCTCGAGTCCTTCTACGCCATCACCGTCGAGCGACGATTCCAGCACCCCCTGCTGCTCGAGCTCTTCGCGCGCGAAGGCGAAGAGATCCTGGCGACCGCGCCGGGCGGCGACGACGGCGGCACGGTGCGCATCGACGCGGATTAGTCGGCGTCTTCGGGCGCGGCTTCGGTGTCGAGCTTGCGCGCGACGCGAGCGAGGTAGCTCTGCAGCAGGACTCCGAACACACCCACGAGCAGCACCCAGATGGCGAAGAGCAGTATGGCCTCCGGGGAGCGGTAAGCGCCGATGGTCACGGCGTACAGCACGGCCGCGGCAGACGCGACGAGGATGGTCACGCCCGCGACGAGCCAACCCCAGAAGTTGAGGGTGTTGTCTCCGAAGAGTTTCGACTTCCAGCCGTTCATCGGGCACCTCGACGGAGGAACTTGCGCAGGGGACTCCCCGCGTTCCGGAGAAGTGCGAGGAGAGTGAGGAACCGCGTCGAAGCCACGCCGGATTCGATTCTACCGAGTCCGGCGTCGCCGCCGGGTTGCGCGCGAGGCGGCCCTTTCGTGTAGTACCGGTATGCGCGAAGCTCGGCGAATCCTCTGGTTCCTCGCGTGCGTGGTTCCGATCGCCTGCGGGGGCGGCGGCGGAGGGGGCGGACTCGAGATCGTGCTCAGCCGCGTCGAGGTCGAGCCAAACGACGACCCGGCCATGCCGGAAGGGCTGGGCGAGATTCGCGCCGGCGAGGAGATGCGCATCGGTGCGCTCGTCGCCACGGACGACGTGGACGTCTACGAGGTGCTGACGGGCAACACGATCGAGTTCGACGTGCGCGCCGACATGCACAACGAGTTCCTCGAGATCGAGGTCTTCCGCGACGGCGTTTTGACGTACGGATCGGTCGGCGACACGCGTTCGACCCAGCTCGCCGAGCAGTTCACCGGCGTGCCGATCTCGCCGACCACCCCCGGCGGGGTCCTGCTCCGCATCCACGTACGCATCGTGGATCCCATGCGCCTGACTGCGTATCGCCTGCGCATCCTCGCGCGCTGAAGCGCGACGCCGGCGTCAACCG
>JBCDBY010000057.1:0-17628 GCA_039182715.1 Planctomycetota bacterium
CCGGTCTTCTGCGGTTCGGCGCTGCGCAACAAGGGCGTGCAGCCGCTGCTCGACGCGGTACTGGCCTACCTGCCGAGCCCGCTCGACGTCGCCGTGCCCGAGGGGCGCGATCCGAAGTCCGAGGAGCCGGTCACGCGCACCTGCAACCCCGACGACCCGTTCTCGGCGCTCGTCTTCAAGAGTTTCGCGGACCGCCACGGCGACCTCATCTACATGCGGGTCTATTCCGGCACGCTCAAGGAAAGCGGTCACGTCTTCAACCCGCGCGCCGGCAAGGGCGAACGCATCCAGCAGCTCTTCCGCATGCACGCGAGCCAGCGCGAACGCCTCAAGGAGGTGACCGCCGGCGACATCATCGCAACGGTCGGACTGAAGTTCGCGGTCACCGGCGATACGCTCTGCGCGAAGAGCGACCCGATCCTCTACGAACCGGCGCGCTTCCCGGAGACGGTGATCTCGATGGCCATCGAGCCGAAGAGCAACGCCGACCGCGACCGCCTGCTCGAAGTGCTCGACCGTCTGCGCAAGGACGACCCGACGTTCGATACGCGCGAGGATCCCGAGACCGGCCAGACGATCATCTCCGGCATGGGGGAGCTGCACCTCGAGGTGCTCAAGAACCGCATGCTGCGCGACTTCGCCGTCGACGCCAACGTCGGCAGCCCGCGCGTGAGCTACCGCCAGACGATTCGCGGCAGCGGGAAGGGCGAGGGCGTCTTCGACCAGGAGACGGCGAGCAAGCGTCAGTTCGGCAAGGTGCAGGTCACCATCGAGACGCTCGACAAGCCGGAGGGATTCGAGCTCAAGTGGGAGACCGGCGCGCTCTTCGCGATTCCGCAGGCGTTTCATCCCGCCGTCGAGTCGTCGATCCAGGATGCGGTCCGCAGCGGCGCCGGCCAGGGTTACCCGCTGATCGGCACGCGCGTCCGCATCACCGGCGGCGAGGCGAGCGAGGAGGACTCCACCGATCTGGCGTTCGAGGTGGCGGCCAACCGCGCGCTCGAAGCGGCGGTCGAGGCGGCCGGGCGCGTGCTGCTCGAGCCGATCATGCAGGTCGAGATCCGCACGCCCAATGACTTCGTGGGCGAGATCCTCGGCGACCTCAACCGGCGCAACGCGACCATCCAGGGGACCGAGCCGGAGGATTCCGAGACCACCTCGCTCGAAGCGACGGTGCCGCTCGCCGAGATGTTCGGCTACGTCGGAATCCTGCGCTCCCTGACGCAGGGCCGCGCGGCGTACGGCATGGAGCCGACGGGGTACCAGGAAGTCCCGGCTTCCAAGGCGGAGTCGCTGGGGTTCTAGGGCGGGCTGCCGAGGGAGCTGAGGGCGCGGAGAGTTCGCGCTGAGGCGGCTGAGGCCCGCTGAGATCGCTGAGGGGGAACATGGGGCGCAACGGGTCGCTCCGGTGCTCACTCGGAAAAACCTCAGCGATCTCTGTGCGTTCTCCGTTTCCTCAGCGCGAAACCTCCGCGTTCTCAGCCCCCTCTCCCGCTAGATTGCTTGCGTGCCCAAGCGCGCCACGTTGCTCGACCTGGGCGTTCTCACCTTCGCCGTTCTCCTCGCCTGCGCTCCGCTTCTGCGCCACGGTCCGCAGGCAGGCCACGATCTCCACGTGCAGATCGCGCGCTACGTGGGCTTCACGGAGCAGGTGGGGGACGGGGAGCTGTGGCCGCGCTGGCTGGTCGATGCCAACGGCGGCGGCGGCGCGGCGACCTTCTTCTTCTACCCGGCACTGCCCTTCCACGTCGCGTCGCTCGGCGTCCTGCTGCGGCCCGGTGCGCCGCTGGCGGTCCAGTACGGCACCGGCGTCACGCTGCTGATCCTGCTCTCCGCGTGGAGCTGGTACGCGACGCTGCGCCCGGTGGTCGGATCGCGGCGCGCTGCGTGGAGCGCGGTGCTCTACGCGTTAGGTCCGTACCACTTCGCCATCGACCTGCTCGGCCGTCACGCGCTGGCGGAGCTGGGCGCGTTCGTGCTCGTGCCGCCGCTCTTCGGGATGTTCGCGCGCACGCGGCGCGGCGAGGCGAGCGGCGCCGGCTTCGCGTGCTGTTATGCGCTGCTGATCGCGACGCACCTGCCGAGCGCCCTGCTCGCCTCCGGCTTCCTGCTGATCGTTCTGGTGGCGTCGGGCCTCCCGGAACGCGGTGCGCGGATGCGTCTGGCCGCCGGCATTGCGACCGGGCTGCTGCTCGCGTCGTTCTACCTCGTCCCGGCGCTCGCCTCGATGCGCGAGCTGCGCGCCGATGCCCTGACCTCCGGCCGGCTCTCGACCTCGCTCTGGTTTCTATTCGACGGCACCGTCTCGCCCGACCCCGACCTCGAGTGGCGCCTCGGCATCGTGCTCGGGGCGCATCTCGCCGTGCTGGCCCTCGTCGTCGCCCTCGATCGGCGTGCATGGAGGCAGCCCGCCGCGATCGTCGTGCTGGCGACGGCGCTGCTTGTGACGCCGGTCTCCGCGCTGCTCTGGCGCCTGCCGATCCTGCAGGGCGTGCAGTTTCCCTGGCGGGCGCTGCTTTTTTCCGAGGCCGGCGCCCTGGCCCTGCTCGCCACCGCTCGACGGGGCGCCGCGCTGGGCGCGCTGCTGATCCTGGTCGTCGCGACCGGCCTCGCCGCGGGTCCGTGGCGGCAGCTGGACCGCCTCGCGGGCGACGAGCGACACCAGCGGGAGCAGGCGCGCCGGCTGGAGCTACGCGCGGACGCCCCGGAATCGACGCCGCCGACGATGCCTCTCCACCCGGCCGACTTGTCCCACCGGCTCATCGGCGCCGTGCACGTGGGCTGCGATCCGGCTCGCGGCCGCGTGGAAATCCTCGACTGGGGGCCGCGTTCGGTCGCCTTCCAGGCCGAGTTGCGGATCCCGACGGAGCTGGTCGTCCGCCAGCTCTACTGGACCGGCTGGCGGGCGCGCATCGAGGGGCGCGACGAGACGCTTCCGCTTCGGGCCACGCCGGAGACCGGCCTCCTTGCGCTCGATGCACCGGCGGGCCGTTCCCGGATCCGGCTGACCCTGCCCTGGCGCCCGTCGGAGTGGTGGGGCGCCGCGCTGACGATGTTCGGCCTCGCGGCCCTCCTCGCGCTGCGCCGCGCCCGGATCCCGGCCCCCCAAAACTTGGCTTCAGGTTAGGCCGCCGTACACTTCTCTGCTTCGACCGGACCCGGTCCGGGAAGGCTAGCGAGTTCGCCGCCAGGCGGGCGTGGAGCGGCCGCGAACCACCGCAGCAGCGGTGCTTTCGCGCCACCGCCCCCACGCTTCTTCGGTGCGCGCGCTTCGTTGACCGACCCATCCAGGCTCGGTACGATCCTCGGCTTCCCTCGAGGTCGGGGGAAATCGCAGGAGCAACAGGACCTACGGGCGAATCTCACCCGGTTTTGCCGGGGTTCCGGACACGTTTCGGGGCGCCCCGGGAAACGAAGCGAGGCCGCATGGACGTCATCAAGATTCGAATGGAAGCGTACGACAACGAGTCGCTCGACAGCTCGGCGCTGGAAATCGTCGACACGGCGAAGCGCACGGGCGCCAACGTGGCCGGACCGGTTCCGCTTCCGACGCGGATTGAGCGCTACACGGTGCTGCGGTCGCCGCACATCGACAAGAAGTCGCGCGAGCAGTTCGAGATCCGCACCCACAAGCGAATCATCTACATCACCGAGCCGACGCCCAAGACGGTCGACGCGCTCAGCAAGCTCAACATGCCGGCGGGTGTCGACATCCGCATCAAGGTCTGATCGCATGAGCACCAACGTTCCCTACCTCGACAACTCCGGTCAGCTCGGCGAGCGCGCGGTCAACGCGGACGTGTTCCGCCGTCGCGCCCGCAAGGTGCTGCTGAAGGAGGCGGTCGTGATGGCCGAGGCGCGCAAGCGCGTGGGCACCCATGCGGTGCTCACCCGTGCGGAGATCTCGGGCACCACGCACAAGATGTATCGCCAGAAGGGCACCGGCACCGCGCGCAAGGGCAACCGCAAGGCGCCCCAGCTGCGTGGCGGCGGCGTGGCCTTCGCGAAGAAGCCGCGCGACTACGGCTTCGCGATGCCGAAGAAGGCGCGCCGCGCGGCGCTGGCCGCCGCGATCCGCGGCAAGCTCGACGACAACGAGGTGATGGTCGTCGCCGGCTTCGGCATCGACGCGCCGAAGACCAAGGACTTCGTCGCGCTCCAGAAGTCGCTGGGCGTCGAGGGCACCTGCCTCATCGTCCCCGCCGCGCACTCCGACGCGTTGTGGCGTTCCTGCCGCAACGTGCAGGGTGTGGGCTACCTCGTCGCCGCCGACCTCAACGCCTACGACGTGCTGCGCTACGGCACCCTCGTCCTCGAGGAAGCCGCCTTGGCGTCGCTGGAGGAGCGATTCACCGATGGCTAAGACGCTGGAACGGTACTACCGGATCATCCGCAAGCCGCGCGTGACGGAGAAGGCGCTGCGCGCCGTCGAGCGCACGCGCGCCTACGCGTTCGACGTCGCGACCGACGCCAACAAGATCGAGATCCGCCAGGCGGTGGAAGCGCTCTTCGACGTCAAGGTCGAGGCGGTGCGCACCATGAACATGGCCGGCAAGCGCAAGCGGGTGGGCCGTTTCATCGGCCGCCGCCCCGCGTGGAAGAAGGCGATCGTGAAGCTCCAGGAGGGCCACGCGATCGAGGACTTCTATTAATCGATGGGTATTAATCGATAGGAACCGGATCGATGGGCATCAAGCAATACAAACCCACCAGCCCCGGCCGCCGCGGCGGTTCCGGCTACGACTTCAAGGAAATCACGACGTCGAAGCCGGAGAAGTCGCTGCTGCGTCCGTTGCGCAAGACGGGTGGCCGCAACAACACCGGCCGCATGACGATGCGTCGTCGCGGTGGAGGCCACAAGCGCCTCTACCGTCTGATCGACTTCAAGCGTCGCAAGGACGGGATCCCGGCCAAGGTCGCGACGATCGAGTACGACCCCAACCGGTCCTGCCGCATCGCGCTGCTGCACTACGCGGACGGCGAGAAGCGCTACATCCTGGCGCCGCTCGGCATCCAGGTCGGCGACAAGGTGATGAACGGGCCGGACGCGGAGCCGACGCTCGGCAACTGCATGCCGATGCAGAACATCCCGGTCGGTCTCCAGATCCACAACATCGAGCTCACCCCGGGCCGCGGCGGTCAGATCGTCCGTGCTGCGGGCGGTGTCGCGCAGCTGCAGGCGAAGGACGGCGACTACGCCGTCGTGCTCCTGCCGAGCGGCGCGATCATGAAGATCCACCTCAAGTGCCGCGCGACGATCGGCCAGGTGGGCAACATCGAGCACAACCTCGTCAAGATCGGCAAGGCCGGCCGCAACCGCTGGTTGGGCAAGCGCCCGAAGGTGCGCGGCAGCGCCATGAACCCGATCGCCCACCCGATGGGTGGTGGTGAGGGCCGCCGCGCCGGCGGTCGCCACCCCGTTTCGCCGTGGGGCGTGCTTGCCAAGGGCGGCAAGACGCGCAAGAAGAAGAAGGCCTCCGACAAGCGCATCCTGCGCCATCGGAAGAAGGGCAAGCACCAGAGGTAACCGAGATGGGTCGCAGCCTAAAAAAGGGTCCCCACGTCGATTTCAAGCTCCTGGCCAAGGTCGAGAAGGCCCACGGCCGGGATGCCATCAAGACGTGGAGCCGTTCCTGCACGATCGTCCCCGAGTTCGTCGGGCAGACGTTCCTGGTCCACAACGGAAACAGGTTCCTCAAGGTGTTCGTCACCGAGGAGATGGTGGGGCACAAGCTCGGCGAGTTCGCGCCGACCCGCACCTTCCGCGGCCACACCAACAAGAAGGAAGGCAGGAAGTAGTCATGTCTTCCGCCGAGACCAAGAACTTCCGCGCCATCCATCGCTGGGCCCGCATTGCCCCGCGCAAGGCGCGTCTGATCGCGGACATGGTCCGCGGCATGCCGGTGAACGACGCCGTGGCGATCCTCGAGCGTCACCCGAAGCGCGCCGCGCACTTCTTCAAGAAGGTCGTCAAGTCCGCGCTCGCCAACGCGAGCCAGGACCTGGACGTCGACCTCAACACGCTGGTCGTGTCCGAGTCGCGCGTCGACGAGGGCCCGCTGCTCGGCGGCCGCGCCCGCTGGCGCCCCCGCGCGCAGGGTCGCGCCACGCCGATCCGCAAGCGGACCAGCCACCTGCACATCGTTCTTTCGGAGGCCGACGCGGGTTCGCGTCGTGCGTCCCGTTCGGCCGCGGCCGAGTCCGTCCCGGTGCCGGCCGCCCCGGTCGAGGAGAACACGCCCGCCGAAAAGGCCGAGGCGTCGGAGTAGATATGGGTCAGAAAACGCACCCCCTCGGTTTCCGCGTCGGCGTCACCCGCCGTCACGATTCCCGCTGGTACGCGGACAAGAAGGAGTTCCCGCGCCTGCTCAAGCAGGACGCGGAGATCCGGAAGTTCATCAAGGACCAGTTCTACGGCGCGCAGATCCCGCGGATCGAGATCGATCGCACCCGCGAGCTCGTGCGCATCCTCGTGCACTGCGGCAAGCCCGGCGTCCTCATCGGCCGCAAGGGCGTGAAGGTCGAGCAGCTGCGCCAGGACCTCGCCAAGCTGGTCGGGTCGAAGATCCAGCTCGACATCCTCGAGATCAACAAGCCGGAGCTGGAGGGCCAGATCGTCGCCGAGCAGATCAGTGATCAGCTCGTGCGCCGCATGCCCTTCCGCCGCACGCTCAAGAAGATGCTGGAACTCTGCCGCGAGCGCGGCGCCAAGGGCGTCAAGCTGCAGATCAGCGGCCGTCTCGGCGGCGCGGACATCGCGCGCACCGAGTCGCTGACCTGGGGCCAGGTCCCGCTGCAGACGCTCCGCGCCGACATCCGCTACGGCTACGCCATCGCCCGCACCAACTACGGTGCGATCGGCTGCAAGGCGTGGATCTACCGCGGCAAGTTCGGCGAGTTCAAGGACGACGTCGTCATGAGGAAGGAGCGCCGCAATGCCCCTGATGCCTAAGCGTGTCAAATGGCGCAAGCAGCAGCGCGGCAGCGTCAAGGGCCGCGCGAACAAGGGCCACTACGTCGCCTACGGCGACTTCGGCGTGCAGTCCCTCGAGGCGGGGTGGATCACCGCCGCCCAGATCGAGGCTGCTCGCGTGGCCGCGACGCGTGCGCTCGCCGGTCTCGGCGCGAAGCTCTACATCCGCCTCTTCCCGCACAAGCCCGTCACCTCGACACCCGAGGAGACGCGCATGGGTAAGGGCAAGGGCGATATCGACTACTGGTGTGCCGTGGTCAAGCCGGGCACCGTCCTCTTCGAGGTCGGCGGCGGCGTCACGGAGGAACAGGCCAAGCGGGCCCTCAATCGCATCGCGCACAAGGTGCCCGTCAACGTGAAGCTCCTGAAGCGGAGGCCGGTGCTGTGAAGGCGATCGAACTCAGGGACAAGGCCGACGTCGAGCTGCGTGAGCGCCTCGCGGAGATCCGCGGGGAGCTGTTCCAGGCGCAGTTCCGCGGCGGCCAGGACGAAGTCGAGGAGCGCGGCCGTTTCCGCAAGCTCCGTCGCGAGGTCGCGCAGATCCAGACGATCCTGCGCGAGCGCGAGCTCGGGATCCGCGACCAGAAGGCCGTGGCGAGCAGTGAGTCGGAGTAGGGGGAGGAAGGCTAAGTTCCATGCGCATCGGTAACCGCAAGACCATGATCGGCACCGTCGCGTCCGACGGCATGCAGAAGAGCTGCACCGTCCGCGTCGAGCGCCGCTACATGCATCCCAAGTACGGCAAGTACGTCGTGGCCTCGAAGAAGTACGTGGTCCACGACGAGAACAACGACGCCCGCACGGGCGACCGCGTCGAGATCAGCGAGACGCGCCCCCTTTCGAAGTCGAAGCGCTGGCGTCTGCTCCAGGTCCTGGAGCGCGCGCCGGTCCGCGACGAGGAGGCGAGGTAGCCGTGATCCAGATGCAGACCCGCCTCGAGGTCGCCGACAACACCGGCGCCAAGTCGGTCCAGTGCATCAAGGTGCTGGGCGGCACGCGCCGCCGGTATGCGCAGATCGGCGACATCATCGTGGCTTCCGTGAAGAAGTCGCTGCCCGGCAGCGACATCAAGCCGGGCACCGTGGTGCGCGGCGTCATCGTTCGCCAGAAGCACAACCTTCGCCGGGACGACGGCTCCTACGTGCGGTTCGACACGAACGCGCTCGTGATCGTCGACGGCGACGGCCAACCCAAGGGCACGCGCATCTTCGGCGCCGTGGCGCGCGAGCTGCGCCAGAAGCGCTTCATGAAGATCGTGTCCCTCGCACCGGAGGTGGTCTAGTGGCCCGCATTCGCAAGGACGACCTCGTCGAGGTCATCGCCGGCAACGACCGCGGCAAGCGCGGCCGGGTGCTGAAGGTGATCCCGAAGAAAGAGCGCGTGCTCATCCAGGGTGTGAACCTGCGCTGGAAGCACATGCGCAAGTCGCAGCAGTCGCCGCAGGGCGGCCGCGTGCGCAAGGAGATCCCCGTCCACGTGAGCAACGTGATGCTCGTGGACGAGTCCATCGATGCCCGCACTCGCGTGAGCGCCGGCGTCATCGACGGCAAGAAGGTGCGTATCAGCCGCAAGAGCGGCAAGGAAATCGGCACCGCGCCCGTCGAGACCACCAAGACCGAGAAGGCCTCGAAGAAGGCCGAGGAGCAGGAGTAGTACGGTGCCCCGCCTCCAGGAAAAGTACGTCAACGAGATTCGGCCCGCGCTGATGGAGGAGTTCGGCATCACGAACGTCCACGCCGTGCCGAAGCTCGAGAAGATCAGCATCAACATGGGCATCGGGAAGGCGCGCGAAAACCAGCGCCATCTCGAGGAAGCGGTGCGCGACCTCGGTCTGCTGGCCGGCCAGAAGGCCGTCGTGACCAAGGCACGCAAGTCGATCGCCCAGTTCCACCTGCGCGAGGGATATCCCGTGGGCTGCCGCGTCACGCTGCGCGGCAAGCGCATGTACGAGTTCCTCGACCGCCTCGTCAACTTCGCCATCCCTCGCATTCGCGACTTCCGCGGCGTGAAGGACAAGCTCGACGGGCGCGGCAGCTACTCGATGGGCCTCAACGACCAGAGCGTCTTCCCCGAGGTCAACATCGACAAGCTCGAGCACACGCAGGGCATGAACATCACGATGACCATGAGCGGTGGCCGCGACGAGGTGAGCAAGCGTCTCCTCGAGCAGTTCGGCGTGCCGTTCGTTCGCAAGGACGAGGAGAAGTAGACGTGGCCAAGAAGAGCTGGCTCGCGCGCCAGGACAAGCGCGAAAAACTCGTCGCCAAGTACGCCGAGCGTCGCAAGGAGCTGCGGGAGACGAAGGACTGGGAGGCGCTGCAGAAGCTGCCGCGCAACTCCAGTGCGACGCGTCTCAACAACCGCTGCAGCCTCACGGGCCGGTCGCGCGCGTATTACCGCCGCTTCGGCATCTCTCGCATCATGCTCCGGGAACTCGCCCTCAAGGGACAGATCCCGGGCGTCCGCAAGGCGAGCTGGTAGGAGAATCACGATGACGATGACCGATCCCATCGCCGACCTTTTCACCCGGATCCGCAACGCCGGCAACGCGGGCCGTAACAAGCTCGACCTGCCGCACAGCGTGGTGAAGGAGAACATCGCCCGCCTGCTCGTCCGCGAGGGCTTCCTCGACGAGGTGCAGGTGACCGAGGTCGACAACTTCAAGCGCATGCGCGTCCGCCTGCGCACCGATCTCGACGGCACGTCGGTGATCTCGAACATCCAGCGGGTCAGCAAGCCCGGCTGCCGCGTCTACAAGCGTTCGCGCGACGCGACGCCGGTGCTGCGCGGTCTCGGCCTGGGCATCTACTCCACGTCGAAGGGCATGCTCTCCGATACGCAGTGCCGCGAGCAGCGCGTCGGCGGGGAGTACGTGGGAAGGGTCTGGTAGCCGGATGTCCCGCATCGGCAAGCAGCCCGTCTCCATCCCCTCCGGGGTCGAGGTCGCCGTCTCCGGCGCCACGGTCACCGTGAAGGGCAAGCAGGGGACCATCACCCAGGACATTCCCGAGGGCATCTCCGTCGCCGTCGAGGACGGCACGGTCAACGTGGAGCGTCGGCGCAACGACAAGAAGGCGCGCTCGCTGCACGGACTCGTCCGCGCGCTCCTCCAGAACCACGTCGTCGGCGTGACCCAGGGATACAAGAAGGAACTCGAGATCCACGGCGTCAGCTACCAGGCGAGCGCGACGCCCAAGGACATCACCCTCAAGGTCGGCTACGCGAACGCGATCAAGCTGGCCATTCCCGAGGGCGTGAAGCTCGAGCTCCCCAACCCGACGCTGGTCGTCGTGACCGGCGCGGACAAGCAGAAGGTCGGCCAGTTCGCCGCCCAGATCCGCGCGGCGCGTCCGCCCGAGCCCTACAAGGGCAAGGGCGTGCGTTACCGCGGCGAGCAGATCCAGCGCAAGCAGGGCAAGTCGTTCGTCGGAAGCGAGTAGTCATGAACCGCGACAAGAAAATCCAGAAGCAGCGTTTGCGCCGCTCGCACCGCGTCCGCAACCGCGTCCGCGGCGACGATGCGCGCCCGCGCCTTTCCGTCTTCCGGAGCAACCGCCACATCTACGCGCAGCTCATCAACGACGAGCTGGGCCAGACCCTCTGCTCGGCGTCGAGCCGGACCGGCGAGAAGTACGCCGGCACCGTCGAC
Organism: Planctomycetota bacterium; assembly: GCA_039182715.1. Taxonomy (GTDB): domain Bacteria; phylum Planctomycetota; class PLA2; order PLA2; family PLA2; genus JBCDBY01. Next base: position 10,623 of record JBCDBY010000057.1, read on the forward strand.
GACGCGAAGAAGGTCGGCGCCGCGCTCGCCGAGAAGGCGATCGCGCTGAACATCAAGCAGGTCCGCTTCGACCGCGGCCCCTACAAGTTCCACGGCCGGATCCGCGCCCTCGCGGACGCCGCGCGCGAGAAGGGATTGGAGTTCTAAGATGCCCCGTCACGAGTTCCGTGATCACGTCAGCCCCGAGGGGCTCACGCTTTCCGAAACGGTCGTGAAGATCAACCGTTGCGCCGCCGTCGTGAAGGGCGGCCGCCGGTTCTCCTTCAGCGCACTGGTGACGGTGGGCGACCAGGCCGGCGTCGTCGGCTGCGGATTCGGCAAGGCCAAGATGGTGCCCAACTCCGTCGAGAAGGCGGTCAAGGACGCCCGCAAGGAGCTGGTCCGCATCCCGATGGTCGGCACGACCATTCCCCACGAGGTGACCGGCAGCTTCTGCAGCTCCAAGGTCATCCTCATCCCGGCGGCGCCCGGTACGGGCGTCATTGCCGGCCACGCGGTCCGTGCGGTCCTCGAGTCCGCCGGCATCCGCGACATCCTGACCAAGTCCTACGGTTCGACCAACCCGGTCAACCTGGTGAAGGCCACGTTCGATGGCCTCGCGCAGCTTCGGACGCGCAAGCAGGCGGAGAAGCTGAGGGGGGTGAAGCTCGCATGAACCTTGCAGACGTGCGTGCGGCCTACGTGCCGCGCAAGAACCGCAAGCGGGTCGGCCGCGGCACCGGTTCCGGGAACGGCAAGACCGCCGGTCGCGGACACAAGGGCCAGCAGTCGCGCTCGGGCGGCGGGACCCCGCCGGGTTTCGAGGGCGGCCAGATGCCCCTCTACCGTCGCCTCCCCAAGCGCGGTTTCAACAACGCGAAGTTCCGGACGGTCTTCGCGATCGTCAACGTCGGCCAGCTCGAGGGCGCGTTCGAGGACGGAGCGACCGTGGACGCCGAGGCGATCCGCGCCGCGCACCTCATCAACGCCAAGTCGGGTCCGATCAAGGTGCTCGGGGGCGGGGAGCTGACCAAGAAGCTCGTCGTCACGGCCGCGAAGTTCAGCGGCAGCGCGCGCCAGAAGATCGAGGCGGCCGGCGGCAGCGTCACCGAGGAGTCCGGAAAGAAGACGCCGGAGACCGAGGCCTAACCCGATGCTCCAGCACTTCGCGCATCTCTACCAGGTCCCGGAGCTCCGCAAGCGGATCTTTCTCACGATCGTTCTGCTGATGGTGTACCGGATCGGGTGGAACATCCCGCTCCCCGGTATCGATCCGAACCGGGTGAACGCGCTGATGGACCAGGGCAGCGGCGGCAACACGCTCGTCGACTTCCTGAACATCATCAGTGGCGGCGGGCTGCAGCGCGCTTCGCTCTTCAGCCTCGGGATCATGCCCTACATCAGCGCGAGCATCATCTTCTCGCTGCTGGTCAAGGTCATCCCGGCGCTCGAGAAGGTGTCGAAGGAAGGCAGCGCCGGCCAGCGCAAGATCGGTCAGTGGACGCGCTACGCGACCGTGCCGATCTGCGTCGTGCAGGCCGCCTTCGCCGTGCAGCCCTACATGCAGCCGCAGGCCGCGCTGCGCAACACCGAGTTCGGCTTCTCGGCGATCACGTTCCCCGATCTTCCGTTCGCGTGGCCTTTCTGGGCCGTGCTCGCGCTGACCTCCGGCTCCATCTTCCTGATGTGGCTCGGCGAGCAGATCACCGAACACGGCGTCGGCAACGGCATCTCGATCCTGATCATGGCGGGCATCGTCGCCGTGCTCCCCGAGAGCCTCATGGCCGCCAACCTCTCGACGGCGAAGATGGCGCTGCTCTCCTCGCTCTTCGTGCTCGTCACGCTGGGCGTCGTGTTCATCACGAAGGGGCAACGCAAGATCCCGGTGCAGTACGCCAAGCTGACGCGCGGTCGCCGCGTGTACGGCGGCCAGCGCCACTACATGCCGATCAAGGTCAACATGGCGGGCGTCATGCCGGTCATCTTCGCGTCCGCGCTGCTCTCGTTCCCGCCGATGATCTTTAACGCGGTGGGCCTGCAGGGCCTCGGCGACGCGCTCGGCTACGGCAAGTACCTCTGGTCGATGGCCTACATCGGCCTCACCTTCTTCTTCTCGTTCTTCTGGGTGGCGCTCATGTTCAACCCGGTCGAGATGAGCAAGAACATGAAGGAGAGCGGTTCGTTCATCCCCGGCATCCGCCCGGGTCGTCCGACCGCGGAGTACCTCGAGAAGATCATGAACCGCATCACGCTGGCCGGCGCGTTCTTCCTCGCGTTGATCGCCGTCCTGCCCGTGGTGATCGCGGACACCATGGATCTTCCGGACATGCTGACGATCTACCTCGGCGGCACCACGATCCTCATCGTGGTCTCGGTCGCCCTGGACCTGGTCGACAAGATCAACTCCTACCTGGTGATGCGCAACTACGAGGGCTTCCTCGGCGCGTCCAAGAAGGAAGGAAAGAAGGGCCGCTAGCATGCCGCTCGTGTCGCAGCTTGTCTTTCTGGGGCCCCCGGGTGCCGGCAAGGGCACGCAGGCCAAGTTCCTCGCGGAGGAAAAGGGCCTGCTGCACCTGTCGACCGGGGACATGTTCCGCAACGCGATCGCCAAGGGGACGCCGACCGGCGTGCAGGCCAAGTCCTACATGGACCAGGGCCAGCTCGTGCCGGACAGCGTCGTCGATGCGCTCGTGGTGGAGCGGCTCAAGGAGGACGACGCGCGCGGCGGCTATCTGCTGGACGGCTACCCGCGCAACCTGTCGCAGGCCGAGGCGCTCGACGGCGTTCTCGCCGAGCACGGGACGAAGCTGGACGGCGTCCTCTTCCTCGACGTGCCGGACGACGTGCTGATCGCGCGCATCGTGAAGCGCGGCGAGGAGTCGGGCGGCGCGCGCGCCGACGACACCGAGGAGGTCGCCCGCGAGCGACTGGTCGTCTACCGCGAGCACACCGAGCCGCTCGTGAAGCACTACGAGGCGGCGGGCGTGCTCGTGCGTCTCGACGGCACGAAGAGCATCGACGACGTGAAGGCTGCGGTCTTCGCGGCGGTGGAGGGGATGTCGGCATGATGGTCCTCAAGACGGCGCGCGAGATCGATTGCCTGCGGGAGGCGGGCCGCATCGCGGCCGACGCGCTGTCGTGGGCCGGCCGCAACGCCGTCCCGGGCCGCACGACCGCCGAGCTCGATGCCGGTGTCGAGGCGATCCTGCACGAGCGGGGCGCCACGCCGGTCTTCAAGGGCTACCACGGGTTCCCGGCGAGCATCTGCGCGTCGGTGAACGACGAGATCGTCCACGGCATCCCCGGCCCGCGCGTGCTGCAGGAGGGAGATGTCATCTCCATCGACGTCGGCGCGCGCTTCAAGGGTTTCGTGGGCGACAACGCGCGCACCTTCGAGGTGGGCGCGGTGAGCGACGAGGCGACGCGGCTGCTCGAGACGACCAAGGCGTCGCTCGACGCCGGGATCGCCGCGGCGCGGACGGGCGGCATGCTGTCCGAGATCGCCCGCGCCATCCAGGAGAAGGCGGAGGGCGGCGGCTACGCCCTCGTGCGCGACTACGCCGGCCACGGCGTCGGCCGCGAGATGCACGAGGAGCCGCAGGTCCCCAACTTCGTCGACGAGAACCTCCTGCGGAACGACGTGACGCTCGAGGAAGGACTCGTCATCGCGATCGAGCCGATGCTGTGCGTGGGGAAGGGGCGGACCAAGGTCGCCTCCGACCGCTGGACGGTGCTGACCACCGATGGCGGCCTCGCGGCGCACTTCGAGCACTCGATCGCGTTCACCCGCGACGGCGTCGAGATTCTCACCCTGCCCTCCGAGGAGGACTACCGGTGAGCACGTCCGTCGAGATTCGCGGCACCGTCCTCGAGGCGATGCCCAACGCGCGCTACCTCTGCCGGATCGATTCCGGTCGGGCGGAGGCCGGTCGCGAAATTGTCTGCCACGTCGGCGGCGACATGCGCATGAAGGTCGTGCGCGTCCTGCCGGGCGAAGGCGTCGTCATGGAGCTTTCGCCGCTCGATCCCTCCAAGGGACGGATCGTCGGCAAGACCGGCCCGACACCCCCCGGTGTGGGTCCGGCCGGGAGGTAGTGACCATGAAGGTCCGAGCATCCGTCAAACGAGTTTGTGAGAACTGCAAGATCATCCGGCGCAAGGGCGTCGTGCGCGTGATCTGCACCAACAAGCGCCACAAGCAGCGCCAGGGATAAGAGAAGAATGCCTCGTATCGTCGGTGTCGACATTCCCAACGACAAGCCGTGCTGGATCTCCCTCACCTACATCCATGGGGTGGGGCGGCACCAGTCGCGGTTGATTCTCGAAGCCTGTGGCATCGAGCAGACCAAGCGCGCAAACGAACTGACCGAGGACGAGGTGGCGCGCATCGCCGCCGAGCTCCAGAAGAACCATGTGGTCGAGGGTCAGCTCAAGCGCCAGGTGAACACCAACATCCAGCGCCTCAAGGACATTGCCTGCTACCGGGGCATCCGCCATCGTCGCGGACTCCCGGCGCGCGGCCAGCGCACGCGCACCAACGCGCGCACGCGCAAGGGACCGCGCAAGACCGTGGCGGGCAAGAAGGGCGTCAAGGGCAAGTAGAGGAGCTGAGCAGTGGCCACCGCACGCAAGAAGAAGGTCAAGCGCAACGTCCCCAAGGCGCTCGCGCACATCCAGGCCTCGTTCAACAACACGATCATCTCGATCACCGATCCCAACGGCGACGTGATCTGCTGGGGATCGGCCGGCACGATCGGTTTCAAGGGATCGCGCAAGTCGACGCCGTTCGCCGCCCAGAGGGCCGCCGAGCGCTGCGCCGACGCCGCGATCAAGATGGGCGTCAAGGAGATCGACGTCCGCGTGAAGGGTCCGGGTGCCGGCCGCGAGTCGGCCATCCGGTCGCTCCAGGCGCGCGGTCTCAAGGTCAAGACGATCGAGGACGTCACGCCCCTGCCGCACAACGGCTGTCGCCCCCGCAAGCGGCGCCGCGTGTAGCGGTTTTATCGCATCGAAAGCCTCTTTCGCGCCCGCGGGCGCGAAAGCTTGTTTGGCACGTTTTTTGGGCATATATTGCCCAGCTTCGCTCCGCTCGAGGAATCAATGGCTCGCACCTACAAGTCGTTCTGGAAGCTCTGCCGCCGCGAGGGTGTTTCCCTTTACATCAAGGGCGCCCACGCGTTCACGCAGAAGACGGGTTTGCAGCGGCGGGAGTACCCGCCCGGCCAGCACGTCTACCGGCGCATCAAGCTCTCGGACTATGGCCTCAAGCTGCGTGAGACGCAGAAGGTCAAGCGCGCGTACGGTCTCTCCGACCGTCAGTTCCGCCGCATGTTCGAGCTCGCCAAGCGCACGCAGGGCAACACGGGTGAGAACCTGCTCCTGCTCATGGAGCGCCGCCTCATGAGCGTCGTCGCCACGCTCGGCTTCGCGCCGACAATGAACGGCGCGCGCCAGATGGTGGCCCACGGGCACGTCCTCGTGAACGGGCGCAAGATGACCGTCCCCAGCTACCTCGTGCAGCTCGGCGACGTCGTCTCGATCCACAGCCGGGAGCGCAGTCAGAAGCTTGCCAAGCGCAGCATCGACGTCGGCCTGCAGGGCCGCACGCCCGCCTGGCTGCAACGCTCCGAAGAGCCGCCCAGCGGCAAGATCGTCGGGATGCCGACGCGTGATGACGTGTCGCTGCCCGTCAACGAGAACCTGGTCGTCGAGTACTGCTCGCGCTAAACGGATTCGCCCGCAGGGTGCGAACCCGAGGGACGGAAACGGAGGAAACGGAACGAGATGCGCATTCGCTGGCGGAATCTTGAATTGCCTACCCGCGTCGTCGCGGAAGAGTCCAAGGAAAACTTCGGACGGTTCGTCGCCGAGCCGTTCGAGCGCGGCTTCGGTACCACGGTCGGAAACGGCCTGCGCCGCGTCCTGCTCTCGTCGATCGAGGGCTCGGCGGTGACCCAGGTGAAAATTGCCGGTGTCCGGCATGAGTTCACCGCGCTCCCGCACATGGTGGAGGACATCACCGATGTCGTCCTCAACATCAAGAAGCTCCTCGTCCGCCTGCACAGCGATGGCCCGGCCACGCTGCGCATCGACCGCAGCACCAAGGGTGCGGTCACGGCGGCCGACATCATCTGCGATCCGGGCGCCGAGATCGTGAACCCGGACCTGCACATCTGCACCCTCACCGAGGATGCGGAGTTCTCCTGCGAGATGACGGCGCGCCGCGGGCGCGGCTTCGTCACCGCCGAGGAGAACGAGCAGCCGGAGCAGGAGATCGGCATGGTGCCGGTCGACTCGATCTTCTCGCCGGTGCACCGCGTGCGCTACCGGATCGAGAACACCCGTGTCGGCAAGCTGACCAACTACGACAAGCTCGTCCTGGAGATCTGGACCGACGGCACCGTGACGCCGGAGGACGCCCTGGTCGAGGCGAGCAAGATCTATCGCAAGCATCTCAACCCGTTCGTGCAGTACGGCTTCGCCGGCGCGCAGCTCGGGGCCGAGGAGGCCATGCCGGTCGTCGAGGACGAGATGCCGAGCCTGCCCGAGCCGGAGCCCAGCAGCGAGAACCTCGCGCTCAAGGAGCGCCTCGACCTGCCGATCTCCGATCTCGACCTTTCGGTGCGCGCCAGCAACTGCCTTGAGGCAGAGAACGTGCGCACGATTCGGGACCTGGTCTCCATGGCCGAGGTCGATCTGCTCAACCTGAAGAACTTCGGCAAGACCTCGCTGCGCGAGGTCAAGGTCAAGCTCCAGAACGTCGGCCTCGACCTGGAGATGGACCTCGAAAGCCTGAACTAGAAAGCCGGAACTAGAAAGCCGGAACGGAGACCCGCGATGCGCCACAGGAAACGCCGGGGCAAGCTCAAGGTCAGCCCCTCGCACAACCTCGCCATGCGACGCAACATGGTGGCCGCGCTGATCGAGCATGGCCGCGTCACGACGACCGTGGCGAAAGCGAAGGCTTTCCGCTCCTACGCCGAGACGCTCATCACCATCGCGGTGAAGGGCTACAAGAGCAAGGAGC
>JBCDBY010000058.1:0-17489 GCA_039182715.1 Planctomycetota bacterium
ACACCCGCATGGTGCGTTGACCGCAAGACCGGACGAATCGAAGGCCACCCCTGCGGGGGTGGCCTTTTTTTTTGCAAGCAGCGCGGGAACCCCGCATCCCTTCGCGCCGTTCTTTACGAAGATCCTTCCGGAGGGACCGATGTCGAAGCGCACACCCATCATTCTGCTTGCCGTGGCCGCCCTGCTGGTCGTCGGCGGCCTGTACTGGATGTCCGGCTCGGATAGCGGCCGGACGGATCGCCGCAGCCGGCTGGCCGACGGTCGTGAGAACGCCACGACCGAGTCGACGACCGCGGAGGTCGAGACGGCCAGCGGGCCCCAGGCGGCGGATGCCGCCACGGTGGCCAAGCTGATCGAGCAGTACGGCGGGTTCACCACGTCCGGCGCGGCGGTGCTGACGCGCCCGACGGCTCCGGGGACCGACCTGGAAGTGCTGCTGAAGACGAACCTCGACGGCCACCTGATCGAAGGGCGCGTCCGGACCGACGCCGAGGGCCGCTTCGCGATTCCGCAGCTGCCCCGCGCGACCGGCTACGTGCTCACGATCGACGGCGAGGCGGTCCAGACCTTCCGGCAGGAGGTGGCGGTGCCGACCGAGACCGCCGTCGAGCTGGGCGATCTCTACATCGATCGCTACTACTTCCTGAACGGCAAGGTCGTCTCCTCCAGCGGCGTCGCCGTTCCCAACGTCGAGGTTGCCGCGATTCTGCCGAACAACGGGCAGACCGGTTTCTCCATGCGCGGCAGCGCGACCAACGCGGCGGTGGCCGACTACGTGTCGGCATCGACGACGACGGCGGGCGACGGCACGTTCACGATCCGTCTCGAGGATCCGGGCATTTTGTACCTGCGTGCGCGCGCCGAGGGTTGGGCGCCGCACTATCGCCCCGACGTTTACGTCGGCGCGGGCGCCGAGACCGACATCACGCTCTCGCTCACGCGCGGCGTCGAGGTTGCCGGCGTGGTGCTCGGCCGCGACGGCCGGCCCGCCTCCGAGGTGGTCGTGAGCCTCTTCCCGAACAGCCGCCGCTGGTGGAGCCAGGTGAAGGAGCTGCAGACGACCGGAAGCGACGGCCGCTTCTCCTTCCGCATCGAGCCGCGCACCAACCGCTACTCGGTGCGCGTGACGCCCAAGGACGGCGTCGACCTCAACCGCAACTTCCGTCTGCCGCTGGAAGAGGATCTCGTCATCCAGCTGCCGGGCGGCGCGACGCTCAAGGGTCGCGTCATCGACGTCGACACCACGCAGCCGATCGCGAACGCGGAGATCATCCTGATGCTGCGCGGTCCCGGCGGCAACCAGTGGGTCGGCGCCTACCAGAAGGCGATCAAGACCGACTCCTACGGCGTGTTCCGCCTCGAGGGCGTCGGCATCGACGGCATGCACTCGGTCGCGGTCTCCGCGCCGGGCTACGCCAACTTCATGGGCAATCAGTGGACGCGCAACGCCGTCTATACGTCGATGCGCAACGTGAAGTTCGAGGACGGTCGCGAGGCGGAGCTGCCCGACATCCCGCTCAAGCGCGGGCGCGTCGTCGAAGGCGTCGTGCGCGACATCGACACGCAGGAACCGATCCGCAACGCGACGGTCACGGTCAATGACATGATGATGGGGGCGCGGCCGGTGCAAACCGGTCCCGATGGCCGCTACCGCGTCACCGACATTGGCGACCGCGTCTCGCTCAGCGTGAAGGCCGAGGGTTACGTTGAGCAGGCGGACAACCCCTGGCGCGGCGTCGAGCTCGCCGCCGACCAGGAGATCGTCCAGCGCGACTTCGAGCTGGCCGCGGCGAGCGGCATCGAGGGACGCGTGACGACCGGCGAGGGCTCGCCCGTGCGCGGCGCGCTCGTGCGCCTGCAGCCGGCCAGCCGGGGTCGCGGCAACTGGATGGCGGGCATGCGCCTGCGCGAGCTCTACACGCACACCGACAGCAACGGCCGCTTCCGCATCGACGGCGTGCCGCCGATGAAGGTCAAGGCCGAGGCGACGCTCGCCGGTTTCGAGAGCGGCGAGAGCGGTGAGCTCGAGGTCGTGGCCGGCACCGACACCCGCGAGGTGGACATCAAGCTCGTGAGCTCCGCGACGCTCACCGGCATGGTGGTCGCCCGCGAGGGTGGCGTCGTCGAGGGTGCGCGCATCGTGGTGGCCAAGGACCCGGGCAACGACGGCGACGACCGCATGCGGCGCCGCTGGATGTCGCAGGGCACCCCGGTCTTCACCGACAGCAAGGGCCGCTTCCGCGCGGTCGACGTGCCGTCGGGCGACATCGTGCTCTACGTCGAGGCCGAGGGCCTCGCCATGCAGACCATGTCGAAGAAGGGCGTCGCGCCCGGCTCCGAGGTGAAGGGCATGAAGGTCACGATGAAGCCCGCGCTGGTCATCACCGGCAAGGTGCTGAACGAGTCCGGCGAGCCGATGACGCGCGCTTGGGTGCGCGCCACGCTGACCGGCCCGACCGATGGCGAGTCGAGTACCCAGGCAACCGGCGCCCGCGTCCGCGAGGACGGCACCTTCGAGGTGACCCGCATCCCCGAGGGCAGCTACGAGCTCGAGGTGCGCACCTGGGGCTGGGGCGAGAACCGCGTCGAGTACGAGCCGCTCAAGCTCAACGGCATCGCCGCCGGCACCAAAGACGTCGTCCTCCAGCTCAAGGTCAAGGAGTAGCCTCCTGACGTAAGCCTCCTGACAAACCACTCTTGGCAGAGTCGGCTCTAAGTCGTTTCTGCGGAGGGGTTTCGGGCGGCCGGGTGCGGCACCGGTGCCGCAGCGGAGGGCCACGGGGTCCAAACGTGGGGCCCCGCTACTCGGAGCCGAGGAGCTTCCCGAGGATGGACGGACCGTCCGCCTTGGGGATGCTCTTCAGGCGCGCACGCGTCTCCTGCGCCTTGCCCGCGACAAGGTCGCCGCCGCGCACGATGAAGTCGGCGAGCTCGGCAAAGGCGTTCTCGTCGACCCAGATGCCGTGCTCGTAGCAGACGTCCACGATCACGCCGGAGACCGTGCCGTAGTTCCGGCGAATCATCGGATTGCCGCAGACCGGACACTTCTTGTAGTGGACGTTCTCCGGCAGCTCCCGGCGGAATCGGTCCCGGAACTCCTTGAGCGCCGAGTCGAGGTCGGTCGGGTCGGCCGTGGCGCGCAGCTTGTTCAGGACCACTTCCAGCGACTGATCGGGAAAGAACATCCCGTGGCAGCTCTGGCACATCAGCGCCTTGGTGCCGTCGAGGTCCTGCTCGCCCAGCGGGTCCCCGCAGCGGGGGCAGTCGCAGGCGGAAATCTGCGCCTGGCGGCGCTTTTTTGCCCCTCGTCCCGCCGCGCAGATCGGACACGCGTTCGGGTCGGCCACGTCGTTGCCACACTTCGAACAGAACGCCATCGCACCTCCCGCATCGACCCTCACGGAAGCCGACTTGAGCGCGGGGCGGTACAGAACCGCACCCGATTCGGCCGATTCGAAGGGAAGCATGCGTTGGCTCCTGCTTTTTCTGCTCGCCGGGCCGGTTTCGGCCGACGACGTCGCGCTGCGCGAGGTCCGCGCCTGGCGGGGCGAGATCGTGCTCGAGGCACGCTCCGGTCCGGGCGACGCGGGTGCGGGAGAAGAGGTGCAGACCGAGCGCGCGACCTTCGTCCTGCTCAGCGACCCGCGCCGCACCGACGGCGCCCGCGAGCGTCTCCAGCTCCGGCAACGCCGCGCCGAGGGCAAGTGGAGCCTCGCGCTCGACTACCGGGAGAAGAAGGGCGGCAGCGCGCTGGTCACCAAGGGCGGCGGCGAGGGCGTCCTGCACGTCGACATCGGCGGCGTCCTCGACCTGACCACGCGCCGCGTCGAGCTGGTCGCGGACGCGGGCCCCCGAAGGCTGGTCGCCAAGACCACGCTCTCCGGCGTCGACACCAAGGGCTTCGCCGCCTTCCGCACCGCGAAGACGCGCTCGCCCTACATGGCGCAGTTCGCCGAGTGGGGCGAGCTCTCCAAAGACGGCCGCGAGGCGAAGGGCGAACGCACGTTCGTCGACAAGCGCGCCCGCTACCCGCGCACGGTCACGCTGCGCTGGTCCCTGACGCGCCTCGACCCCGAGGTGAAGGGGCGTCTCGTCGACCAGAACGGCCGGCCGATCGTCGGCGCCAAGGTCGTCGCGCGCACCATGCAGTCGGGACGTCTCATCGCGCGCGAAGCGGTCAGCGATGCGGCCGGGCGCTTCCGCATCGCGGCGCACTTCGCCTCGTGGGGCGTGCAGGTCCACGCGCATGCGCACGACGGCACGATCACCACCGGTTGGCTCAAGCCCGACGCCGCGCGCATCCTGTTCGACGAGGTGCCCGACCTGAAGATCGAGCTCAAGCGCTATCGCATCGAGTGGCTGCCGCAGCCGCATCTGCTCGGCAAGCACTTCCGCGGCGACGCCGATCGCTACCTCGCGCACGTCACGCGGCGCGCGTCGAAGGCGCGGTTGGCCGGCGCCGAGGTCAGGCCCTCCACCAACTGAGCGACACGTCGCGCCGCAGTTGGGTCGCCACGGTGCCGAGATCGGCCCGCGCCTGCTCGATCTCGCCCGGCGTGATGTCGGCGGGCGGCTTGTAGAAGCGCGGGCGCAGCACGAAGACCAGCGTCTGCTGCAGGCTCAGCTCGACCAGCCAGCGGTGGTGCGTGCGCCGGTTGGCCAGCTCCAGCGACTTCATCAGCCGCTCGATGTCGCGCGTGTCGCTGCGCACGGCGGTGAAGAGCACGCTCGGCGCCTCGCCCTTCTCCTTCCAGCCGATCGACGCATGCACCAGCCGGAACGCCTGCGTGCTCTCCAGCACCGACACAAGCGGGATGACCTCGTCGTCGAGCCCGCGCGCGCGCCCCTCGCGCAGCTCGTCGATGAGCGCGATCGCCTCGTCATCGCCGAACATCTCGCCGCACAGCTGGCACTCGAAGAGCAGATACCCCTCGATGTCGCGCCGCGTGACGCTGTGCGAACCGCAGGCGTCACATTCCATAGCTGCCCGTGAACACCGTTTCGGCCGGACCGGTCATGATCACGCTGGCGTCGTCGTCCGGCCACTCCAGCAGCAGCTCGCCGCCGCGCAGCTCGTTGTGCAGCGTGCGCTCCGTGCGGCCGGTCAGCACGCCCGCGACCGCGACGGCGCACGCGCCCGTCCCGCACGCCAGCGTCTCGCCGCTGCCGCGCTCCCACGTGCGCTGCCGCACGCGATCCGGCGCCAGCACCTGCACGAACTCCACGTTGGTGCGCTCGGGAAAGAGCGCATCGGTCTCGAGCGCGCGCCCGTAGCGCGGCAGTTCGATCGCATCCACGTCGTCGACGTAGATCACCGCATGCGGGTTGCCCATCGACACGCAGGTGATCGCGTAGCGACGGTCGAGCACCGCCACCTCGTGCTCGACGATGCGCTCGCCGGCGAGCGTCACCGGCAGGCTCGCCGGCGCCAGCGAAGGCGCGCCCATCGAGACGCGTGCGGCGCCCGGGAGCAGGGTGACCTGCTTGATGCCGGCGTCCGTCTCGACCGCGACCTCGTCGCCGGACACGCGCCCGTGGTCGCGCGCGAGGTGCGCGAGACAGCGCACGCCGTTGCCGCACATCTGCGCCCGGCTGCCGTCGGCGTTGTACATCTCCATGCGCACGTCGGCCTGTTCGGACGGCATGAGGAGAATGAGCCCGTCGCCCCCGATGCCGGTGTGCCGGTCGCTCACGCGCCGCGCCACGGCGGCCGGATTCTCGACCGTCTCGTCGAACCCGTCCACGTAGACGTAGTCGTTGCCCGCCCCGTGCATCTTCGTGAATCGCATGGGCGAGCAGCGTACCAGCCGCTCCCTTTCTTGCGCCCGTCGCGCGGCCCGGTTACCAAACCCTCATGCGCCCCTCGGGACGCCGCGCCGACGAGCTGCGGTCCATCTCCTTCGAACGTCAATTCAACGACACGCCGGCGGGCTCCGTTCTCGTCTCCTACGGGCGTACCCGCGTGCTTTGCACCGCGTGCGTCGAGGACGGCGTGCCCAAGTGGCTGCAGGGTCGCGGCAAGGGCTGGCTCACCGCCGAGTACGGCATGCTGCCCGGCTCGACCGGCAACCGCAAGGCGCGCGAGGCGCGCATCGGCAAGCCGGACTCGCGCGGCCTCGAGATCTCGCGCCTGATCGGCCGCTGCCTGCGCAGCGTGATCGACCTCAAGGCGATCAAGGACAAGACGATCTGGCTCGACTGCGACGTGCTGCAGGCCGACGGGGGCACGCGCACCGCGGCGATCTCGGGCGCCTACGTCGCGCTGCGCGACGCGCTCGAGCAGTACCGCGACAAGTGGCCGCGCTGGCCGCTCACCAGCAGCATCGCGGGCGTGAGCTGCGGCGTGTTCAACGGCGAGGTGGTCCTCGACCTCGACTACGCCGAGGACTCCAAGGCGGAGGTCGACTGCAACATCGCCATGAACGGCGAGGCGGAGCTGGTCGAGATCCAGGGCTCGGCCGAGGGCAAGGCGTTCCCCGAGTCGACGCTGCTCGAGATGCTGCGCCTCGCGCGCCTCGGCATCGCCGACATCACGCGGCAGCAGCACCTCGCCTTCGAGTCATGATCCTGGTCGGCAGCAAGAACCCGCACAAGCTGCACGAGGTGCGCGCCATCCTCGAGCCGCTCGGCATGCGCGCCGTCATCGCGGTCGATCTGCCCGACGTCGTCGAGGACGGCGACACCTTCGCGGCCAACGCCGCCAAGAAGGCGGGCGAGTTCGCGATGTTTCTCAAGGCGCCCTGTCTCGCCGACGACTCCGGCCTCGTCATCCCCGCGCTGAACGGCGAGCCCGGCATCTACTCCGCGCGCTACGCCGGCGAGGACGCGACCGACGAGCAGAACCTGCAAAAGGTCCTGCAGCGCCTCGCGGACGAGGGGCTCGAACAGCCCGAGGCGTACTTCCAGTGCAGCATCGCGATCGCCGTCCCGACCATCACCGGCCCCGAGATCGTCGTCGAGACCGAGGGCCGCGTGGAAGGGCGCATCGTCCACGCACCGCGCGGCGAGCACGGCTTCGGGTACGACCCGATCTTCCTGCTGCCGGAGCTGGGCGTGACCACCGCCGAGCTGCCGCCCGAGGAGAAGAACCGCCTGAGCCACCGCGCCGCGGCGCTCCAGAAGCTCGCGAAGAAGCTGCCGGAGATCCGGCACAGGCTCGAGCCGTAGCGTTCGCCCTCGCCCGTACAATCCTGCGGTCCATGTCTCTCGACAAGATCCGCAACTTCTGCATTATCGCCCACGTCGACCACGGCAAGTCGACGCTGGCCGACCGCCTGCTGCTGGCGACCGGCGTCGTGACCGAGCGGGAGTTCCAGGACCAGCTGCTCGACTCGATGGACCTGGAGCGCGAGCGCGGCATCACCATCAAGGCGAGCGCGGTGCGCATGGAGCACGACGGGTTGATGTTCAACCTGATCGATACGCCGGGCCACGTCGACTTCTCCTACGAGGTCTCGCGCGCCCTGCACGCCTGCGAGGGCGCCCTGCTGCTCGTCGACTGCGCCCAGGGCGTCGAGGCGCAGACGGTCGCCAACGCCTACCTCGCCGTCGAGACCGGTCTCGAGATCATTCCGGTGATCAACAAGATCGATCTGCCGGGCGCACGCCCGGACGAGGTCATCGAGCAGATCTCGGAGGGCCTCGGACTGGACGCCGACGGCATCGTCCGCGTCTCCGCCAAGACCGGCGACGGCGTGGCCGAGGTGCTGCAGGCGATCAAGGAGAAGATCCCCGCCCCCAAGGGCGACCCCGACGCCCCGCTGCGCGCGCTCATCTACGACGCGGTCTACGACGACTACCGCGGCGTGGTGGTCTACGTGCGGGTGCTGGACGGCGAGCTCAAGAAGGGCATGCGCATCCAGTTCCTGTCGAGCAAGGCGGAGTACGAGGTCACCGAGGTCGGCTGCTTCTCGCCGCGCATGAGCGCGCTGCCCACGCTCGCGACCGGCAGCGTCGGCTACCTCGTCGGCAACATGAAGACGCTGGAGCACGTCAAGGTCGGCGACACGATCGCCCCGGCCAAGGACGAGAGCGTCGCGCCCATCGAGGGCTTCCAGGACCCGAAGCCGCTCGTCTTCTGCGGCATCTACCCGGCGACGACGCAGGACTTCGACGAGCTGCGCCGCGCCTTCGAGAAGCTGCAGCTCAACGACGCGTCGTTCACCTACCACTCGGAGACGAGCGAGGCGCTCGGCTTCGGGTTCCGCTGCGGCTTTCTCGGCATGCTCCACATGGAGGTCGTGCAGGAGCGGCTGGAGCGCGAGAGCGGCGTGGAGATCATCCAGACCGCGCCCAACGTGACCTACGAGATCCTGCAGACCGACGGCGAGCTGCTCACCATCGAGCGGCCCTCCGAGCTGCCCGAGCCGAACTACATCGACGAGTTCCGCGAGCCGATCGTGCGCGCGAGCATCATCACGCCGCCCGAGTTCATCGGCAACATCATGCAGCTCGCGACGGAGCGCCGGTCGGTGTTCATCAACCAGGAGTACCTCGGCCCGACCCGCGTGATCCTGACCTTCGACATCCCGCTCGCGGAGATGGTGTTCGACTTCTACGACCTCATCAAGTCGGCCACGCGCGGCTACGGCACGCTCGACTACGAGATGAAGGGCTTCGAGAAGGCGGACCTCGTGCGCCTGCGCATCCTCGTCGCCGGCGAGGACGTCGACGCGCTCTCCGTCATCTGCCACCGCGATGTTTCGGTGCGCCGCGGCCGCGACGTGATTCGCGCGCTGCAGAAGACGATTCCCCGCCAGCTCTACGAGGTCCCGCTGCAGGCGGCGATCGGCGGCAAGATCATCGCGCGCGAGACGATCAAGGCGATGCGCAAGAATGTGACCGCCAAGTGCTACGGCGGCGACGTAACCAGAAAGCGGAAGCTCCTCGAGAAGCAGAAGAAGGGCAAGCAGCGCATGCGCCAGGTCGGCAACGTCTCCATTCCCCAGGAGGCGTTCCTCGCCGTCCTGTCCACGCGCGACGAGAAGAAGAAGTAGCTCCGCTTCAGGATTACGACACGACGCATGCGCAGCACGACCGCCTTCGTCCGCGACAACATCGAAGCCTTCGCGGTGGCCATCGCCATGGCGCTGGTCATTCGCCACTTCAGCGTGGAGGCGTTTCGCATTCCGACCGGCTCCATGATGCCGTCGCTCTACGGCGACAGCGATCCGGGCGAGCCGGTGCGGCAGGGCGACCGCATCCTCGTCGACAAGTACGCCTACCTGCGCGGCGACCCGCAGCGCTGGCACGTCGCGGTCTTCCAGTACCCGCTCGATCGCACGACCAACTTCATCAAGCGCATCGTCGGCCTGCCCGACGAGTGGGTCGCGATCGCGGACGGCGACATCTGGACGAGCAAGGACGGCGAGGTCTGGCAGATCGAACGCAAGCCGCCCGCCATCCGCGAGCACCTCATGCTGCCGTACTGGCCGCTGCCCGGCGATCGCGACGGGTTCCGCGGCAGCTGTTGGGAAGGTGACGACGCGTGGACGGAGAAGGGCGACGTGCTCTCCGTCGACGCGGACGAGAGCGGCGCGCGCTTCGAGTTCGCGCGGCGCATTCCGACCTACCCGTCCATGGACCCCGACGGCGTCGGCCGCAACTCGGCGGTCAAGGTCGGCGACATTCGCTTTCGCGCGCACGTGGACGTGGTGCGCGAGGGCGAGCTGGAGCTGCGCATCACCGAGCACGACGCCACCCACCGACTCGTGCTGGGGCCGGACGAGAGCTATCTCGTCTTCGGGGGCGCGAAGGAAGAGCGGATTGCGCTCGACTTCCTGGTCGAGCGGGGCGACAGCTTCGATCTCTCCTTCTCGAACGTCGACGAGTCGATCTGGATCGTGCTCGACGGGGAGGAGCTGCTCTTCGAGATCCCCGACCTTCCGACCCTGCCGCCGGGGCTCGAGCCCGACTACGGCCTGCGCGGCAAGCGCGGCCAGCACGGGTTCTCGCTGGTGGCGCGGGGCCTCCAGGCGTCGCTCGAAGACGCGCGCATCGATCGCGACCTGCACTACCTGCTCGACACCAACCAGAGTGGCGCGCGCAAGTGGCAGGTGCCCGCCGACTCCTACTTCGTCCTGGGCGACAACACGAACAGCAGCAAGGACAGCCGGCGCTGGCAGGTCTCCCGGGTCGTGCTGCAGGACGGGTCCACGATCGAGTGGGAGGAGAGCTCGGGGCCGTCCGTGGACGCGCTGCTGGGGCTGGCGCCGGAGGACGAATTCGTCATTCCGAACGACTCCCAGGGGCTGACCCGACGGCTCCTCCGCTCGGACATCTCGACCTGGAAGCGGGACGTCGCCTGGCCCTTCGTGCCCCGCGACCACCTGATCGGCCGCGCCTTCTCGGTCTTCTGGCCCATTTATGTCCCCCCCCTCTACCGCGGGGCGACCCGGATCCAGCGCATCCGCTGAAGGTTATTCACAATCTCGGATCAATGAGTCCGAGACGTGTCAAGTACTCGGAATTCGGGGGGAATTTACGTCCCGTTCGCGCCGAGCAGGGCACGCGAGCGAATTCGCACGCAAGGTAACCGGGTTGCCGATGCGAGTGTTCGCCTTGAAACCCCGACTACAGCACGCATTACTTGGATCGCCCGGAACCGAGTTGCACGCCGCTCACCCGGTGTGCAGGGACGGCACAATGCCCAATAGTTTCAACAAATTCCGCTGCAGACGGGGCGATCGAGCGTATTCCACGAGTTATCCACAAGGACGGAGTGCGGAAATTCGCGCGGCGTAGAATGGCCGCCCACATGTGGCTTTTGGAGGCGCAGAACCTCGAGAAACGCGGCCTCGTCGAGCCTTGCCGCGTCGCGATCGAACCCGCGGAAATCGTCGGCATTCTGGGGCCCAGGGGCGCCGGCAAGACGACGCTGTTGGAGTTGCTCGCCGGCGCTTGCAGGCCCGACGGCGGCTCCATCGAGTGGAGCGGAAAACTCGTTACCAAGCAGCCGATGCATCGGCGTGCACGACAAGGGCTCGTCTACGTGCCGAGAGAGCCGGCGTTGTTCTCGTCCTGCACGGTCGAAGAGGAGCTCGCTTCGGTGGCGCAGCCGGACGCGCGCATCGGCGATGCGCTTCGAGCCGCGGGATGGCCCGGCCCGGTCGGGGCCCGCGTGGGAGGGCTGACGCGCGCCCAGCGACTTCATGTCGCGCTGGCGCGCGCGATGCTGCTGGAGCCGCGGCTGCTGCTCCTCGACGAGCCGTTCGCGGGGCTTCTGCCGGGCGAGTTGGCCCACCTGCAGACGACGCTGCGACAGCTGCGGGCGGAGCGGAGCATCTCGATCGTGTTCACCGGATCGGCGGTGCGGCGCGATCTCTCGTACAGCGATCGCGCAATCATCCTGTTCGCGGGCCGAATCCTCCGCGAGGGCCCGTTGCAGGACCTGCGAAGCCTATAATTTCGCGATGCCGCTCTTCGAGGCGCAGAAGCTCACCAAGGTCTACCGTCGTCGCACGGTCGTTTCGGAGTGCAGCTTCTTCGTCGAGCCGGGCGAGATCGTCGGGCTGCTGGGCCCCAACGGCGCCGGCAAGACGACCACCTTCAAGATGTCGATCGGCCGCGTGCGGCCGGACGGCGGCCAGGTCGAGCTCAACGGGAGCGTGGTCACCAACCTGCCGATGTACCGCCGCGCGCGGCTCGGCATGGGCTATCTCGCCCAGGAGCCGTCGATCTTCCGGTCGCTCAACGTGGAGCAGAACCTCCAGGCGATCGCGGAGATCCTGCCGATTTCGAAGAAGGAGCGGCGCGACCGGATCGACCGGCTGCTCAAGGCGCTCGAGATCGAGGGATTGCGTAAGTCGAAGGCGGAGGTGCTGAGCGGCGGCGAGCGGCGGCGGCTGGAGATCGCCCGCGCGCTCATGACCGAGCCGCGGCTGCTGCTGCTCGACGAGCCGTTCGCCGGCGTCGACCCGATCGCGGTCGCCGACATCCAGAGCATCGTCCGGCAGCTCCGCGACGAGGAAGGCATCAGCATCCTGCTGACCGACCATAACGTGCGCGAGACGCTCGCGATCACCGACCGCGCCTACATCATCTTCGAGGGCCGCATCCTCCGCGAGGGCCCAAAGGAAGACCTGGTCAACGACCCGGTCGTGCGGCGCGTCTACCTCGGCGAAGACTTCGAGCTTTAGCACGTTCGACGTCGGACGTTCGACGTTCGACGTGGGCCCCGAATCGGTCGTGCCCCTGGCCCCTAGCCCCTAGCTCCTGGCCCCCAATCCTTCTTGCTTCCCCTGCGACAATTCCAGGCATGGATTCGATCGTGTTCATCAAGCGCGTGCCGGACTCGGCCGCAAAAATTACCGTGGGCGGCGACGGCAAGTCGATCGAACAGGCCGGCGTCGACTACGTGATTTCCCCGTATGACGAGATCGCTCTCGAGTGCGCCATCCAGCTCAAGGAAGCGCACGGGGGCACGGTCACCGTGGTCTGCCTCGGCTTTGCCGACGCGACCAAGGAGATTCGTCAGGCGCTGGCCATGGGCGCGGACACGGCGGTGCTCGTCAAGGACGAGGGCGGCAGCCGCGGCCCGCTCGGCATCGCCAAGGCGCTCACCGGTTCGCTCGACGGCAAGTCGTACGACGCGCTCTTCTTCGGCCGCCAGTCGATCGACGCGGACAACTCCGCCGTCGGCGTGATGGTCGCCGAGATGCTCGACCTGCCGGCGATCACCTGCGTCACGAAGCTCGAGGTCGCGGACGGCGTCGCCACCGCGCACCGCGAGAGTGAAGCGGGCACCGAGGTCATCGAGGTCAAGCTGCCCGCGGTCTTCACCGCGCAGCGTGGTCTCGCGGAGCCGCGCTACCCCGCCATCAAGGGCATCATGATGGCGAAGAAGAAGCCGATCGAGGAGCTCGACGCGCCGGCCCCCGCGGGCACGCTGAGCCTCGACAAGTTGACGCCCCCGGCCGAGCGGACGGGCGGCAAGATCGTGGGTGAGGGAGCGGACGCCGTGCCGGAGCTCGTGCGCCTCCTCCGTTCGGAAGCGAAGGTGCTCTAATGGCCGCCGTACTCGTATTCGTCGAGACCCAGGACGGGTCGCTCAAGAAGTCGGCCCCCGAGGTGCTCGGGCAGGCCGCGCAGCTCGCCGGCGATCTCGGCGGCGGCGTCGACGCGGTGCTGGTCGGCCAGGGCGCCGGCGCGCTCGCCGAGTCGGTCGGCAACTTCGGCGTGGACAAGGTCTACGTCGCCGAGGCCGACAGCCTCGCGAACTTCTCCATCGAGGCCTTCACCAAGCCGCTGCTCAAAGCGGTCGCCGCCGCGACGCCGAAGCTGGTGCTCTTCGCCGCGTCGGTGAACGGCAAGGACCTCGCGCCCGCCGTCGCCGCCGCGACCGGCAGCGCGATCCTGACGGACGTCACCGAGATCGGCGTGAAGGACGGTGCCATCTCCGTGACCAAGCCGGTCTACGCGGGCAAGGCGCTGGCCGAGGTGAGCGCGTCGAGCGACACCGTGGTCGCCACGCTGCGACCCAACGTCTTCGAGCCGGTCGAGCCGGCCGGCGGCAGCGCGACGGTCGAATCGCTCGATACGAGCGACATCGGTGACTTGCGCGCCACCGTGAAGGAGGTGCTCGCCAAGGCCTCCGAGAAGCTCGACCTGACCGAGGCGGACGTCATCGTCGCCGGCGGTCGCGGCCTCAAGGGCCCCGAGAACTGGCACCTCATCGAGCAGCTCGCCGAGGCGGTCGGCGGCGTCACCGGCGCGAGCCGCGCCGTGGTGGACGCCGGCTGGCGTCCGCACGACGAGCAGGTGGGCCAGACCGGCAAGACGGTCAGCCCCAAGCTCTACATCGCGGTCGGCGTGAGCGGCGCGATCCAGCACCTGGCGGGCATGCGCACGTCGAAGTGCATCGTGGCGATCAACACCGATGCCGAGGCGCCGATCTTCAAGGTGGCCGACTACGGCATCGTGGGCGACGCCTTCGAGGTCTGCCCGGTGCTGGCCGAGGAGCTGGCGAAACTGCGGGCGTAACCGGCAGGGAACACCCTGTCCTTCAGGGACTACGAATGGGCGGGGTTCCGCAGTGGCATGACGATTGCCCTATGTGCGTCATGCGCTACGGAACCCCGCTTCTTTTGCTGGTCGCCATCGGCTGCACCTCGGGCTCGATGGAGGCCAAGACGGGGGCGGCTCCCGCCCTCACCGTGAGCTACACGGACGCGGGCGAGCCGGAGGGCCTCGAGCGGTTCCGCCAGTGGTCCGACACGCTCTTCCAGGGCGCCCAGCCCAAGGGTGAGATCGCCTTCCGCAACCTCGCCGCGATGGGGGTCACCACCGTCATCAGCGTGGATGGCGCGGCGCCCGATCTCGCCAACGCGCACAAGTACGGCCTCGTCTACGCGCACGTGCCGATCGGCTACGACGCCGTGCCGCGCGAGGCGGCCATCCGGATGATCGAGGCGGCGCGCCGCTCGAAGGGCGCCGTCTACGTCCACTGCCACCACGGCAAGCACCGCGGCCCGGCGGGGATGATGGCCATCCGCATGACGCTCGACGGCACGACGGCGGACGACGCGGTCGCCGGCCTCAAGCTGAGCGGCACCAGCCCGAAGTACGAAGGTCTCTACCGCGACATCGCCGCGTTCCAGGTCCCGAGCGGCGATGAGCTCGCGAAGGCGCCGAAGACGATCCCCGAGCGCGTGATGCCCGATGGCATGGTCGCGCTCATGATCACGGTGACCGAGCGCTGGGAGAACCTGGGCCAGTCTCGCAAGGAAGGCTGGAAGGTGCCCGCCGACAGCCCCGACGTCAGCCCGCCGCACGAAGCGCGCATGCTCTGGGAGCTCTACCGCGAGAGCAACCGCCTCGGCCAGTGGAAGAGCTACGACGAGGACTTCCGCGACCAGATGGCGGAAGGCGAGCAGCTCGCCATGAAGCTGGAGCAGGCGCTCCGCGCGAACGAGCACAACCTCGCGAAGCAGCACTACAAGGCGCTGAAGGCCAACTGCAACAGCTGCCACGCCGCCTACCGAAATTAGCGGGATTACGGAGCCGGGTTCAATTCTCCCGCTAACTGAGATAGCGGTAGATTTCACCCCGGCTCGGTAACTGTCGCTATCGGAGCGCGCGTTTCATCGCCGCGGCGAGGTTTCGCGGCTGGATGAATCCTGGGCCCGACCCGTGGATGCGGGTTCCGGTCGACGTGAGGAACAGGATCATCGGCACGCGGTCGACGCGGTACTTCTTCATGTCCTTGGGGAAGTTGGCGGCGTCAATGCGGGCGCAGACGAAGCGCTTGGCGAGCGTGACCACCTCGCGGTCGCGGAAGGTGTATTGCTCCATCTGCACGCTCATGCGGTTGCGGTTCGACGCGAAGAAGAGCAGGACCGGCTTCTTCACATTGGGGCTGGCCGCGATCTCGAGGGCGTACTCGGCGTTGCGGCCGGTGATCCAGTCGACCTTCTGGTTCGAGGTCGCCTTGGGACGCAGCGGGTCGATGTCGAGCGCGCGCTCCTCCGGCGACTGCCGCTGCCGTGCGATGCGCGTGAAGAACGCGGTCTCGGTCTCCTTCGCCGGCTTGGTCACCAGCGTGATCTCGCGCCCGCTCGCCTCGACGGCCTTCACTTCGATGTTGGTCTTCTCGTCGGTCGACCAGCAGGGAAACAGCATCGTGCGCGACGCGTCGAGCGAGAGCATCTCTCCCAGCGCGGTCGCCACCGGCTTGAGCGCCCATGAGTCGCTCGTCGTGTATTGCCCGTCCGAATCGTCGTCGAGCAGCACCAGCCGGTACTCGCCGTCGCCCAGCTTGACCGTCCCCTCGCGCCAGCCGTCGCGTTCGATCTGCACCGTCTTCGGGACCTTCTTGCCTTCGGTCACGTAGAAGAGCACCGCGGTGTACGGCTCGGTGCCCTCCTTGCCGAACGTCGTGAACGGCAGCTTCATGCCGATCGAAAGAAACTCCACGAGCGTCGCGCCGGTCGTATAGATCGTGCGGATGCGCGCCTCCGTCGGCTTGCCGTCGTTCGTCAGGTCGAGGTCGCGATCGAAGTCGAGGTAGAGCAGGTCGTGATAGTCGGTCTTGCCGGAGCGATCGATGGCGCCGTAGAACGGCACGCCCTTCGTCTCGCCCATCGACACGCGGAAGTAGATCGGGTCCTGCGCCTTGAACTTGGGGATCTCGAACAGGAACCGCGGCGCGTTCGACTCCACCGCGATCGGGCGCGGCTTCGAGTACCCGACGCGCGCCGCGTCGCCCGCTGCTCCAGCCTTGAGCGTCACCTTGACCTCGGCACGCTGCGGGGCGGCCGTCGGCTTCGGCTCCTCCTGTGCCATCAGGACGGCCGCCCCGAGGGTGAGGACAAAGACGAGGGCGAGGGCTCCGTTCCGCATGGCCCGATTGTAGGGCTACGATGTCGGCGTGGAGAAGGCGCTCGTCGGGCTCCTCTGCCTGGCGGGCCTCGCTGGCGCGCAGGAGCACACCCTCGACCAGATCGTAGAGATCATGCGCCAGCGCGAGCAGGCGACCACGCGCTATCACGCCTGCTACACCTACGACTTCTCCTGGAACGGAAGGCCGGCGCCCACGCTCTCCTTCACCGGCTTCTACTCCCGGGACGGCAATCGCGTCTTCTGGCGCGGCGCCCGCCTCGTCGATGACCCCTTCAAAGGCACGTTTCACCAGGAGGAGATCGTCTATCGCAACGGGTTGCGGACCGTCAAGCTCGATCGGCCTCGCGGCACGTCCACCACGGACTGGCGGGCGTTCCTTCAAAGCGGCCCTCCCTGGGACGGCCCCGTCAATCCCGACTACCTCGGCATACGGCACCACGTCGGCTTCTACTCCGATGCGGTGGCGCGTCCCGGAACCATCATCGTCGGCCGCGAGAAGGTCGGCTCCTTCGCATGCGTGAAGGTCGTGCATGGGCTCGGCCCGACGCCGGTTCCCGAGATCGCGTGGCTCGCCGTCGACCACGCCTACTTCCCGGTCCGCGTCACGTGGACCTTCCGGCCCAAGAGCGCGACCTCCGCGCCGGCGGAGGTCGAGAAGATGATCCGCGAAGGTCACGCCTGGCGGGTTGCCGACGGGAGTCTGTTCGAGGCGCGCGCGATCCACACCGTCGAGGCGCTCACGCCCGTAGACGCTGGCCTCATCCCAACGCGCGTTCGCACGCTGCAGCCTCGCGCGGAGCACATGCCCATGCGCGGCGAAGCGCTCTTCACCGTCACACCGACCAGCATCGTGCCGGGCTCGAAGCTGACGGAGGACTACTTCACCCTGCAGCACGTCGACTCGGCCGAGGTGCGGGGGCCCGCGGTGCCGGAGCCGCCGCCGTTCGGGTCGCGCTCGATCCGCATGACGCGCGACGAGATTCGCGACCACATCGAGCTCGGTACGCCGGTCGTGCGCGACGACCCGCCCTGGTTGCTGATGGTGTTCGGCGGCATCACGCTGTTGCTCGGCATCGTCCTCGCCGTGATGATGCGTCGGAGATGAGAACGGACGTCACGCTGCTCCTCCTCCGACGATCGGGGCGCGCATG
>JBCDBY010000059.1:0-17479 GCA_039182715.1 Planctomycetota bacterium
CGCTCTCGAACCGTCCGTCCGCTTCGGTTCGATCGCGCGTGCCGTTGCTCACCTCCGCGCCTTCGATGGGACGTCCCTCCGGGTCGACGATGCGTCCGCGGCGCACCACGCCCGCACGTCCGAAAAAGATCTGCCAGCGAGGCTTCTGCAGCGCGTCTCCCTCGATCCGGCGGCGAATCCACGCGCGTCCCTCCGCGCGCGCCAGAAGATCGACGTGATGGGCCGGATGCGGATGCGTCGGCGGGTCGAACGTGACGATGCCCTCCGCGTCGGCGACGAGTTCGAGGGGTTCGGGATCGGGGTCGGCGCCGAAGTGGCGAAACTGCACGCGCAGCCGTGCACCGGGCGTCTCCAGGTTCACGGTGTGGCGTAAGCGGCGGCGCGCCGGCTCCCGGTCGCCGGGCGTCGCTTCCGGCTCCCTTTCGGCCGCCGGCACGGCGTCGCCGGGCTCCGGCTCGACGGGGTTTTCGAGCGCAGCTCGCTGCGGAGGCGTCGTGGGCGGGGCGCTCCACTGCACCGCGACGACGCCGACCGTCGCCATCAACAACACCGTCGCCACGCCCGCCGCCAACACGGATCGACCGGCCAGCAGCGGCAGCAGGGCGGCACACCAGACGCGACGTCCCCCCGGCGTACGCGCGTCGAGATCCTTGCGCAGTCTTGCCAGCGCCCGCCGCGTGCGCGAGCGCACCGTCTCGACCGGAACGCCCAGTTCGCGCGCCACGACGCGCGGCGGTTTCCCATCGAGGAAACGGGCCACGATGACGTCGCGGTCCATCGGCGGCAGGGCCACGACGGCCTCGACGACCCGGCGTTGGGTTTCGAGCCGTGCCACGTCGTCGACGGTCGCGTCGACGCGATCCGCGCGCGCCCGGGTCGCTTCGCGCGCGGCCCGCCGACGCCGGCTCCGGTGGTGGCGCAGCGCGAGCTTTCTCGTCACGCCCGACAGCCAGGCGCGGTTCGCTCCGCTGGGCGGCGGCTTTTCCAGAGCGACGACCATCGCCTCCTGCGCGATGTCGTCCGCGTCGTCGGCGTCGTGGACCAGCCGGCGTGCCAAAGCGCGCAGGAAGTCCCGATGCGCGAGCAGGCCGGCGGCCGTGGGGTCCTCTCGTGTCGTCGTCACCTCTACCCGTACATGCCCGCGCGGCCCGAAACCGGTTCAGGATTCTTCGTTACGGTCCTCCCAGTTCGATGCCGAACTGGTCCGCGAGCTCGCCGAGTCGGCGGATCTCCTCGTTGCTCGGCGCCGCGATGGGGGCGGTCCGGTCCTCGACGCGCGTGCCGATTTCGAAGAAGAGCTGCTCGAGTCCGGCGGGCGCGACGTGGATGAGCGTGCGGGCCGGCCGGTCGGTCTCGTTGCGGAACCAGTGCCGTTGCCCGCGCGGCAGATGCACGAATTCACCGGCCGTCGCCTCGAACGAGCCGTCGTCGGTGAAGAAGGTGATCGTGCCTTCGAGGATGCAGAAGGCCTCCTCCTCGCGCGTGTGCGTGTGCGGCGGCGGACCGCCGCCGGGGCTCAGCGTCGCCTCCCACAGCGCGTACCCGCCCTCGGTCTCTTCGCCGGTCGCGAGGAACCGGTAGCGATCGCCGACCACGTCCACCGTGTCGCCTTCGTCGCGCCGCACGACGTGGGCGCGCGGCGCGAGCTGGAACGCGGCCGCCGGCGGATCGAGATCGATATCGTGCTTGGCGGCAGCCGTCACGAGCCGGTCGCGGACCTCGTCGGAGATCGGGACCACGGGCGCGTCGGCGTGTTCCATGGGATAACCGCCGTCGCGCTGGAAGCGGTCGAACCCGGCCGGCGCGCAGAGGATGAGCGCCTCCGCGTCGGCGCCGCTCTCGTTGCGCACGGCATGGGCTACGAGCGCGCCGACGTTCACGAAGTCGCCGGCGTGCAGCGTCTCGGTCCGGTCGCCCGCCACGAAGGTGAGCGATCCGCGTGTCAGGTAGAACCCCTCCTCGAAGTCGTGACGGTGCGGCGGCGTGCGCCCGTCCGCGGCGGAGACGGCGCGCGACAGGCAGTAGGTGTTGCCGGTTTCCTCGCCCAGCGCCAGGAACTGCGTCGGGGCTCCGAGCCAGGAGATCCAGTGGCCTTCGCGGGCGCGACGGTGGAGAGGCGACGCGGTCATGCGCGATGATGCTATCGCAACGTCGTCTCGGGATCGCCGCTGCGGACGAATCCGAGCGCGCGCGGCTTTGCCAGCGGCTTGCCGCCGAGAGCGACGAGCTTGACCTCGTAGCGACCCGGCGGCAGCGCGCGGGACGCCACGCGCCCCTCCGCGTCGGTCGATGCCTGTCCGTTGGCTCGCCCTTCCTCGTGGACGAGCCGGAGGACCGCGTGTCGCAGGGGCGCTCCCTCGCTGTCCACGGCACGCAGCGCGATGCGCGGCTGCGGCTCGAGGTTCAGGTCCCGCGTGCCGCCGGCGGACGCCTTGGCCACCACCGCGCGCCCCAGCTTCGTGTGCCGCGACTCCAGCTGGAACGAGGGCGCGGTCAGTCCGCCGAGGCGGTAGCGACCCTGCAGGTCGGTTTGGGTGTGCGCAAGCACCTCGCGCTTCGCGTCGAGCGCAAACACCGCGGCGCCGGGCACTGGGGTCCCGCTCGCGTCGAGCACGCGGCCGGAGACCGCACCCGTCGCCTGCACCGCGAGCGCGATGCCCTGGGCTCCGGACTCCACGCGCGTCGCCCGCGTCAGCGGCACCGTCTTGCCCGTGTTCGACTCGTGCAGCGTCAGCGTGAACGTGCCCGCGGGGAGGTTGCCGATCGAAAACGTCCCGTCCGGCTTCACGCCGCCGTTGTAGTGCCAGCCCTTCGCGTCGCGTTGGGCGCGCACGAACACGCCGCCGCGCAGCGGCTCGCCGTCCGGACCCGTGACGGTCCCCTGCAGCGTCCGCGCCGGCTGCAGCGCGATCGTCACGCCCTGGTCGCCCGCGTTGAGCGACGCGGCTTCGGCCACGAGCGGCTTGCCGAAGCGATCGGGCGCGCCCGCGGAGCGGTTCGCGACCACGCGCACCTCGACGCGCGCGACCGAGAGTCCGGTGATCGTGAAGCGGCCGTCCGCGTCGCTGCGCGTGGCAAACGTCGCGCCGCCGCCGACCGGCCGCACGTGCAGCCATGCGCCGGGCACCGCTTCGTCGCCGTACGCGACGCAACGGCCGGTGATCGATCCCTTGCCTCGCTTTGCCGTCAGGACCACGTCCGTGGCGCCCGAGGCGAACGTCTCGCTCGACATCGACGGTACGACGTCGACCTGCGCCTGCCAGCCCTGCGCGACCTCGAGCCGCACGGCGCCGGCGCTCGTGCTGAGCTCGAAGCTGCCGTCCGGCTTGCTCATCGCCTGCGAACCCTGGAAGCCGCCCTGCGGATGGTGCGCGCGCACGAGCGCGTCGCCCACCGGCGTGCCGTCTTCGTACTGCACGCGGCCGCGAATCGAGCCGGGCGTCGCCAGCTCGACGCGCAGCGGCTCGTCCGCCGGCAGACGAATCGTCGGCTGCGCCCAGAGCGTGCCGGGCGCGCTGACGCGCAGGCGGTAGGTGAAGGCCGGCAGATCGGGGATCTCGAATCGGCCGTCGGCGCCGGTTGTCGCGACGATCTCGAACGGGTGGCTGTTGAATCCGGAGCTGGACCAATCCCGCTTCTGACCAAGCGCGGGGGGCAGGCGATCGTTGCTGAACTCGATGCGCGCCCCGGCGATCGGCCCGCTGCCGTCGGCGGCGACGACCACGCCGCGCATGACGTGACCGCGCTCGAGCTTCAGCCGCACGCCTTCCTCCGCGTCGGCGACGGCGGGCGCGAAGCCCGGTGCGACGGCGCGCACGAGGTAGTCCTCCGCGCTCGGTAGCACGACCTCGAATGCGCCATCCGTCGCGACCGGCTGGCGCGGCGCGCTCTGCCACACGGAGGCCACCTCGTAGCTGCCTTCGAGCACGACCTGCTTCGGGGCGACCTGCACGAACGCGCCGGCGGCGGGGTCGACGCGGCCTCGGACGGTCCGGGCGCCCTCGATCACGAGCTCGATGGATTCGTCCGACGTGTCGACCGGTTGCGCCAGCAGCTCGCGACCATCGCGGCGAACGCGCAGCGTCAGCTCGCCCTTGGGCACGCCGGCGAGGAGGAACGATCCATCGGTGGCCGTCGTCGTGGCCGGCGCCACTTCGGAGACCACCTCGACCGCGGCGACCGCCGCTCCTTCGCGTGTCCGCACGACGCCGCGCAGATCGACGCCGCGCTCCATCCGAGCATCGAGGCGGGTCACACCGCTGCGGCCGATCTTCGGATCGCGCGCGCCCGGCATCGTCTTGCGGTCCGGCATCGGATCCTGCGCGAATCCCTCCTTGCGCACCAGCACCCGCGCGAATCCGTCCTCGACGCCGTCGATCCGATAGCGGCCTTCCGCGTCGGTGCGTGCCTGGTGCGTGACGAGCCCGCGGAATCCGTTCCAGACCTGCAGCTCGACCTCCGCCCCGGCGACCGGCCCCGCCTCGCTTTGCACGCGACCCTCGACCGTCGCGGCGCGACGCAGCGTCAGGTTCCACTCCTCGGCGGCGCCGTGGAGCACGAAGGCGCTCGTCCAGGCGCGGCGGCCGGTGGCGGGCACGAGCACGTAGCCCTCCTTGCGCGCGGTGAAGTTCACGGGTCGGGATCGTCCGTCCCCCTGGCCGCGCGCCGGCGGATGGAGGTAGGCGCCGATCGGGACGTGAATCTCGTACCGTCCGTCCGCGTCGCTGTGCGCGGTCAGGTAGGTGGGGGAGTGGCGCCGCCAGAAGGCGCCGCGCACCTCGGCGCCTTCGACCGGCTTGCCCTGTTCGTCGGTCACGCGCCCGAAGAGCTTGCCGCCGTCGAGCAGGATGTCGAAGCGCGACACGGATGGCACCTCGACGACGCCGAAGCGGGAGGGGAGGCCGCCCTCCGGCAGCAGCGCGATGGCGTGGCCGCCGCGCGGCAGATGCTCGAAGCGGTAGCGGCCTTTTTCGTCGGTGACCGCCTCGAGGGCGAGTGCGCCACGCGGGGACGGCGTCATCGAACGCGTCGCCTCGCGCGGGGCGAGCGCGAGCACCGTCGCGCCGGCCAGCGGCTTCTTCTCGACGTCGAGGACGACGCCCTCGAGCGCGTGGCCGCGTGCGAGCGCCAGCGTGATCGGCACCTCCACGCCGCCGCGCAGCAGCGGCTTGTCGGCGAGTCCGGTCGGCGCGAACGAGGCGTGCGAGGCGCGGAACGTCCAGCGCCCCGGCGCGAGGTCGTCCAGCCGTGCGCGGCCCTGCGCGTCGGTGGTCCGGGTGACGACCGGCTTCGGGCGCGCCCCGCGCCAGTCCTGCCCGCCGACCCGCGGCCGCGCGAGGAAAGCCTCGACGCGCGCATCGGCGACCGGCGCGCCCTGCGGATCGACGACGTCGACCCGGACGCGTACCGGTGCGTCGAGCCAGAGCACGTCGAGGTGCTGGTGCTCGTCCGGCAGCAGCTCGAGGCCCTGCACGCGCGGTGTCGCGTAGCCCTCCCTGCGCGCGCGCACGGCGTAGGGGCCGCCGTCGGGCAGATCGAACGAGAAGTAGCCCGAGGCGGCCGTCGTCGCGGTGCGGCGCATGCCGTCGGGGCCGAGCAGCTCGACCGGCACGCCCTCGGCCGGTGCGCTCGTCGCGGCGAAGCGCACCTCGCCGCTCAGCCTCGCGGTCGCCGCGGCGGACGGGCCGGGGACTTCGGGTGCGGTCCCGCGCGTCGCGTTGCCGTCGAGCGCAGCCGACTCCGTGGCGCTCCCGTTGCGCGCCGCACGATCGAGTCGCGTCGGCTCGCCGGGGAAGAGCGCGTCGCGCGCGACGTAGAGCGTGCCGCACAACAGCAGCGCACAGACGGCGACGCCGGCGAGCAGGGACTTCTTCGAAGAGACGGCCATGGCGGTGGTTCCCAGGGAGGAGGAGGTGGTGGAAGCGGCTGCCGCGGAGGCGGCGGCGGGCAGCGCGAGGGCGCCCAGCAGCACGCCCCAGACGCGGCGGCTGCCGAACTGCGTGTCCATGCGCGTGCGCAGCTTCTTGAGCGCCCGGTGCTCGCGCATCCGGACGGTCGCCGCGGTCACGCCGAGGCGCGCCGCGGTGTCGACGGGGGAGAGCTCCTCGAAGTAGCGCAGCAGCATGGTGGAGCGGTAGGGCTCCTCCAGCTCGAAGACGTGGTTGACGACCGCGCGCTGCGCTTCCGCGCGCATCACGATCTCGTCCGCCGCCTCGTCGCCGTCCGGTTTCGCCGCCTTGCGCTCGCGCCGTTCCACGCGCTCCTCGCGTCGCAGCATCTGCGCGCGCTGGTTGCGCAGCACGCGACGGAACCAGCCTTTCACGGCGCCTTCGCTCCGCGGGGGCTGCTGCATCGCCGCGATCCAGGTCTCCTGCTCCAGGTCGGCCGCCGCATGCTCGTCGCGCACCAGGGCGCGCGCCATGCGACGGACCCACGCGCGATGGCGCAGGAGCGACTCGAAGGAAACCGGATGATCTTCCATGGGCTCTCACAAGGGAGTTGCCAAGCCACCCCTCCGTGTAACCGAAAAATGCGAAACCGGGAGAGACGGCACCGCACCCAGCCGGGAGGTAGAAAGGAGAGGTGGCGGGAACCGACCGGGAAAGAGGCGTACGGCGACGGGGACTCGTTTCGGAGTACGACCCCGATTGGCCGACGCAGTGCGCGCACCTTGCCCGACATTTTCGGGCCATTGCCGGGCCTGCCCTGGAGGGAATCGAGCACGTCGGCGGCACCGCCGTGCCCGGCATGATCGCGAAGCCGATCCTCGACATCGATCTGGTCGTCCGGCCGGACCGTTGGACCGCGCTGGTTAGCGCGCTGGCGGCGGCGGGCGTTCGACACGTCGGCGATCAGGGCATTTCCGGCCGCGAGGTCTTCAAGCCGCTCCACCGCGGAGCGTGGCCGCGCGTGCATCTCTACGCCTGCGCGCCCGACTCGGAGGAGCTGCGGCGTCATCTCGCGTTCCGGGACTACCTGCGTACGCATCCGATCGCGGCTGCGGAGCTGGGCGCGCGCAAGTGGAGCCTCGCGGACCGGGACATCGAGACCTACCAGGCGGGGAAAGCGGCGCTTGTCCAGGCGATCCTCGCGCGCGCGCTCTTGATCAAACCTTGAATTGGGGCGCGTTCGGGGCGGTGGCTATGCTCGCTGGATGCGCGCCTTCCAGAAGTTTCTCGAGGAGTCCATCGAGTTCGATCACGAGCCGGAGCCGATCGAGACGGCGGTGCCGCTCGAGCACCCCGAGGAGTTCGACCCGGTCCTGCGGCAGCGCTACTTCCTCGAGGGCATGTACCCCTACCCCAAGCGCATCCACGTCCAGGAGTACTACCGGCAGAAGTACGCGCTGCAGGTCGAGCTGGTGAAGTTCCAGAACTGGGTCAAGGAGACGCAGCAGAAGGTGCTGATGATCTTCGAGGGGCGCGACGCGGCCGGCAAGGGCAGCACGATCAAGCGCTTCATGGAGTTCATCAACCCGCGCGGCGCGCGCGTGATCGCGCTGGAGAAGCCGACCGATCGGGAGCGCGGCTCCTGGTACTTCCAGCGCTACATCCGCCATCTGCCGGGGCCGGGCGAGATCATGTTCTTCGATCGCAGCTGGTACAACCGCGCGGGCGTCGAGCGGGTGATGGGTTTCTGCACCGAGCAGGAGTACGGGCAGTTCTTCGAGCAGGTTCCGCTCGTCGAGCGCATGCTGACCAGTTCCGGCATTCGCCTCATCAAGTTCTGGTTCTCCGTCAGCCAGGAGGAGCAGCGCCGGCGCTTCGGCATGCGCAAAACGCACCCGCTCAAGCAGTGGAAGCTGAGCCCGATGGACCTCGAGTCCGAGCGGCGGTGGGACGACTACACCCTCGCCAAGGAGGAGATGTTCAAGCACACGCACACGCCGCACGCGCCGTGGACGGTCATCAAGTCCGAGGACAAGATGCGCGCGCGGCTGGCGGCCATGCGCTACGTGCTCTACCACATGCCCTACGCCGGCAAGGACGAGGAGAACGTCGGGGTACCCGACCCCTGGATCATCGCCAACATCAGCGAGATCGCGCCCGACGGTTCGGCCGGGCTCGCCTGACGTCCGATAAGGTCCGTCTCGCCTTAGCGGGGGATTTATCCCGCGCCAACATTGCTGCCGTAGACCGTGCGGGTCCCACGGATGGAGTGCCGTGGGAGTTCGGTAACCCGCTACGAAATCGGAGTACAGCACATCATGAATGCCCGTCTGTGGGTGTGCGCGGCCGTCCTGGTCGCCTGCCCCGCCCTCGCCTCCGAAGCGTCCGCCGCCCCGGCGTTCGTCTTCAACAACAACGACGCCGGCCCCGGCTCGTTCCGCCGCGCGGTCCGTCGCGCGAGCACCAACCCGAGCGTGAACACGATCGTGTTCTTCGCGAAGGACGTCCGCATCACCAGCGGCACCGTGGTCTACCGCGGCAGCCAGACGCTCAACCTGCTCGGCTTCGGCGCCAAGGTGTCGGCGCGCGGCAGCGGCAAGTTCGACCTCTTCGAGAGCCGTGGTGGCGGCAGCCTCAACATCCACAACCTCGAGCTCGTCGGCGCGAAGGAGCGCGGCGTGGTGATCACCGTTCCGGCCTGGCGTCGCGGCACGATCCGCCTCTGCCTGTGGAACAGCACCGTGCGCGGCCACGACAAGTTCGGCGTGCACATCGACGACAACGCGGGCTCGCCCGCCGGCGTCTTCACCAAGTTCGTGAAGAGCTCGGTGCGCGGCAACGGCATCCAGGCGGTCATCGGCACCGAGTTCGACGATCAGGACGGCGTGCGCGTCGACGAGCGCGGCCCCGGCGGTATCCAGTTCATCGCCTACGACAGCGACTTCAACCGCAACAAGTTCGATGCGATCGAGCTCGACGAGGGCGGCACGGGCGACGTCGTCGCCTGGCTCGTGGACTGCGACATCAACCGCAACGGCGACGGCAGCCTGCCGGACATCAACGCCGAGGACCCGGAGGAGATCGATCCCGAGGACGGCTTCGACATCGATGCGGCCGGCGGCGGCGACGTCGAGGTCGTGATGATCGACTGCAGCGTCAGCAACAACGACGACGAAGGCATCGACCTCGACCAGGCCGGCGACGGCGACTGCGTCCTGATCTGCCACAACGTCACCGTCAACGGCAACGTCGACGAGGGCATCAAGATCAGCCAGGGCGAGGACGAGGCCGGCGAGGGCGAGATCGAGTTCGAGATCCGCGACTCGGTCGTCAACAGCAACGGCGGCGACGGCATCAAGCTCGAGAACTTCGACGACGGCGACATCACCGCCGACATCCGCAACTGCACCGTCAACCGCAACGACGACGGCATCGAGCTGGAGCAGATCAACGAGGACGGCTTCGAGGCGGTCGGCAGCATCACGCTGCGCCTGCGCGACAGCGACGTCAACCGCAACGGGGACGAAGGCGTCGCCATCGCCGTCTTCGGCGACGGTGAGCGTGCCGTGGCCCGCGTGCGCGACAGCAACGTCCGCCGCAACGGTGGCACCGGCCTGAAGGTGGAGCAGGACTCCGAGGAGCCGCTCGGCCTGCTGCGCGTGGTCGACTCGACCGTGACCGGGAACGACGAGGACATCGAGACGGAAAACGTCACCGAAGTCATCGTCAGCACCCCGTAGATCCGATCCGGAGCGCGGCGTCGGGGTGTTATCCCGGCGCCGCGGTCCGTTCGATCAGCGGGAAGTTGACGGTCTCCGCCAGCGTCCCGTCCGGCCGGTAGAAGCGGACGGTGGTCTCGCCGCGCCAGCGATCTCCGTTCTTCTGGAAGTAGACCTCGCCGCGCACCCGGACATCCGTACCGAGGGAGACCGGCGGAAGGCCCATGCCGCGCGGGAACGCGGTCGCCACCTTGAACACGCGGTCGGCCACGGCCGGCACCTGGTGCGTGATCCAGTGCGAGAGGTTGTTGCTCGCTTCCAGGAAAATCACGTGCGAGAACTCCGAACGCCCGCGCGCGAGCGGGCAATCCGGCGCGACGTGCACGATGCCCTCCGCCTCGTGGCGCGTGCCGCCTCCGTCCTCCGTCGTCCGCAACGGCCCGACGTGCGTGAGCAGGTGCAGGCCGGGGATGCGGGCGAGTTCGCGGGCTTCGAGCGGGCGCAAATCGGTCACGTTGCCTAGGATACGGAAGCGTGCAACGAGGAGGAACGGATCTGGAGCCGGCGCGGATCGCGTGGGAAGAGCGCGCGCGCGCCCGCGCACTGCTGCGGGAACATCCGCTGGTTCTGGTGCGCGCCCCCGGTCTTGCACCGCGGGACCTCGTCTCCTTCGCGTGCACCCTCGGCGACATCGAGCCGGTCCATCGCCCGCTCTTCCGGCATGAGGACGACCCGCGCATCATGCGGAGGGGGAATCCGCGCGCGGCGGACGGAACGACGATCGGCGCCAACGCGGTCGGCCACGGGTTTCACTCCGACATGTCCTTCCGGCCCCGCCCGCCGCGCCTGACGATGCTCTACGCGGTCGAGACGCCGCGCGCCGGCGGTGCCACCGAGTTCGGGTCCCTCGAACGGCTGCACGGCCTGCTTGCCGAGGCGTCGTGGTCGGATCATGCCGTGCGCCATGAGACGCCCAGCACTGCTTTTCGCGACGATCCCGATCGCGCGAGCGTGAAGCCTCTGGTCGCGCATCACCCCGACCACGGCCGCCCCTTCGTCTACGCCAGTCCGTGCTACGCGAAGGAGATCGTCGGCATCCCGGCCGACGTGTCGGCCGACATCCTGGCCCGCATCGCCGAGGCGTGTGAGCCGCCCGACTATGCCCACGCCTGGCAGAACGGCGACCTGTTGCTGTGGGACAACCTCGGCGTCGTGCACCGCGCCACGCCCTTCGACCCGAATGATCACCGCCTGCTCTGGCGGATGTCCGTCCACCTGTGATCTGGGCCGTCAGCTGCTTTTTCAACCCGTGCCGCTACGAGCGGCGGGTGCACAACCACCGGCTTTTCCGGGCGCGGCTGGGCGTGCCGCTGCTGACGATCGAGCTGTCGCACGACGACCACTTCGAGCTGGCCGAGGACGACGCGGACCTGGTCCTGCGGCGCTCCTGCCCCGACGTGTTGTGGCAAAAAGAGCGGCTCCTGAACGTGGCGTTCGCGTCGTTGCCGCCGGCGTGCGACGCCGTCGCCTGGTTCGACGGCGACGTCTTCCTGGCGCGGGATGACTGGGCCGACGAAGCGCGGCGGCGGTTGCGCGACGACGCGGTTCTGCTGCACCTGTTCGACCGCTGCACCGATCTGCCGCGCGACGTCGTCGAGCCGCAGGGCAAGCCGACCGGTCGCAGCTTTGTGGCGCTGCACGACGAGGGCGGGCAAGAGGCCGCGCTATTCGAGGCGATGTGGGGGAGCCATCCGACGGACGGCGGCGTGCGGCGCCGGCTGAGCTCGGGTTTCGCGTGGGCGGCGCGCCGCGAGCTGCTCACGGGCCCCGGACTGTACGACGCCTGCATCCTCGGCTCGGGTGATCGTGCCCTTGCGTGCGCGGCGTACGGGCGTGCCGAACGATCGACGCAGAACTTCCTGCGCAACGATGCGCAGCGCGCGCACTACTTCGCATGGGGCCGGCGGTTCGCCGATGCGGTCGACGGGCGCATCGGATTTCTCGCGGGCGATCTCTACCACCTCTGGCATGGCGATCTCGCCGACCGCGGCTACCGCACGCGCTGGGCCGACTTCGCCACGTTCGGATTCGACCCGGCGCGCGACATCGCCGTCGACGCGCAGGGCTGCTGGCGCTGGGCGACCGATAAGCCGGCCATGCATGTGTTCGTGCGCGACTATTTCGCGCGGCGGAAGGAGGACGGATGAGCTTCGAGATGTTCGAACAACCCCGACGCGGCGCCCTGCACCGCGCGGCGGAAGAGCGCGCGCCGACCGTGCTCATCGCGCACGGGTTCAAAGGCTTCATGGACTGGGGCATGTTTCCGTGGATCGCCGACCGGCTGGCCGCCGCCGGGTTCGCGGCGATCCGCTTCGACTTCGCGGGCAACGGTGTCGACGAGCGGGGTGACTTCACCGACCTCGAGGGATTTCGGGCCAACACGCTGGGGCGCGAGCAGGAGGACCTCGGCGCCATGCTCGACGCCGTGGCGAGCGGGCGTTGGGCCGCCTGCCGCCCCGAGCGCATCGGCCTGCTCGGCCACAGCCGAGGTGGTGGGGGCGTGATCCTGAAGGCGGCGGAGGACGATCGGGTCACCGCGGTCGCGACGCTGGCCGCCATCGCGCGCGCCGACCGCTTCCCCGCCGAAGCGCGCGCCCAGGCGGAGCGTGACGGCTTCTACCCGGTGCGCAACGCGCGGACGGGGCAGGAGCTGCCGGTGGGCCGGGCCTACTTCGAGGATGCGGCGGGCCGCGACATTCCGGCGGCGGCGCGGGCGATGGGGCCGCCGCTGCTGCTGGTGCACGGGACCGACGACCCGGCGGTGCCGATCGACGAGGGGCGCGCCCTCGCCCGCGCCCACGGGCTGCTCTTCGAGATCGAGGGTGCCGATCACACCTTCGGGGCCCGGCATCCGTTCGCCGGGGCTCCGGACGAGCTGGTTCGCGCCGTCGACGGGGCGATCGAGTTCTTCGCCGAGACGCTCCGTTAGGGGCTTTCACGCCCCGTTAGGATTCCCGAGTGCGTAACGTCGCGATCATTGCCCACGTCGACCACGGCAAGACCACGCTCGTGGACCAGATTCTCAAGCAGGCGGGCGTGTTCCGCGCCAACCAGGAGGTCCAGGAGCTCGTCATGGACTCCGAGGATCTGGAGCGCGAGCGCGGCATCACGATCCTGTCCAAGAACACCGGCATCCACTGGTCGGACACCAAGATCAACATCGTCGACACGCCGGGTCACTCCGACTTCGGCGGCGAGGTGGAGCGCGTGCTCTCGATGGTGGACGGGGTGCTGCTGCTGGTCGACGCCTACGAGGGGCCGATGGCGCAGACGCGCTTCGTGCTGCGCAAGGCGTTCGAGCGCAAGCTCAAGCCGATCGTCGTCGTGAACAAGGTCGACCGGCCCAACGCGCGGCCGGCGGAGGTGCTCGACGAGATCGTCAGCCTCTTCTGCGACTTCGACATCGAGGATCACCAGCTCGAGTTCCGGACGATCTACGCGTCGGGCCGCGACGGCTGGGCGGTACAGGCCATGGGCGACGAGCGCAAGGACCTGCGCCCGCTCATGGATGCGATCCTGCAGGAGATTCCGGAGCCGGGCGGCGACCCCGCGGCGAACCCGGTGCTTTCCGTGACGGCGATCGAGTACGACCGGTACGTC
Organism: Planctomycetota bacterium; assembly: GCA_039182715.1. Taxonomy (GTDB): domain Bacteria; phylum Planctomycetota; class PLA2; order PLA2; family PLA2; genus JBCDBY01. Next base: position 13,268 of record JBCDBY010000059.1, read on the forward strand.
GGCCGCAACGCCATCGGGCGACTGGAGGAGGGCACCCTGCGCAAGGGCCAGCGCGTGAGCGTGACCAACCGCGACGGCAAAACGCGCATGGAGTCGATCGAGAAGCTGCTCGTCTTCGACAACCTCTCGAAGCGGGAGGTCGACGAGGTACCCGCCGGCGAGATCTGCTGCCTGGTCGGACTCTCCGCGGTCGAGATCGGCGAGACGGTCGCGTCGGCCGAGAACCCGACCTTCCTTCCGGTGCCGCCGGTCGAGGAGCCGACCATCTCCACGATCTTCACGATCAACACCTCGCCGCTCTCCGGCCAGGAGGGTTCGAACGTGCAGAGCCGCAAGCTGCGCGAACGGCTCTTCCGGGAGACGGAGTGCGACGTGGCGCTGCGCGTGGAGGACACGAACTCGGCCGACTCCTTCAAGGTTTCCGGCCGCGGCACGCTGCACCTCGGCATCCTCATCGAGAAGCTGCGCCGCGAGGACTACGAGTTCGCCGTGGGCAAGCCCGAGGTCATCCTGCAGGACGACCAGGAGCCGATGGAGAAGGTCTTCGTGGACGTGCCGGAGGAGCATGCCGGGACGGTGGTGTCCATGCTGGCCAAGCGCAAGGGCGAGCTGCTCGACCTGGAGAACAAGGGCGGGCACGTGCGCCAAGAGTTCCGCATTCCCTCGCGCGGCCTGATCGGCCTGCGCACGCGGCTGCTGACGGCCACGCGCGGCGAGGCGGTCATCCAGACGCTGTTCGACGGCTACGACTCCTACAAGGGTGAGATTCCCGGGCGCAGCAAGGGCGTGCAGGTCTCGATGGCGCCGGGCAAGGCGGTGGCCTACGCGCTCTTCAACCTCAAGGATCGCGGGCCGCACTTCGTCAAGCCCGGCGAGCCGATCTACGAGGGCATGATCGTCGGCGAGCACTGCCGACCCGGCGACATCGTCGTCAACCCGACCAAGGCGAAGCACCTGACGAACATTCGCGCGTCCGGCTCGGACGAGGCGACCACGCTCTCCTCCCCGCGCATCTTCTCGGTCGAGGAGGCGCTCGAGTACGTCGAGGACGACGAGCTCGTCGAGGTCACGCCGCAGAGCCTCCGCCTGCGCAAGCGCCTGCTCAAGGAGAACGAGCGGCGCAAGATCGAGAAGGCGAAGAAGGCCGCAGCGGGCTAGGGGCCAGGGGCTAGGAGCCAGGGGCCCGAACGTTGGGCGTCAAACGTTCCACGTGTTGCCCCTTCGCAGTCGTCGCAACGGGCCTCCCGAAGCCCGCCCCTAGCCCCTAGCTCCTAGCCCCTGGCCCCCCTGTGTGCGGGCGCAACCGCTCATCTGTCACATTTCCCGCCAACGGCTTCCCACCGACTTTTCCACGCGCGCGCCCTCGCGTGAACTTGTGGAAAAAAATGCCGGTTGGCGCGGCGTGAGCGGTTTTCCGAGCAGGGTGTCGGGAACAACCTGTGGATAAGTCGTGAACGTCGGTTTTTCCTGCGCCTTGGCAGTGCGCTTGCACTATCCACACCATCGCTCATTGAAATAATCGGTGTCAGGTGTCGGGTGTACCACGCACCGCGACGCTGCACGTGTGGAACTCCGGTAGGGAGCAGTCGCGTTCGAAGTCCGAGGTCGGCCCCGCTTTGCGGGCGCGCCGTCCAAAGGCGGTGAATCCATAAGCCAGGGCGCGAGTCATCCTGAAGAAGCACGTGAAGCGAGAAGGTGCGAAACCCCAGGAAGGCCGGCAGTCTCGAGAGAGACCAGCCGATTTCCGTACACGCAATCCCCTGTATCCCCGCCCGAGAGTGGAACCGTAGGGAGCATTTTCGGTCGAAGGGAAGGAGGGGCTTTGGATCGCTTGCGATCCTCAGGTACGGGAGGAGAGAGCCTTGGAGGGGCGAACACCCAGGAGGGCAAGGTCAGGACCCCAGTCGTTTGGATTTCCAACACGTCTGGTCGTTCTTTCCCCTTCCCGATTCTGGATAAACCTCTGAAGTCGCGCCGTCCCCGCCTACGGGTGGGGCCGGGGAACGGCAGGAGAGGCGAGGCCCCGAGAGGGGTACCGCAGGTCGGGGGGAGCAAGGCCCTGAAGGGACAACCCCATGGGCGCTGCGGAGGTCGACGGACCTTCGCCAGGCGTGGCCGGGAGTAAGCCGTCGCGAGGGTCGAAACCCTGTGGGCGGAAGCTGCCGAGGTGTGGAAGCCTCGGGAACAACCGGACTGGTTGCGCGAGAGCGTGCCGTAGGGGAAGAAATCCCAGGAGTGCCGTTCGGCGTGGGTCGGGGAACCGATCGCGTCGGGGGGTGCCCGAACGGAGAGACTCCAAGGACGAACCAAGTGCAGGACCGCAGCCCTCACGTGCCTCGGCGCGTGTGGAACCGGCGGCCGGAAAGACCCCAGGGCGGCGAAGAACCGCGAAGGGGGAGCGCAGAACCGAATACGCGCTACCGGTCGACGGGCGCGATGGAGCACGGGTCGACGTCGAAGGAGGACGGCCACCACGCGGCAACGCGCGGTCGCCAGGTTCGGGTTGCCCGCAAGGTGCTGGAGGGAGCCCGTGGTCAACCGCCCTGAGCCGATTCTTGATTACGACAGCCCTCACTGTCCGGCGCGGTCATTGCGAGCCTCCTCCTTTGACCGCGTCACTTTTTATTTGGCCCAACGGCTTACGCCGTTGGAGCTGGGCGACTTCGGAACGTGTTGTGCGCTGGCTGGAGTCGGCTGAGCGACTTCGGAGCCGGGGAGCTGGCTGGCCCAACGGCTTACCTGTCCGCCATAGCTCGCGCTAGCGAGCGACGGCGGGCGCTGTTGGAGCTGGGCGACTTCGGAACGTGTTGTGCCGAGGTTGGAGGGGATCGACGAGTTCGTAGAACTCGGCGTTTCAGGCCCAACGGCTTACCTGTCCGCCATAGCTCGCGCTAGCTGTGGTTTCCGACTAGGTCGTTGACACTCTTCGTCGAAGGCGAGTGACCGGCGGCTTGCCTCCGAGGCTCCCGTGGGGCCGCTCGTGATTGTAGTACGCGAGCCACTTGGGGAGAGCGCGAGCGCGCGCGTTGGAGTGACGGTACCGCTTTGCGTACGCCCAGTTCCGGATCAGCGTCTGGATGAAGCGCTCGGCTTTTCCGTTCGTCTGCGGGCGATAGGGTCGAGTGCGTCGGTGCTTGGCTCCGAGCGCCTCGCAGGCAGCCGCAAACGCGTACGAGCGGTAGCACGACCCGTTGTCGGTCAGCACCGCTTCGACCCGGATCCGACGACGTCCAAACCATGCCACCGCGCGGCGGAGGAAGCCGATCGCCGTTTCCTGCTTCTCGTCGTCGTGGATCTCGACGTACGCCGCGCGGCTGTGGTCGTCGATACACACGTGGACGAAGTCCCAGCCCGCACCATGGCTGCGTCGATAGCCGGCGGACTTGCCAATCACGCGATGCCCCGCACGCCGAAAGCGGCCCAGCTTCTTCACGTCCAGGTGGAGCAGCTCGCCGGGCCGGCTCTTCTCGTAGCGTCGCACCACGGCCGGCGGCGTGACCGCGCGCAGCAGGCCGAGCCCGAGACGGCGCAGCCAGCCGCTCACGGTCGAGCGAGCCATCCCCAATCGCAGAGCGATGGCTTGACCGGTCCAACGCTTCCGGCGAAGCGACTCGATCCGCCGGACAAGCCGGGCAGGCGTCCGGTGCGGTCGATGGCGCGGAGCGCTCGAGCGATCCTGGAGCCCAGGCTCGCCCTCCTCGCGCCAGCGGCGTAGCCACTTGTACGCCGTGCTGCGGCTTACGCCTACGGCTTCAGCAGCAGCACGGACCGAGTCTCCCGACTCGATCCGATCGACCAGCAGACGACGGGAAAACGGATTCGTACGAGCGTTACCATGCAGCTTCACCTCGGGCTCCTTCCGGTCTGGGTTGTGGTTAGCAACTCCCCAGATACGGGAGGTCCCGGGTGTCTACAACCTAGTTAGCCTTCACAGCTAGCGAGCGACGGCGGGCGCCGTTGGAGCTGGGCGACTCCGGAGCGTGTTGTGCGCTGGCTGGAGATCGTCGACGACTTTGGGGGATTCGGTGTTGCTGGCCCCACGGTCGTTAGCGACAGTTACGGAGCCGGGGGGGGTGTTGCACCGCAAAAAACCCCCCGGGGTTTTGGGGGGAAAAGAAACCCGCGCCGCACCACCCCTAACAGCCCCCCGGGCCGCAGGGCCGCCCACCCCAAAAGCAAGTCGCGAGAACCGCCCCCCCCACCCAAAAAGCG
>JBCDBY010000060.1:0-17473 GCA_039182715.1 Planctomycetota bacterium
CGTGATGATCGACGGTGGGCACACCAGCGAGTACCAGGCGGCGGGCTTCGCGGCGCAGGGGTTCGCCGGCATCAACGTCGACATCGCGGGCCCCTGGTCCGCCTTCCTCGAGTACAAGGCGACCTGGTCCGACCTGACCCTCGACCTCGAAAACGGCGCCACCCTCGACCTGGAACCCTGGACCCACCAGTTCATCCTCGGCGCCTCCTTTCGCTGGTAACCAACTCCTGATGCACCTCTTCCATCAGGAAGGCTAGGGGCCAGGGGCCAGGAGCTAGGGGCACGACTCCTTCCCATTGCCCCCCTCTTCATCTCGACGCGATTGGCGTCCTGAACGCCGCTATGCGCAGCTCGTCGACGGTAGGCCGACCGCCCCCCGTGGCCTCCGCGGTGCCTCCGCGCCTCCGCGCGAAATCGGACGTGGCCGAAGTCTCGAGACCCCTGGCCCAGACCCTCCACCGCCCCCCAATCCATGCACCTCTTCCATCAGGAAGTCGCTGCAAGTCCCTTTCGCAACCACGGTTAGCGCGTCGGAGGTGCGGAATCGATCCCGCACGCGGGGGCGCATCGCGTACCGGCCCGAGGACTGGTTTGGGGTAAACTCGGGCGATGGCGCGGGCGGGCTGGCTGATTCTGTATCTGCTTGCCCTGACCGTCGTTACGAGCGCCGGGCCGGTGCGGAAAGCCCCGATCGGGTCGCCGGCGGGCGCGGACCTGCTCTTCTTCGAGCGCTATCTGGCAAAGGGGCTCCACGACAAGTGCGCCAGCTGCCACTCCGACCCGGAGTCCGCCGGACGCTATCTGCTTCAGCCCCTCGACGACGCCGCACGGCCGGACCACCGGACCCTGCTCGCCAACTATCGCGCCACGCTCGGGTTCCTCGATGCCGACGCGCCCGAACGCAGCGCCCAGTTGCGCAAGCCTCAGGGCGCCGACGCGCACGGCGGGGGAGCGCTGCTCGACGAGACCAACTCCGACTTCTACGAGCACCTGCTGCACTTCGCCATGGGGGCGACGCTCGACAACCGGCCGCCCGAGGCGATCCTGCCGCGTCGCATCACGGCGCGCGTCGGCCGCGCCTCCGACCTCGACGGCACGCTGAGCGGCGATCCCGACGGCAGCCCGATCCGCTACGCGTGGCGCGTCGCCGAACGTCCGGTCGGCAGCGAGGCGACGCTGGAGCCGGACGGCGACGGCGGCGCCACCTTCACGCCCGACGTCGCCGGCCCGTTCCGCATCGAGCTCATGGTGCACGATGGCCGCCTCGGCAGCCTGCGCGCGAGCATGCTCGTCGTCGCCGAACGCACGCCCCGCTCGCCGTCGCGCGCCTTCACCCCGGAGCCGACGAAGGCAAAGCGCGACGAGGCGCCCCAGCGCGCCTTCCTCGAGCGTCGCCTCGACCCGGCGCGCCTCCAGCTCATCCGCCGCCTCTTCCTCGACCTCAAGTGGCGCACGCCGCGCATCGACGAGATCGAGCGCTGGTACGACGTGCCGCACGAGAAGATGGTCGCCGCCTTCCTCGAGGACGCCGAGACCTGGAACACCTGGTATGAGCAGCAGCTCTACTACTTCCTGCTGCTCGACCGATTCCGTCCCAAACAGGGGCGCACGACGACGCTGCCCATCCGGCTCGCCAAGCGGCAGGTGACCGCGTCGATCGCACTGCGCGAGATCGTGGGCTCGACCTACTTCGGACAGCGCAACCCCGGCAACGACACCTTCTGCACGGTCGTGCTCGAGCAGTGTCTCGGTCTCGTGGTCCAGGAGCGCAGGAATCTGCGCACGCTCAAGGAGAGCAAGAAGATGTACGACGGGCTGAAGGCGAAGATCTTCGGCCAGAAGGGCTCGTCCCAGTTCGACTTCGTCGCGATCTGCTTCGCGCAGGAGCTCGCCTCGCAGCACCTGCTGCGCCGCACGTGGAAGGACCTGCACGGCACCGACATCCCCGAGAAGACGTTGGAGGCGGACGCCGCGAAGCTGCATGCCGACCCCAAGGCGTTCCCCGCCATCCTGCAGGCGTGGCTCACCGGCCCCGCGTACGTCGGGGGCGTCGAGCAGACCCGCACCAAGCCGGAGATTCCCTATGTCCGGGGGCTGTTCATGGACGCCCTGGGCCGCGTTCCTACCTACGAGGAACTCCGCAACGTGCGCAACGCTTTCCTGTCCCTGGCCGATCCGACGCCCATCCGCCTCGTGATGGGGCGCGTGCTGCTGGAGTCACCCCAGGCGCGCATGCCGAGTTCCGCGCTCAACGCGCGCCGCTTCGTCCAGGAACAGTTCGTGCGCCTCTTCGCGCGCGCGCCCAGCGGTCGCGAGCTGGCCACCTTCACCGAGTCCCTCAAGAACGACCCCAGCGTGACGCCGCGCGTCGTGCTGTGGACACTCATCTCGAGCCCCGAATACCAGACGTACTAGGAGCGAACACCATGTGCCTCGATCTCACACGCCGCCGGTTCCTCAAGGGCAGCGGCCTCGCCATGCTGAGCATGCCGGCGCTGCAGACCGAAGCATGGGCGAAGAAGCGCAAGTACAAGACGAAGCACCTCGTCATGGTCGCCTTCGCCGGCGGCGTGCGCTCGAAGGAGACGATCCACACGCCCGCCAACGTGCCCAACCTCATGCGCATCGCGGAGCAGGGCGTCATCGCGCCGAACGTGAACGTGATGAACAACGGCCACTTCGGCGCGACCATGACGCTGTTCACCGGGAACACGGAGTACCGCGGCATTCGCGAGAACGAGCGCGGCCCGAACCCGACGATGTTCGAGTACGTCCGCAAGGGGCGCGAGCTGCCCGCGGAGACGGTCTGGCTCTCGACCTCGGGCGGCGCGCAGCAGCGCAATCTGGTGTACAGCCAGCACAAGGACTACGGCGAGAAGTACGGCGCCAACCTGATCGACGCGGACGGCGTGTTCAACACCGAGTTCAAGCGCGTCATCGAGTCGTTTGGCAAGCCGAGCGTGCCGGGCGCGGCCGAGGAGGCCGCGGTCGCCAAACTGCGCGCCGCGATGCAGCCGCCTCCGGTCGCGAAAAGCGGGCTGGCCAACGACCCCGCGACGATCGATCGCCTCCAGAAGTACATTCTCGAGGAGATTGCCGGGCGCACCGCGCGCATCACCGGCCCCGGATCGAGCGACGCGCGCGCCCTGCAGGTGGCGGTCAGCGTGCTGCGCATCTTCCGTCCGACGATGCTGGGCGTGGTTCTGCAGAACGCGGACATCGCGCACGGCAGCTACAACGCCTACCGCAACGTCATCCAGCGCGCGGACGAGCAGATCGGCCGCCTGTGGGACTCCATCCAGGCCGATCCGGAGCTGCGCGACTCGACCTCGATCATGGTGCTGCCGGAGTTCGGCCGCGACGCCAATCTCAACCAGCGCAACGGCCTCGACCACGGCGACAACTCGCCCGACCTGCGCAAGGTGGCGATGGTCGCGGCGGGCCCCGACTTCAAGACCGGCAAGACCGTCCAGAAGGAGTGCAAGTCGATCGACATCACGCCGACCGCGTGCGCGCTCATGGGCGTCCAGTCGGAGCACGCGAAGGGGCGGGTCCTGAAGGAACTGCTGGTCCGCTGACGCATGCGTATCTGGACGGCGCTTCTGCCCGTCGCCTGCTTCGCGTTGCTGCTGCTGTTCGATCTGCAGCCGGCCGACGCGCAGGGGGGCGGCATGGCCATGGACGCGCCGCCCGCGCCCGACGAGTCGAAACGGCGCGCCTCGCCCGGCTGCATCAACTGCCATCAGGGCATCGAGGTGATGCATCCCTGGGATCCGCTCAGCTGCACCGACTGCCACGGCGGCAACGGGCAGACGATGGACAAGGAGCGCGCGCACGTCCAGCCGACGCGCGCGACGCCGAACGACGAGCGCACCGTCGGTCTCAAGGCCGATCTCAAGTACCGCCGATTCATCAATCCGAGCGACCTGCGCGTGGTCGGCGAGACGTGCGGGCAGTGCCACGAGGACGAGTGCGCCAACCTGGCGAAGTCGCTGCACGGCACGACGGCGGGGCACCTTTCCGACGGCCTCTACGAGAACGGCTCGCTTCGCGACCGGAAGAAGCGCTACGCCATCTTTCCGGTCAAGGACGAGGACGGCGAGGTTCCCGAGCACGGCTACAAGTCGATGGCGGCCATTCCGCGCCCGACGATCGGGGACAGGAACAACATCGGCCAGCACTTCGAGGACCTGCCGCGCAAGGCGTGCATGCAGTGCCACCTCTACTCGCGCGGCGTCGGCCTGCGCGGGCGGCTCGGTCAGGACGGCTGGTACCGCAGCGAGGGCTGCGCCGCCTGCCACGTCGCGTACGCGAGCGACGGCCTGAGCCGCTCGGGCGACCCGACGGTCGACAAGCTGGAGCCCGGTCATCCGCGGCGCCACACCATGACCTCGAAGATCGAGACGGAGGCGTGCACCACGTGCCATGCGCTCGACGCCAACATCGGCATGAGCTTCCGCGGTCTCGGCCAGCTTCCTCCCGGCGTGCCGGGCGGTCCCGACGTGCCCGGCACGACCGACAAGCTGGAGAAGGGCCGCTTCTTCCTCAACGACCCGAAGATCTGCCCGCCCGACGTGCACCACGAGCGCGGTCTGCACTGTATCGACTGCCACGGCGCGCTCGACTCGATGGGCGACGGCAACATCTACGGCGTCATGGAGCACGGCGTCGGCATCCGATGCACGACCTGCCACGGCGACTACACGCGCAAGGCGACCTTCGTCGACGCGCGCGGGGAGAAGCTGCGCCATCTCAAGTGGGAGAACGGCCAGGCGATCCTGACCGGCAAGGTGAGCGGCAAGCGACACGTGATCAAGCAGGTCGTCGACGTCATCAGGAAGGGCAGCCCCGCCTACAACGCCAAGGCGGCGCGCGCGATGGATCCGATCAAGCACGGTCGGCTGGAGTGCTACACCTGCCACAGCGGCTGGAGCGTGAACTTCTTCGGGTTTCACTTCGACCGCAACGAGTCGTTCACGCAGCTCGACATCCTCTCGGGCAAGCGCACGGCCGGGCGCGTCACCACCAACGAGAAGATCTTCGCGACCTTCCGGCACTACTACCTCGGCCTGAACACGCACGGCAAGTTCGCGCCCTACATGGTCGCCTTCTCGACGACCGGGAGCTGGCACGACGAGAAGGGCGTCACGCGGCTGCGCCAGGCGATGCCGGTCACCGCGGCCGGTCTTTCCGGCATGACGCTGATCCACCATCAGCTGCACACCGTGCGTCCCGCGGCGCGCGGCTGCGTCGAGTGTCACGGGGCGCCGTCGGTGCTTGGCACCGGCTCGGAGAACTTCCAGCTCTTCCGCGACTTCTTCGTCGCGGCGGGCGAGGGCGGACTGACCGTCTGCGGCCTCGACAGCAAGAACCCGGACAAGAGCATCGCGCTCGCCAACGTGCCGCTGCCCTCGACGCCGCGCCACGTCGCGCTCCGGAACAGCCCGCTCACGGGGCGCATGGAGTACGCCTTCGTCGCGTGCCGCAACGGCAGCGTGCAGGTGGTCGACGTGCGCGATCCGGTGCGTCCGCGTCGCGTCGGATCCTTCGACGCCGGCGACGCGCGCCGTCTCCAGGTGCGCGAAGGCCATCTGTTCGTCGCGAACGGCACGCAGGGGCTGCTCATCCTCGACATTCGGGATCCGCGCAAGCCGCGTCCGCTGGCGCGCGTCGCCACGCAGGAGGCGCGGTCGGTCTACGTCGACGGCATCCACGCCTACGTCGCGGACGGCAGCGGCGGGCTGCGGATCGTCGACGTTTCGGTGCCGAAGAAGCCGGCCCTGATCGCCTCGGTGGATCTGAACGGCGAGCAGGACACGCGCGCCGTGCAGGCCAACGACGTGCTCGTCCACTTCACGCCTTCGCGGCCGGTCGTCGCGGAGCGGCGAAGGACGAAAGCCGCCAACATCGCGTGGGTGGCCGACGGGGTCTATGGCGTCTTCGGCGTCGACGTCTCCCGCCCGGAGCAGCCGCAGGTGATGGTGATCAACGGCGCCCGCGGTCGCTTCAACTCGTTCAGCAGCCAGGCGCTGGCATTCTCGAGCGCGTATGACATCGGCAGTACCGGCGGCGACATTCCCTCGGCGGAGCGCGAGTACCTCTACGTGGTGGGAACGGGCGTGGGCAACAGCAACGGCGCGCTGCTCAAGCTCGACGTCACGCAGCCCGACCGCGCGACCATCGCCGGCACGCGGCAGACCGTCAACGACCCGCGCAGCGTGCGCATCGCGCGCGTCTACCAGACGCCGTTCCTCAAGCTCTACGCGGTGGTGGGGGGACGCGGCAACGGCGGCGTCGAGATCTCCGACGTCACGCCGCGCCAGCCGCAGATTCAGCAGGTGGCGCTGCTGAACGGCGTCGGGCCGACCTACGGCATCGACCTGGAAACCATGCCGCTCGACCGGCTCGTCGGCTTCGACGGCAAGCCGCTCAAGGACGTGAGCCACGAAGGCGCGCGCTACCTGACGCGCCGGGAGATCGAGCGCATCCTGCGCGCGGAGCTACGATAGGGAGCGGTATGACGGGTACGTGGGGAACGCTGATTCTGCTTCTCGGAGCGATGTCCGGATCGCCGGACGAGGATCTGATCGATCGATTCTTCAAGATCTTCGACCACGACGGCGATGGCGTGATCACGACGAAGGAGCTGGCGTCCGAGAAGGCGTTCGGTCACGCGGACCGGGATCGCGATGGCCGGGTGACGCGGGAGGAGCTGGCCCGCTTCCTACGCGTCGAGGAGCCGACGCCGAAGAGAGAATCGCGCGACAAGTTCCACACGGAGGTGGTGCGCAAGCTCGAGTCGTCGGTCGGCGGCGCGGACGAGAAGAACGTCTTCTTCCGCTGGTACGTCGAGCGGCTGACCGAGCGCATGCGCGACCGGAGCCTGCCTGCGAGGACGCGGCTGGAATCCATGCGCAACCTGCACGCGATCGTGGGCAACGAAGGCGTGCTCGAAGACGCGTCGCTCGGTCCCCTGGTCGACAAGGTGTGGCAGGCCTCCGTGCGCACGCTCAGCCCGCCGACACCGCCCGAGCTCTCCATCGAGATGCTGCGCTTTTTCCGGGAGCGATTGCCGGACGAACGGCGGCTCCTGCGCGTGCTCGTGCACTTCGTCTACCCGCGGGGCGCCTATCGAGGCATCACCGAAGCGGTCCGCCGGGAGGCCACGCTCACCATCCAGGAACTGGGCGGGATCGCCTCGCTGCCGACGCTGCTCTACACGCTCGCGGACGACTCGGACTCCGTGACGCGCGCCGTCGATGAGGCGCTGTGCGCCCTGCTCCAGAATCGGGACATGGCCGCGTCGGGTGCAGGCCCGTTCACGGAGGAGGAACGGGACGCGCTGCGCAGGAGCTGGCGCGCGTGGACACACACGCCGGAAGCCACCAAGGCGCTGATCGCGGCCGTCCGGTCGCTGCACGAGATGACGGCCGAGCACGCGAGGCGTGATCGCCGGCAGCAGTCGAATCCGATTGCCGAGCACGTCATTTTCGTCATCCTTCTGGACGACGAGGTGGAGTGGGAGGCGTGGCGGGCGGGCTATGTCTTCCTCAAGAAGTTTCTGGGCCGCGACTTCGCGCCGAAAGCGCTTCGCGGCGTGGCGCTCGAAGAGAAGCAGCGGCCGGTGCTTCGCGAGAGAATCTCGGCGTACGTGAAAGGGGGGGCGAAGTGAGGCGCATCGGAGTTGTCTGGATTCTGCTGGCGACCGCCGTCCTCGCGGAGGAGGACCTGGCGGCGCGCACCCTCAAGGTGTGGGACCGCAACGGCGACGGCGTCCTGACCGCCGACGAGCTGCCGGACGATGCGACCTTCCAGAAGGCGGACCGCGACAGGGACGGCAAGGTCACGAGAGAGGAGATCGCAATCTTCCTCGGACTCGTGAAGCCGCCCCAGCCGAAGACGGAGAAGCCGCCCAAGGCGAAGGGCGGGAAGAAGACGGAGAAGCCCAAGGCCGCCGCGCCGGAGAGCAAGTCCGACGGCGGCGTGAAGAAGGCGCCCTTCACCGTTTCGGAGCGCGTGAAGGACTTCTTCGAACGCTACGACCGCGACAAGAACGAGCTCGTCTCGCGCAAGGAGGCGGCCGGGATCGCGGAGGAGCTCTTCACGCGCTTCGATCGCAGCCGCGACGACGCCTTCAACGTGCGCGAGGCGACGCGGTACGTCCGGTGGGCGATTCGCGAGGCGAAGAAGCGTCCGACGCGCGAGAACTTCTTCGACCTGTGGGACCGCAACCGCGACCGGCGCGTCACCAAACGCGAGTACGACGGGCCGCCCGCGTTCTTCCGCGCGCACGACCACGACAAGGACAAGGTCGTCACGCTGCAGGAACTCAACATGGGACCCAACGCCGGCATGGCGATGGACAAGAAGCAGCGCGCGCGCGACGAGGAGTTCATGGCCGACGGCCCGACGAAGGCGCCGAAGCGGACGCTGCTGGACCGCTACGACGCGAACAAGGACGGCCGCATCACGCTCGAAGAGCTCAACGGCGCCGAAGCGCTCATGCAGCGCCTCGACAAGAACCGCGATGGCGTCCTGAGCGGCGCCGAAGCGAAGTAGGGGCGCATTGCCACGGAGAAGCGAAAGAAGGGGGCAACGGATCACTCCGTTGCCCCCTTCTCGTTGCTCTCCGTGTCTTCGTGCCTCCGTGGCGAATCAGCGGTTCTGAACCTCCGCGTCCGCCTTCAGCACCGCTTCGGACTGCTCCTTGCGGAAGTTCTTCACCACCTCCGCCACACGCTCGTCCGACTGGCCGATGATCTGGCAGGCGAAGATCGCCGCGTTGAGCGCACCCGCCTTGCCGACCGCGAAGGTCGCCACCGGGACGCCGCCCGGCATCTGCGCGGTGGACAGCAGCGCGTCGAAGCCGTTGAGCGCGCCGCCCGCCGCCGGAATGCCGAGCACCGGCAGGTGCGAGTGAGCCGCCAGGGCGCCGGCGAGGTGCGCGGCCATCCCGGCCATGCCGCACAGCACCTTGATGCCGCGCTCCGGTGCGCTGTGCGCATACTCCGCCGCCTGATGCGGCGTGCGGTGCGCGGAGAGAATGCGCACCTCGTACGGCACGTCGTTCTTCTTGAGGAAGTCCTCGGCGCGCTCGAGCTGCGGCAGGTCGTTCTTGGATCCCAGCAGGAATCCGATGAGGGGATTGGACATCGTTCGACTCCTCCTACTTCATGAGGCGCGCCGCGATCTCCTCGTAGCGGCTCGCGGCTTTCTCGATGATGGCGTCGGGCAGATCGGGCGCCGGCGCCTGCTTGTTCCAGTCCGTGGTCTCGAGCCAGTCGCGCACGATCTGCTTGTCGAAGCTGTCCTGCGATCGGCCGGGCTCGTACGTCTCCGCATCCCAGTAGCGGCTCGAGTCGGGCGTGAGCACCTCGTCGGCGAGGGTCAGCGTCGAACCGATCATGCCGAACTCGAACTTCGTATCGGCGAGCAGGATGCCGCGCTCCGCCGCGTAATCCGCGCCGGCGAGATAGATCTCGAGCGACTTGCCGCGCAGCTTCGCGGCGAGGTCGGCGCCGACCGCCTGCTCGACCTCTTCGTAGGTCATGGGCATGTCGTGCCCCTCGGTCGCCTTCGTCGTCGGCGTGAAGATCGGCTCGGGCAGCTTGTCGCTCTCGCGCAGGCCCTCCGGAAGCGGGACGCCGCAGACGGTGCCGCTCTTCTGGTACTCCTTCCAGCCGGAGCCCGCGAGGTAGCCGCGCACCACGCACTCGACCGGCACGATCTCGACTTCCTTCACGTACATCGTGCGACCGGCCGCCTTCTCGGCGTCGTCCATCACCGCCGACGGCATCGCGTCGAGATCGATGGAAATGAGGTGGTGGGGGCACCGGTCGGCGAACTTGTCGAACCAGAAGCGCGAGAGCTGGGTGAGCGTGATGCCGCGCCCCGGGATGCCCTGCTGCAGGATCACGTCGAAGGCCGAAAGCCGATCGGTGGAGACAATCAGGAGCCCCTCGCCGGCGCGATAGACCTCGCGCACCTTGCCGGAGGCCACGTGCTCCGCCTGGGGGAAAGAGACGTTCAGAACCGCTTCTTGCATGATTCGGCCACTATACCGATCCGGCGAGCAACCGCCCGAGGCGGGGCCGTCGGGTCGTACACTACGGAGATGCAGGTCGGGGTTCGCGCGGGACGAATCGCGGGGCGGATTCTCGTCCCCGGATCGAAGTCGATTGCGCAGCGCGCGTTGATCCTCGCGACCCGGCGCGGGGGCCGCGTGACCAACGTGCCGGAGAGCGGCGATCTGACCGTGCTCTGCGAAGGGCTGCGTGCCCTCGGCTATCGCGTCGACGAGGCGCCGGGCGTGCGCGTGGTGGGCGGCAGCCTGAGCGCCCTGCCGGCCGAGATCGACGCCGGCGACAACGGCACCGCCGCCCGCTGCCTCACTGCGCTGGCCGCCCTGCGTTCCGCGCCGACACGCATCGACGGCTCTGCTCGCTTGCGGCAGCGACCCATGGCGCCGCTGCTGGCCGCGCTGCGCGAGCTCGGCGCCGAGTTCGACTCCGAGCAGCTCCCGCTCACCATCCGCGGCCCGATCGAGGGCGGCATCGTCCGCGTCGACACCGAGCTCTCCAGCCAGTTCGCGACCGCGCTCGTCCTGCTCGTCGAGCGCGTGAAGGGGCTCAAGGTCAAGGTCGAGGGCAAGGCGTCGTTCGCCTACGTCGGCCTGACCGCGGTGATCATGCGGCAGTTCGAGGACCCGTATCCGGTCGAGCCCGACTTCAGCTCGGCCGCGAACCACGCGGTCGCCGCGGCGGTGTCCGGCGGCGACCTCGTGCTGGAGGGGCTCTCGATGTCGTCGCCGCAGCCCGATGCGCGCATTCTGCCGTTCCTCAATCGCGCCGGCGCGCACGTCACCCAGGAGTCGGACGGCGTGCGCATCCGCGGTGCGGAACGGCTCCACGGCATTCGCGCCAACCTCGCCAATTGCCCCGACCTCGCGCCGCTGCTCGGCGTGCTCGGCGCCTCTGCGGAAGGTGAGACGGTGATCACCGGCGCGCCGCATCTGGTGCACAAGGAGAGCGACCGCATCGAGGCCACCGTCGACATGATCCGACGGCTCGGCGGCGAGGCGGAGTCGCGTCCCGACGGGCTCGTTGTCCGCGGCGGAAAACCACTGCGTGCGGCGGAATTGTCCTCGCACGGAGATCACCGCATCGCGATGGCCGCGGCGGTCCTTGCGCTGCGGGTCCCCGGGGTTACCGTGACGGGCTCGGAAGCCGTCGACAAGTCCTATCCCGGATTCTTCGACGATCTGGCGTCGCTTACGGAGTCGTCCTCATGAACGTACGCACCCCGCTCACCCTCCTCGCTCTTGCCTCGCTGGTGGCCGCGGCGGTCGATCCCAAGCCGGACTTCATCTCCACCAAGGAGGTGGTCCCCTACGTAGAGCGGCTGCGCGAGCAGGTCCTGGAGGTCCGCAAGGGCAACATGCGCACCGAGGACCTGCTGGCGCAGTACGCCAAGCGGGCCAGCGACGCCAACCTCCCTCCGCGCGAGCGCGCCTGCTACATGTACCTGTACGGGCGGCTGCTGGCCAGCGTGCCGCGCCTCGACGACGCCCAGAAGGCGTGGCGCCAGTCCCTGGAGATTTTTCCGCGGGTCCCGGACGTCGAGGTCGAGCTGGGAAGGGTCGCCATGCTGCGGCGCGACCTGAAGGGGGCCAATCGGCGGGCCGACACCGCGCTGAAGATCAATCCCAATCATGTCGAGGCCTTCAAGCTGAAGGCCGATCTGGCTGCCCGCCGGGACAAGCTCGAGTTGGCCAATGAGTGGTGGCGAAAGGCGGCCGAGGCGGACCTCGACGATGTCCAGGCCATGCAGGGTTGGGCCATGACGCAGGTCATGCTCTTCCGCGAGTCGTTCAGCGACGAACGCAAGGGCAAGTATTCCAAGCAGGCGCGAACCATCGCGCGCATGCTCGTCCAACTGAATGCGAACGATCCGGGTGCTCGTATCTTCGAAGCGCAGGTGCTCGAGTCGCTGGGCGAACCGCAGCAGTCGCTCCGGAAGCTCGAGTCGATGCTCATCGAGTTGCCGGAGCTGAATCCCCGCGCCAAGATGTTCTGCCTGCAGCGCATGTTCGAGCTGCGCGCCAGAACGGGGACTCTGGAGGGCGCCAAGTCCGCGCTCGACGAGATCCTGCGCATCAAGGAGCTCACGGCCGACGAGCGTCGGCGCCATGAGGAGCTTCGCGATCAGTTCGAGAAGACCGGCATCAAGTCCTTCATCATCCTGCAGGTGGACCGGCTGACCGACCGGATGAGCAACCGTCTGTTGTCTGCCACCGAACGCCGCGATGCGATGCGCCGGATCCATGAGCTCCTGAGCGATCCGGGCATTCTCGAAGATCCCGACATGCAGGAGACGATCGACAAGGCCTGGTGCGCCTGCGTGCGCACGCTCAGCCCGCCGACGCCGCCCGAACTTGCGATCGACATGCTGCAGTTCTTCCGGCGCAAGCTGCAGAAGGAGCGGCGACTGATCCGCGTCCTCGTGCACTTCGTCTATCCGCGCGGCGTCGAACGGGGCATCACTTCGGCCGTCCGCAAGGAGGCCACGCGCACGATTCGCGCGATCGGCGGACCCGCATCGCTCCCGACGCTGCTCTACACGCTGAGCGACGATTCGCGCGAGGTCACGCGCGCCATCGACGTCGCACTCTGCTCGCTGCTCGAACGCCGCAGCATGGTGCCGCCGGGCGCCGGGCCGGTGACGGAGAACGAGCAGCTCATCCTGCGCCGCGAGTGGCTCAAGTGGACCCACACGCCGGCCGCCACGCAGCAGCTGCTCGAGGCGATCGACGCGCTGCGCGAGGTGACCGTCCGCGACGCCAAGTTCAATCGCAAGCAGCAGCAGAACCCGCTGGCGGAGCACGTCATTCGCGTCGTGCTGCTCGACAACGACGTCGAGTGGAAGGCGTGGAAGGCAGGGTATCTCTTCCTGAAGGACTTCCTCGGTCGCGACTTCCTGCCGGTCGAGATGCGCGGCCAGGAGATCACGCCGAAACTGCGCCCCGTGCTGCGGGACAGCATCATGAAGTTCATCGAGGGCGACTCCCAGACGCAGGCGGAGGCGGACGACGACAAGGGTTCGAAGCCCGCGGACGAGGAAGCCGAAGCGGACGACGGGACTGACGATCGGGACGACTAGCGGGAGTATGCGCCGCGCGATCGCTTGCCTGTTCATGGTCCTGCTCGGCTGCGCGTCGACGCCGAAGGCCGAGGAACGCCCGCCGCCGGACGCGGAGCCGAAGCGGCCGGATGAGAAGGCGATCACCGTGCCGACCAAGGTCGAGGCGGGCACCGCGCGACTCGTGTTGTCCGATCGCTGGCGCGACGAGGTCAAGCTCGAGGCGATCCACGTGGACCGGGGCGAGCCGGACGAGTGGACCGCCGAAGGGGCGCCGACCTTCAAGCTGCGCGGAATCGACCTGCGCGCGAAGAAACGCATCACGCTCACCTTCCTGCCCGATCACGAGCACTTCCTGCTGCATGCAAAGGACGTCGATCTGGTGGAGCGTCGGGTCGGCTTCATTCATCGGCATACCGACCTCGACGCCGTCACGATCGCCGACAACGAGATGAGCATCTTCAGCCGCTGACATGTTCCTGCATGCGGCGCTCTTCCTCCTGCTCGCGGGCGACGTCGCGTCCGACCTGCAGGGCGCTCTGCAGCGGGCCGGCATCGCGCGCGACGGACTCGGCGTGCTGGTCGGCGAGGCGGGTGGGCGCACCCTGCTCGCCGTGTCGCCCGACACGCCACGCATTCCCGCCAGCAACCAGAAGGTGGTGACCGCGGCCCTGGCGCTCGACCGGCTCGGTCACGAATTTCGCTTCCGGACGCGCTTCGGCCGCGCGCCCGATGGCACGCTCGTCGTCGTCGGCGACGGCGACCCGAACTTCTCGGGTCGCTTCTTCGAGGGCGATCCGACGCGCGTGCTGCGCGCCATCGCGCGCGATCTGAAGAAGCGCGGCGTGGCCCGCGTGGAGAACGGCATCCTGCTCGACGTTTCGCGCTTCGACGACGAAGTGCGTCACCCCGACTGGCCCGCCGATCAGCTGGACAAGTGGTACTGCGCGCCGGTGGCGGCTCTCGTCTACAACGACTCCTGCCACGACATCATCGTGCAACCCGGGCCGCGCGCGGGCGGACCCGCCGTGGTGCGCGTCGAACCCGGCCTCGCGCCCACACCGCTGGTCAACGCCTCCATCACCGTGTCCGACCGCAGCCGTCACGTGCTGCGCCTGCGTTGGGTCGAGGACCGGTTGCGCGTCGAGGGCGGCGTCTGGACGGGCTCCAGCGGGTTCAAGAACCACTTCGCCGTCCGCGATCCCGCGCTCTTCTTCGGTGCTTCGCTCAAGGGCGCGCTGGTTGCCGAGGGCGTGCCGGTGGAAGGCAACGTGCGCAAGGGCCGTGCGACCGAGGGCGAGGAGATCGTCGTCTTCCGTACCGACCTCGCGCGCACGCTCAAGGTCATGTTGACCAACAGCCAGAACCTCTACGCCGAGTGCCTCTTCAAGCGCGCCGGGGGCGGGAGCTTCGCCGCTGCGGGCGACGCGGTCCGGAAACTGCCGGGGCTGGAGAACGTGGTGGCGCGCGACGGCTCCGGCATGTCGCGCGGCAACCTGATTTCGCCGCGCGCGCTCTACGCCGTCCTGCAGCGGCTGCGCGACGACGAGATGTTCGTGCAGGCGCTCGCCGCCGGCGGCGAGGGCACGTTGCGCAAGCGCTACCGCGATCTCGGCGTGCGGCTGCGCGCCAAGACCGGCTACATCCGCGGCGTCTCCACGTTGAGCGGCTACGTCACGAGCGCGGGCGGCAAGCGCTACGTCTTCGCCATCCTGTGCAACGGCAAGGCGATGGGGCGCGCGCGTCGCCTGCAGGATCTCGTCGTGCAGACCCTCGCGAGGGCGCGATGAGCGAGGCGGAGCAGCTCGCGCGTCGCGCCGGCGACGTCCTGCTGCCGTACTACGGGCGGCTGCACCGCGCCGACGCCGCGCGCAAGGCGGGGGCACGCCGCGATCTGGTGAGCGAAGCGGACGTGGCCGCCGAGAAGGAGCTGGTCGCACACATTCCCGCGGCCGACGACATCCTCGGCGAGGAGGGCAGCGAGCGCGATACCGGCGCCCGCCGCCGCTGGATCGTCGATCCGCTCGATGGGACGGTGAATTTCCTGCACGGCATTCCCTTCTGGGCGGTCTCCGTCGCGCTGGTCGAGGACGGCGTGCTGCAGCAGGGCGTCGTGCACGCACCGGCGCTCGGCTGGACATTCGCGGCGGTGCGCGGCGAGGGTGCCACGCTGAACGACGAGCCGATGCGCGTATCGTCGACGGGCGCCCTCGGCGACGCTATCGTCGCGACGGGATTCGCGTACCGTCGGAACGAGCTCGCCGACCACAACTTCGACAACTTCGAGAGCATCGGCATGGAGGCCGCGGGCGTGCGGCGCCTCGGTGCGGCGGCGGTCGATCTCGCGCTCGTTGCTTCCGGCCGCATCGACGGTTTCTGGGAGCTGCATCTCAACGCCTGGGACGTCGCCGCCGGCATCCTGCTGGTGCGCGAAGCGGGCGGGCGCGTGACCGGTTTCGAGGGGGACGAATCCCTCGACCCGCTGCTCGACGAAGGCCACATCGTGGCGACCAACGGATTCCTGCACGAGGAGCTGCGCGGCAAGCTCCACACCCGGCGCGCCCGATGATCCGCAGCGGTCCCTTGCAATGATTCGCGGCGGTATCTTGCGATGATTCGCGTTCGGGGCGCGAAGGAGCACAACCTCAAGGACGTCGACGTCGCCATTCCGCGCGGCGCGCTGACGACGATCACCGGCGTCTCGGGCTCCGGCAAGTCCTCGCTCGCCTTCGACACGATCTACCGCGAGGGGCAGCGGCGCTTCCTGGAGTCGCTTTCCAGCTATGCGCGCCAGTTCCTGGGCGGCATCGACCGGCCCCAAGTGGAGCACGTGGAGGGGCTTTCGCCCGCCGTCTCCATCGATCAGAAGACCGTCTCGCGCAACCCGCGCAGCACCGTCGGGACGATCACGGAGATCTACGACTACCTGCGCCTGCTCTACGCGCGGCTCGGCACCCCGGGCTGCCCCGGATGCGGCAAGGAGGTCGTCGCCCAGACGCCCGAGGCGATCGTCGAGCGCATCCTGCGCGATTTCCAGGGCGCGCGCGCGGTGTTGCTGGCGCCGATGGTGCGCGACCGCAAGGGCGAGTACCGCAAGGAACTCAACTCGCTGCTGCGCGACGGCTTCGTGCGCGCGCGCATCGACGGGGCGATCGTCGACCTCGTGGCCGACATGCGCCTCGAGCGCTACAAGCGCCACACGATCGAGGTGGTCATGGACCGCGTCGTCGTGAAGGAGAGCGCGCGTTCGCGGATCGCGGAGGGAGTGGAGCGGGCGCTGGAGCGCGGCGAGGGCTTCGTCAACCTGCTCGTCGACGACGAGGTGCACTCCTTCTCGCGATTCCTGCACTGCATCGAGTGCGGCATCGACCTGCCGGAGCTGGAGCCGCGGCTGTTCAGCTTCAACTCGCCGCGCGGCGCCTGCCCCGACTGCGGCGGTCTCGGGGTGCGCCGCGCGATCGACCCGCGCAAGGTCGTGCCCGACGAGACGCTGACGATCCGCGAGGGCGCGCTCGCGATCATGACCAAGACCAACCGGTTCACCTACGTCTCGCTCACCATGGACGAGATGAGCCAGCTCGTTCCGGTCGACAAGCCGTGGAACAAGCTGACGCAGGCGCAGCGCGACCTGGTGCTGCACGGCGAGGGCGACAAGGTCGTCAAGCGCAAGCGGAGCTGGAAGAGCAAGCGCGGCTCGTTCGACGTCTCGGACAAGCGTCGCTACCCCGGCGTGCTTCCCGCGCTGCAGCACGCCTGGATCGAGCGCAAGGCGAAGATGGCGGAGCGCTTCGTCTCCGAACTGCCGTGCGACACCTGTCACGGTCGACGCCTTCGCCCCGCCGCGCTGGCGGTGAAGTTCGAGGGGCTCGCCATCGACGAGATCGTCCAGATGAGCGTCGAGTCGGCCGAGGCGCTCTTCGCCGGCGTCGAGCTGACCGGCTCGGAGCTGCTGGTCGGACGCGAGATTCTCAAGGAGTTGCGCTCGCGTCTCGGATTCCTGCATCAGGTCGGCCTCGGTTACCTCACGCTCGACCGCAGTGCGGCCACGCTGGCGGGCGGCGAGGCGCAGCGCATCCGGCTGGCGACGCAGGTCGGCGCGGGGCTCAAGGGGGTCACCTACGTCCTCGACGAGCCGAGCATCGGGCTGCACGCGCGCGACAACACGCGTCTCATCAAGGCGCTCAAGTCGCTGCGCGACGCCGGCAACACGGTGCTCGTGGTCGAACACGACGACGAGACGATGCGCGCCAGCGACTTCCTGATCGACGTGGGACCGGGCGCCGGCGTGAAGGGCGGCGAGATCGTCGCCCACGGCTATCCGGGCGACGTGTGGGAG
>JBCDBY010000061.1:0-17274 GCA_039182715.1 Planctomycetota bacterium
CGCGGTCTCGAGCGAGTCGCCGGCCACGTACGGACTGGCGAACCATCGGACCAGCGGCCCCGGCACGAGCTTCGACAGCATCGCCGAATTCTATCGAAGCGCCCGCCGCCCCGGAACCTTCCTGAGCGCTTGCACCGGCCGCATGCGTGTCGCACCATACGTCGCTCATGCGCATCCTCTTGACCGGTGGCGCCGGCCAGATCGGCACCGAACTCGTTCCGCAGCTCAGCGGCCGCGGCAACGAGGTGACCGTCTTCGATCTGGCCCCGGCGCCGGCCAACCTGCCCCAAGGGGTGCGCTGGGTGCGCGGCGACGTCACGAATGCGGGCGAGTTCTACGAATGCGTGCGGGACGTCGCGCCGGAGGTGCTCTATCACTTCGCCGCGATTCTCAGCGCGTCGGGCGAGAAGATGCCGCACCGCGCCTACACCATCAACATGAACGGCACCCACCACGCGCTCGAGGCGGCGCGACTCTTCGGGGTGCGTCAGGTCATGTTCGCGAGCACCATCGCCGTGTTCGGGCCTGGGCTGCCGGAGCCGGTGGGCAACGAGGTGCCGCTCAAGCCGACGACGATGTACGGCATCACGAAAGTGGCCGGCGAGCTGCTCGGCAACTACTACCACGAGAAGTGGGGACTCGACTTCCGCGGCGTGCGCTTCCCCGGCCTGATCAACGCGGGCGTGCCGGGCGGCGGGACGACGGACTACGCCCTGCACATGTTCGTCGACGGCATC
The DNA here is from genome assembly GCA_039182715.1 of Planctomycetota bacterium. Lineage (GTDB taxonomy): Bacteria > Planctomycetota > PLA2 > PLA2 > PLA2 > JBCDBY01. Next base: position 738 of record JBCDBY010000061.1, read on the forward strand.
CGCACCGGGAACTACGAGTGCTACGTGGACCCGTCCAGCCGCGTACCGATGATGTACATGCCCGACGCGCTGCGCGCCCTGCAGGAGCTGAGCGATGCGCCGCGCGACGCGCTACGACGCTGCATCTACAACATCGGCGCCGTGAGCCCGACCGCCGACCAGTTCGCCGACGCCGTGCGCTCGCGCGTGCCGGGCGTGGAGATCACCTACAAGGTCGATCCCAAGCGCCAGGCGATCCTCGACTCCTGGCCGGACGCCGTCGACGACGAACCGGCCCGCGCCGAGTGGGGCTGGAAGCACGGCTATGATCTCGACGGCATGGCGGACGACCTGGTTGCGAAGCTGGCGTTGGACTAGGGCCGCACGCAGCTCTCCGCTACTTCCCCTTGCCCGCCTTGAATACGCCGACCATCAGCCCCATCGCGGAGAGCCCCACGACCGTCTGAATCGCCATCGTCGGCTGGGAGCCGAGCGTCTCCGCCATATAGTCCGTCTTCGCGTACCACTGGACCGACCCGTGCACCGCACCGATGGCCGTGATGACCGCGCAAAGCTTCGTAAACATGCCCATGCAATCCTCCTTCGCTGTGCGGGGAAAGCATTTCACTCGCGCGGAGGGCGGCAACTCGATTCCGAGCGAGCGGCTCATTCCGGGACGATGAGCGGCCGCACCACCGGCAGGATGCGTGCGCCATCCTCGTCGGACGCGCCGCGCAGCCGCCGGGCGACGACGCTGCGATCCGGCTCGTCGACGAGCGCGTCGATCCGTGCTGCCAATTCGACCGCGACGGGCGTTAGCGCCCCGCTCTCGGGGTCCCCTTCGTGATCGACGAACCACGGAGCCCGATCCGCCATCTTCTCCGATGCCAGTCGGTGACACGCGCGCCGCAGGGCATTCGCGTCGGCCAACCGTACGCGCCCCGCCCGCAGGTCCAGCAGGAAGCCGAGGACCGCGGCGTGGGTCAGGCGCACGGCCCGGTCGAACGGCTCCCCCAGCGAACGCGTATAGCCGAAGACCAGCGGCTCGACCTCGTCCAGCAGCGCGGTCTGCATGCCGGTGTCGCCCTGTGCCGCGCGCTGCAGCAGCTCTAGCATTCGGGCAGGCTCACGGCGAGGCCCCCCTCGCTCGTCTCCTTGTACTCGCGTCGCATGTCGTCGCCGGTGCGCTTCATGACCTGGATGACGCGATCAAGGCTCACCACCTCGCTGAGCGTGGAGTGGAGCGAGAGCTGCGCGGCGCTCCACGCCTTGGCCACGCCCATCGCGTTGCGCTCGATGCACGGCGCCTGCACGAGTCCCCGGATCGGGTCGCAGGTCAGTCCCAGGTTGTGCTCGATGGCGATCTCGGCCGCCGTTTCCACGCGGCGCGGACCACCCCCGAGAATCTGGCAGAGCGCCGCCGCGGCCATCGCGGTCGCCGTCCCGACCTCCCCCTGGCAGCCGACTTCGGCGCCGGAGATGCTGGAGTGCGTTTTCACGAGCTTCGCGATCGCCGCCGCGGTCGCCAGCGCGTTGTGCACCTCCGGGCGCGTCAAGCCCATGCGATCGGCGACCTCGACCAGGACGCCCGGGAGCACGCCCGCCGCTCCGTTCGTCGGCGCCGTCACGACACGGCCACCCGCCGCGTTCTCCTCGTTCACCGCGAATGCATACGACTGCGCGCGCGCGATGTGGGTGTAGGCGCTCTCGACGCGGCCGTCCTCCACGCGGCGCTGCAGGCTCGCCCCGCGCCGCTTCACGCCCAGTCCGCCCGGCAGCTCGCCCTCGCGCGCGAGACCGCGGTCGATGCAGGCGCGAAACGCGGCCCACACCTTGTCGAGGCCGCGTTCGATTTCGCCCGGCTCGCGTTCCCACGCCTTCTCGTTGCGCAGCACGACGTCGCCGAGCGTCCCTCGGATCGCGCGCGCCTGCGCGACGATCGTGTTCGCGTCGTGCCACGGCAGCAGCGGCTTCGTCGAGGGCACCTGCAGCGGCGCGCCCATGCGGTCGGCGCGCCGTACGAACCCACCGCCGACGGAGCACCAGGTCTCGTGACGCGCGCGCGCCCCGTCCTTCCATGCGGTCAGGCGCATCGTGTTCGGATGCGGGAGTTCCTCGTGCTTGTACTCGGCGTAGCGCAGGAAACGGATGTCGTCGATCGAGAGCGGCACCACGCCGGATCCCCACGGCGCCTCGCGCAGCGTTTCCGGGAGCTCCTGGAACGCGTCCACGTCGCAGGTCTCGACGTCCCAACCCAGCAGGCCGGCGAGCACCGCCTTGTCGGTGCCGTGCCCGCGCCCGGTCGCCGACAGCGAACCGAGCAGCTCCACCTCCAAACGGTCCGGCACGAGGCCGGCCGCGAGGCAGCCGTCGCGAAAGGCGCTGGCGGCACGCAGCGGCCCGACCGTATGGCTCGAACTGGGTCCGAGACCGATGCGGTAGATGTCGAGCAGGCGCAGCGTGATCGGGTCGCTCACGGTTCGCCCAAGATCGTACGCGCCGTGCGAAAGACGCGATCGAACATCGGTTTCGTGAGCCGCTTGGTGTTCGTGTTCTGGCGGCTCGGGTGGTAGCTGGTCAGCAGCGTGATCCCGTCCTGCTCGCATCGACCGCCATGGGAGAAGTCGGGGCGCGGCGCGAAGGGCCGCACGGCGAGAAAGCCCTGAAAGGCGATGCGTCCCAGCGCAATCACCACGCGCAGGCGGCGCATCGCGTCCAGCTCGCGCTCCAGCCACGGGCGGCACGCCGCGATCTCGGATGTGTTCGGCTTGTTCTGGGGCGGCGCGCACTTGACCACGCAGGTGATCGCGGCGTCCTGCAGCCGGAGGCCATCTCGGCGTCCCGTCGACTCCGGCTGGTTCGCGAACCCGTGCTCGTACAGCGCGCGATAGAGCCAGTCGCCGCTCGAGTCTCCGGTGAAGACGCGCCCCGTCCGGTTCGCGCCGTGGTTCCCCGGAGCCAGTCCGAGCACGAGCGCACGCGCGTCGGCGCGCCCGAACCGGGGGATCGGCCTGCCCCAGTAGCTCTCGTCGCGGTACGCGCGCCGCTTCACACGCGCCACCTCGGCGCAGTGCTCCCGAAGACGCGGACAGCGCGTGCAGGCGATCACCTCGGTGCGCAGCGTCACGATGTGGCGACGAGCTTCTCGACCTGCCGCCGGATGAGGTCGCGCACCTCGGCGAACGCGACGGGATCCATGTCGCGCGGATCCGGGATGTCCCAGTCGATGTGCCGGTCGGCCGGGACATGGGGACACGCGTCGCCGCATCCCATCGTGACGACCGCCGCGAAGCGCACGTCCTCCGGCAGGTCGTCGATCGAGTGGGACGCGTGCGTCGTGAGGTCGTAGCCCAGCTCGCGCATCGACTCGATCGCGCGCGGGTTGACCACGCCGCGCGGATTCGACCCGGCGCTCATCGCCTCGACGCCGGCCATGCGCGCGAACGCCTCGGCCATCTGGCTGCGATTGGCGTTCTCGACGCAGACGAACAGATACGGTGCACGCATGGGGATCTTCTCCCAGGCCACTCGCCACACGCTCCGTCCCGTCTTGCGCAGCAGGCTGCCGACGTCTTCGAGGATCAGGTAGAGCGAGGGAATGACCACCAGAATCAGGACGGTGGCAAAGACGAGCCCGAAGACGATCGAGATCGCCATCGGAATCAGGAACTGCGCCTGAAAGCTGCGCTCGAACATGAGCGGCGTCAGGCCCGCGATGGTCGTCACCGAGGTGAGCAGGATGGCGCGCAGGCGGCGCTTCGAGCCTTCGCGCACCGCGGACATCAGCGGCATGCCGGCCCGGCGCTTGCGGTTCACGAGATCGATCAGGATCAGGCTGTCGTTGACCACGATGCCGGCCAGCGCGACCGCGCCGATCTGGGAGAGGATCGAGATGTCCTTACCCATCAGCAGGTGGCCGTACATGACGCCGAGCAGCGAAATCGGGATCGCCGCCATGATCAGCAGCGGCTGGAAGTAGGAACGGAACACGATCGCCACGACGGCGTAGATGCCGAGCAGGGCGAATCGGAAGCCGGTCTCGAGTCCCGCCAGCGATTCCGCGGTGTCCGCCTGCTGACCCTCGAAGGACCAGGTGACGCCGGGGAACCGGCGCGGAAGATCGGCGATCTCCTTGGCGAGCTGCGCATTGAGCTCGTTGGCGTTCGCCACGCCGCGGTCAACCGAGGCCTGGACCGTAAAGGCGCGCTTGCCGTCCACGCGCGTGAGCGAGGCGTAGCCGCGTGCGGTCTTCACGTCCGCCACCTCCTCGAGCGGAACCCGGCCGCCCGCTCCGGTCGCGATGCGCATGCGACCGAGGTCGGCGATGGAGCGTCGCTCGCTCTCCGGCAGCAGGACGCGCACGGTCACCTCGTCGTCCTCCTCCTGCAGGTCCTGCACCTCGAACCCGAAGAGCGCGTGGCGCACCTGGGATGCGATATCCCGCGTCGTGAGCCCCAGCGTGTGCGCGCTCGGCCGCAGCCGGAACCGGAGCTCGAGCTTGCCCTCGGCGAGGTCGTCTGAGATCTCGGTGACCCCCTTGAAGGAGGCGATGCGATCGGACACGTACTCGGTCGCCCGCCCGACCGTTTCGAGGTCGTCGCCGCGCAGCCGGACCTCGATGTCGGCGCCCGCCGGGCCACCGCCGCGCGGCACGAACTTGAGGCTGCGCACGCCGGTCACGTCGCGCGTGCGGCGTCGCATCTCGTCGGCCACCTCGCGCGCCTGCCGCATGCCGCGTTGGAGTCGCTCCTCCGCCGAAACCAGCTCCACGACGATCTGCCCGACGGTCGCGGGATCGGCGACGTCCACCTCGACGCCGTCGATGAATGTCGTGCCGTAGACCGTGTTGGCGGTGTCGACCTCGGGCGTCTGCAGCAGATCCGTCTCGATCATCGCGAGCACGTCGCGCGTCTCGCGCTCCGACGTGCCCGGCGCCATCTCCAGGTTGATCTCGATCGTCTCCGCGTCGAGATCACCGATGAAGTCGGTCTTGAGGAACCCGCCGCGGAAGAACCCGAGGCAGATGATGCCCAGCGCGACCACAACGGCGAGCGTGACGTAGCGCCAGCGAAGCGTGACACGCAGGATCCGCCCGAAGACGGCGGGCAGCCAGATGTCGAGGAACCGTTCGCGCCACGCCGAGATGCGGGAACCGAGGCCGTCTCCCTCCGGCTTGCGATCGTCGTGCTTGAGATGCGCCGGAAGGATCAGGAACGCCTCGATCAACGAAACGCCCAGCGCGCAGATCACCACGACCGGCAGCACGCCGAGAAAGGTGCCGACTTGCCCGGTCAGGAATCCGAGCGGCGCGAACGCGATCATCGTCGTGGTCACGGCGGCGACCACCGGTGCGGCCACCTCGTTTGTCCCGACGATCGCCGCCTGCTCGCCGGGAAACCCCTGGCGCTTCTTCGCGAAGATGTTCTCCGCGATGACGATCGCATCGTCCACGAGCAGGCCGAGCACGACGATGAGCCCGAACATGGAGATCATGTTCAACGTGGCGTCGTAGGCCCACAGCGCCAAGAAGGTCCCGAGGAACGAGATCGTCAGCCCGATGGCCACCCAGAAAGCGATCCGAAACTCGAGGAAGAGCGCCAGCACCAGGACCACCAGCGCGAGCCCGGCCAGCGCGTTCCGAAGCATGAGGTCGAGTCGCTGATTGACGAAGCGGCTCAGGTCGCGCGTGTAGGTGAGCTGCACCGACCCGCCGTACATCGTCGGGTTCTCCGCGAGGTACCGCTTGACGGCGTCGGCGATCTGCACCGCGTCGTCCTCCGGCGTCTTGAACACCGTCGCGAGCACGCTCGGCTGCCCCTGGAAGCGCCCACCTGAAACCGTGTCCTCGAAGGTGTGGCGCACGGTCGCGATGTCGCGAAGAAGGAGCGACGAACCGTCCGGGAGACTCAGGACCGGGATACTCTCGATCTCGGCCGCGCGGTTGCGCTCGCCGAGCGTGCGGACGCGAATGTTGCCGGCCGCACTCTTGAGCTGACCCGCCGGCAGGTCGAGATTGCTGCCCGCCAGCACGCGCCCGATGTCGCCGAAGGTGAGGCCGTACTCCTCGAGCGCCTCGGGCTGCACCTCGATCCAGATCTCCCGGTCGCGAATGCCGGAGAGCCGCACGTCGCCGATCTCGCGCAGGTCGAGCAGGTCGTCGCGAATCTTCTTGATGCCCTCGCGGAGACGTTCCTCCGAGACGTCGCCGCGCGCGACGACCGAGATGGTCGGCAGCGTCGGACGCACCTGCGCGACCTCGGGCTCCTCCGCCTCGGCCGGAAGATCGGGCTGCACGCGGTCCATCGCACTGCGCACGTCCGCCAGCGTCCGATCGCGGTCGGCGCCGTCCTCCAGCTTCACGGTGGTGACGACGAGTCCCTCGTAGACCTTGGAGATGATCTCGTCGACATCCTCCACGGTGTCGATCTCGCGCTCGACGCGGCGCGCGACCAGGCGCTCGACCTCCTCCGGCGTCGCGCCGGGGTAGCGGACGCTGATGGCAATCGCTTCGGGATCGACGTTCGGCAGGAGCTCGCGCCGGATGCGGCTGGCGCCGAACACACCGCCCACGATGATGGCGATCATGATCAGATTCGCCGTCACCGGGTTGCGGACCGAGAAGCGTGCGAGACTCATGCGTCGTCGAGCCCCGCGGCGCCGGCCCCACCCTCGATGGGCGCGACGCGGGACCCTTCCGCGACCTGCTCGAGATTGGTGACGATGATGCTCTCACCAACCTCGATGCCGTCGCGGCACAGGACCACCGAGGGCAGCGCCCGCACGACGCCGGGCGTCCGGGCGCGTGCAACTTCCCCGTCCGCGACGAAAATCCGGTCGCCGACGAACGCCGTCCGCGGCAGCACGAACACATCGGGATAGCGACGGCCGCTGATGGACGCGCTGACAAACGCGCCCGGCGGTACGGCCTCTTCGCCGGTGCTCTCGAGATAGACCAGGAAGGTCCGGTCGTCGGCGCGCACCGTCGGCGCGAGGCGCGCGACCGATGCCTTCCAGGAGACGCCCCGGCTGCCCGGCAGCTGCACGGCCGCCTCGGCCCCGACGGCGACCTCGCCGTAGCGCGAAGCCGGCAGCGCGACCGGCACCTCGACCCGCGTGGGATCGACGATGCGGAAGAGCTCGACACCCGGCGCGACCCGCGCGCCCTTCTGCACCATGCGCAGCTCGATCCGACCGTCGTAGGGGGCACGGATGACGGTGCGGTCCAGGTCGGTGCGTGCCTGGTCCGCCGACACCTGGAGCTCCTTGTCCTCCGCCTGGTTGCTGTCCAGCATCGCCTGGTTCTTGCTGAGCTCGCCCTCGAGTCGCGTCACGGCGGTCTGGCGCGTGGTCACCCGAAGCAGCTCGGCGTCCTCACTCGATGAGGTCGCGACCTCGCGCTCCACCAGACGACGCACGCGACCGAGCTCCCGCTCCGCCACCTCCAGCTCCCCACGCGCGATCTTGAGCTGCCGCTCGAGGTTCGCGCGATCGGCGCGCAGCCGTTTCTCCTCGGCCTGACGCCGGGAGGATCGCGCCGCGATGGTCGACACCTGCGTACGCCGATCTCGATCGTCGAGCCAGACCAGCTCCTGGCCGGCGCGCACGGCGTTGCCCGCCTCGAGCTCCGGCGCCAGCTGGACGACGAGGCCCGCGACCTCGGCCGCGACGGCCGTGCGGCGCAGCGATCGCGCGCGTCCGTAGCCGGTCAGCTGCTCGACGTAGTCCTGCCGCTTCGCTTCCGCGACGCGCACCGCCACGCGAATCTCGATTTCGGCGGCCTTCGCGGGCGGCTCCGCCTTCGACGCGAGCCAACGTTCGATGCCGAACGCAACGCCGACGATGATCGCGATCAGAACGAACGAGGTAGTCGTCCGCCGCATCAGAAGCGATTGCGCCATGGAGTCTCCTTATACCCCCCGCTGCTCGAGGTCGGCGCGCGCCTGCGAAAGCACGGTGCTCGCGCGCAGACGTCCGTTGCGCCGTTCCCCGAGACCGGCCAGGCGCTCGCCCACGAAGACCGCGAGCCGAATCGCGTCGGGTCCTTCATCGGCCACGAGCTGCCCCGTGACGAATCGCCGCGCCGCCGCCGCATCGAGCGCGACCTCCGGCACGTCCGCGGCGCGCGTGATCGTCTCCGGCGGCTGCACCGACCCCGCCTGCTCCGCCGCGAAGGGACCGATGGCGGTGCGCCGAAGCGCCGTGAGGGAAGCAGGCAGGTCGAACGCGGCGCCGATGTCGCGCGCGAGCGCGCGAATGTAGGTGCCCGCGCCGCACCGAATGCGAAGCGTGACGTGCGGCCAGTCGACGGCGAGAACGTCGATCGCATCGACGCGCACGCGGCGCGCTTTCAGCTCCGGCGCCTCGCCACGGCGCGCGAGCCGGTAGGCGCGCTCGCCATCCACCTTCAGCGCCGAGTACGCGGGCGGCTGCTGCTCGATCTCTCCCAGAAACGCGGGCAGCACGGCGGCGAGATCCCGCGGCTCGCCCGGATCGGTCTCGGCCACGATCTCGCCCTCCGGGTCGAGCGTGTCCGTCTGCCAACCGAACTGCACGACCGCTTCGTAGGTCTTGGGCAGCGCCATGGCGAGGTCGCTCAGCCGCGTAGCGTCCCCCACCAGGGCGAGCAGCACGCCGGTCGCGAACGGATCGAGCGTGCCCGCATGGCCGACCTTGGTCTTGCGACCCGCCTCCGCCTTGAGCGGGCGCAGTGCCGCGGCCGACGACTCGCCGGCCTGCTTGTCGATGACGACGAGACCGTGCTTCATTCGGAGCGAACCCTATCCGACTCCGGGGCGAACGCACGCTGCGTCACGGCGTGGCGGTAGTCGAACATCTTCTGCAACCGGCGCCGGACGTACCAGTCCGAGATCCACGCGAGCGGCGGCTGGTACTCGACCGAGTCGATCAGCCGGCAGCGGTCCGGCCCCAGCGGCTCGAACGAGTGCGTGTGCACCCAGCGACGAAACGGCCCCTTGACCTGCTCGTCGCGGAACATGCGGCCCGGCTCCAGCGCGGTGTGCCGGGCGTGCCAGCGCATGCCGAACGGCATGCGGATGACGACCTCGGTGCCGACGGCGAGCGGCTCACCCTTCACGCTCTCCAGCGTGACGGGTTCCCAGGGAGGCGTCAGGTCGGGGAGTGCCTCGGGGCGCCGGTGCCACTCGAAAACCTCTTCGGCCGAGGCCTCGATGATCGATTCCTTCCGGAATGTACGGCTCATGCGTAGGTCTCCACGTATTCGCGCACGCGCATCTTGCGCGCCGTGTTCTCGGAACTCATGTAGCGGATCTTCCCGAAGATCGGGCGCTCCGGCCCCCACGCGCGGTCGAAGCGCCCAAGCGTCCAGAAGATTCCGCTGTAGGAGTTGGGGTCGCGCCCATCCAGCGCGTAGCGATTGTTGAGTTCGATCAGGTTGTCGAGCGCCTCCTCGGGCGAGGCGCTCCATTCGAGGATCTTCTTGCCCCACAACATGCGCAGGTAGTTGTGAATACGGCCCTCGCGCCGCAGCTCGCCCTGCGCCGCATTCCACAGCTCGTCGTGCGTCGCACCGTCGTCCAGCTCTTCCAGCGTGTAGCAGGGCTCGCGCGCATCACCGGCGTGCTGCGCGAGCGTGGTGCGCGCCCAATCGGGCAGCGACTCGTAGCGGTCGTAGTCCGGCCGGTGCCCGTTGAAGTGGAATCCGAGTTCGCGCCACGTGACGATCTGATCGAGGAACGCCTCCGCCGAAGCGCCGAGCCCCCACCAGCCCTCGCGCCGACCGTTGTCCGGCGGCGTGACCTGCGCCGGATCCCACGACGCGAGGATGTCGCCCACCATGCGATGCGACCCGATGTGGCCGAAGTGCAGATAGGGCGAGAGGCCGCTCGACCCGCGCTCGGCTGCGTTCTTCTTCGGTGCGGCGTAGTCGCCGAACGATCCCGCGAAGAACTCCTCCCAGATCGCCTCGCCGCGACGGGCGCCGCCGGTGCCTTCCGGGATCTCGCTCGCGCCCGGCGGCATCGGCGCGCCGTCCACGCCGTGGAGCGGGTCGCGCTCCGGGAACGCGGTCAGATGCGGGCGGATCTCCTTGTGCACGAAGCGCCGGAACGAATGCGCCGTCTTGAACTCCGACGCCGACGAGGCGAGCGGCAGGATGCCGTTGCCGTCCACCGCCTCGAGCCGGACGTCGAGCACGCGCCCCGCCTTCGCCACCATGTGCGGAAGGAAGAAGCAGGGGAAGTCGTCGGTCACGACGAGGCACGCCTTCTTCGCCAGCTTCTCCAGCATGCGCGAGCCGGGCTTCGATTCGATGAAGGGGAAGTAGGTGACCCCGCGCTCGGCGCAGTGCGCCGCGTTGTCGCGCATGCCGCCGTAGACGAAGCGGTCGAACCGCTCCGATTTCCAGCGATAGTCGGCGCGCAGCGCCTCATAGACGAGCAGCGGCTTGCCGAGCGCCCGCGCACGTTCCGCCGCGTGCTGAATGCCGAAGTTGTCGCGCGTGCGACGCGCCGCGATCATCCAGTACAGCACGTACTCGCCGTCGGCCCGCTCGGGCCGGTCCTCGACCGTGCGGACGCGAAGAGCGGGAACCATACTCAGATCTTCGCGGGACGGCTCGATCCGGATTCCCGGTACCAGCGCCCGCGCTCCTCGTAGAAGCCGCCCTGTTCCAGCACGCGCGGGTCGGCCCCGGTCACCGTCTCCACCTCGATCCGGCGGCGCGGCCGGAAGCCGCGGCCCAACCACGCATCGAAGAGCGCGAAGTGCTCCGGCCGCGGATCGACGTGCCACGCGAGCTCGGCGCCGTTCCGGCGCACCGTGAGGGCGAGCCGACCGTCGTCGAACACGAGCCAGGTGCTCGCCACGCGCGCCGGGTAGTCGAGGCCGAGTCCGCAGGGCGACGCCGGATCCGTGGCCTGGATCCAGTAGCAGCCGCGGTGGATCTCACGCCCGAAGAAGTCCGGCGTCGCGAACTGAAGCCCTTCCAGCCCCTCGAAGAAGTGGCCGCCGATCACCTCGCCCGAGAGCTCCATGAGCCGGAGCGCACGCTGCAGCCGGCCCCATCCCAGAAGCGGCAGTTCGTGACGCAGCAGCGCGCGCGTCAGCACCCCGTAGCGCTGCAGCAGCAGACGTGCGCGCTCCTTGTCGCGCTCCAGTTCGTCGAGCTCGTCCGCCGCCGCCTCGATCATCAGCGGACGCCAGGCGCCGACGAGCGGTCGCGACGCCTGCCAGCTCCGGAACCCGCGACGCCGCTGCTTGGGCGCCGCGGGCTTGAACCGGTTCTCGATGCCCTGACGCAGCGCGGCGAAGGTGTCGTTCGTCGCGCGCCCGTCGAAGGTGAGTTCCCAGAGCCGGGCCGCCAGCTCCGCGCTTCGATCCGCGCCCGGCAGATCGAAGAAGTCGAAGCGGCCGTGCCGGCTCGGGAACGGCTCGGGCAGCTCGTCCACCGGATCGAGCAGGAGCGGAAGCTCGTCGGGGAAGCTGAAGCCGCTGCGCTCCTTGCCTCGTCCGAACCAGAGCAGATCCGACTCGACGAAGAGTGCGTCGAGGTCCGCACCTCGATAGGCGGTCACGCGCGCCGGCAGGATCGACTCCTCCCACTGCGCCGCCGGCGCGACGTAGCCGAGCAGCGGCTCCAGCGCGGACGGAAGATCGGACGCGCGGCCCACGCCCTGATAGGCCGCGAGATAGGGCCCGAGCTCCGAGGCGGGACGAGCCGGTCGATCCACGCGGTGCGCCCGGCGCGCCAAACGCAGCAAGCGCTCCAGGTTCTCGACTTCGCAGTACTCGATCTCCGTCGCATCGACGAGCAACCGGTCCGCGATCACCTTGCCGGACTCGACCAGCTCGGCCAACGCCGCCTCCACCGGCACGCCCCACGCTTCCCGCAGTTCGCCCGCGGTGACGACGGTGCGGAACCGGAGCTGCTCGGCCAGACAGGAAACCAGCGCACCCGCGTCGCCGGCGCGCGCCGCCTCGATGCGTTCGCGCTGTCGCTCGGAGACGACCCACGGTCCCAAGCGGCCAAGTCCCGGAGGCAGCTCGTCCGTCCAGGGAGACACCAGCAGGCAACTCTCGACGTGGTCGCGCCACTCGTCCTCCGTCTCTGGCTCGTAGCCCGGAGCGGTGCGCTGCAGCTTCGACTCGAGCTCGCGCACCAACGCATGCTCGAGTCTCGGCCGCAGACGCGCATCCTGCAGCGCGTCTTCGATCGCGGCGTCCGAGAGATTGGACGACGATCCGACCGCCTGGTCGCCGCGGTAGACGTACTCGTTGACGCTGCGCCAACCGACCCCGTCGGCGAACGGCGAGGGCGACGACGTGCGCACCTCGCTGACCGCGATGGCTCCGCTCTCGATCTCGCTCAACAGCGTCCGAAGGTTCGGGAGGTCGAGTTCGTCCTCGAGGCAGGTGCGCCACGTCTCCGCGAGAATCGGGAAGTCCTCGTACGGGAGCACCGCTTCGAACAGCTTCTGCGAGCGCATGCGATTGAGCCAAAGCGGCGTGCGCTCGCGACCGCGGCGCGGCAGCAGCAGGGCGCGCTGGGCGTTCTCGCGAAAGCGCGCGGCGAAGAACCCGGTGCGTTCGAGCTGGGACCGCAGGTGTTTCTCGACGTTCTCGACCGTCACGGTCCGGAAGATCTCGGCAGCGCTCATGCCGCCCGGCAACGTCACGAGAATGCAGTCGTCGTTGGAGAAGGTCTCCACCGGCACGTCCCAGGCGCCCGCGAGCGCGATCTCGAACGCGCGGAGCACGCGACCGCCCCACGGCGCGTGGATGATCACCTGCTGCCCGTCGCCGCCCACGCTCGTCGTGTGCGGGTGCTCGACGACGACGTGGTGGCGGTGCGGCAGGGCGCAACCGGTCGCCTCGCGCTGCGCATCCAGCACCTCCTGCAGCTTCGGGTCGACCGGGCGCCCCTGCTCGCACTCCTCCAGGAAGCGCCCGATGTCCTGGCAGAGGTCGAAGTCGCGCGGCTGCGCCTCCGCCCGCCAGAACGGCGGATAGCGCCCGCTCTCGCCCGCGGCCGTCACCTCGACCTCGTTCCGGCGAATCGACTTGACGCGCCAGCTCGTCGAACCGAGCACGAAGATGTCGCCCTTTTTGCGCTCCCAGACGAACTCCTCGTCGAGTTCGCCAAGGCGCGTGGGCGTGCCCTGGATGCGGAGCTGGAAGTAGCCGCGGTCGGGAATCACGCCGCCGGACTGCCAGAGCAGCGGCAGCGACCCCTGCACGGCACGCAGTCGCCCCGTCTCCGCGTCGGCGCGGACGCGCGGCTTGAGCTCGCGCAGCCGCGTGTCGGCGTAGCGCCCGTCGAGCATCGCAAGGACGCGGTCGAAGGAGGCGCGCGCCAGCTCACGGTAGGGTCCGGTGCGACGCAGCAGCGCGAAGAGCTCGTCGGCCGTCCGCTCCTCGACCGCCGTCATCGCGACGACGACCTGGGCCAGCACATCCAGCGGCGCACGCGGAATCGGGAACGGCTCCACGGCGCGCGACTCGATGCGCGTGCGCAGCACCTCGGCGTCGAGCCACTCGCGTCCCACGATCGGATAAAGCCGGCCGCGGGAGGGCGCACCCACCTGGTGGCCCGCGCGGCCGACGCGCTGGATGCCGGAGTGGGCCGTGCGCGGCGGCTGCACCAGCACGACCTCATCGAGCGAGCCGATGTCGATGCCGAGTTCGAGCGAGTTGGTCGCCACGATGGCGCGCAGCTCGCCGCGCTTCAGCCGCTCCTCCACGAGCCGGCGCGTCTGCGGGGCGAGCGAACCGTGATGCGCGTAGGCGATGGGCTCCTCGCCCGCCTCGTTCATGAGCCGGGCCAACCGCTCGGCCAGCGCGCGGTTGTTCACAAAGAAGAGGGTGGAACGGTTCCCGAGCGCGAGGGTCCGGAACTCCGCCGCGAGGTGCTCCCACGGCGGCCCCTGCACCTCCGGCGGCGGGCGCACGTCGAGCACGATCTCCTTCGGGGCGTTGCTCGTAATCGTGCGCACGTCGCGACCCGGCCCGCCCACGAACATCGGCATGCCGACGTCGGGATGCACGGTGGCGGACAGGGCGATGCGCTGGAACTCCCCCGACAGCTCCGTGAGCCGCTCGACGGCGGTCATCAGATAGGTTCCGCGCTTGGAGTCGGCCACGGCGTGGATCTCGTCGAGGATCACGCACTGGACGCCGTGCAGGATGCGCCGCCCGCCGTGCGAGGTCAGCAGCACGTTGAGCGTCTCCGGCGTCGTGACGAGGATCTCGGGCGGATGCTTGATCTGGCGCCTTCGCTCGGCGGGCTCCGTGTCGCCGCTGCGTACGCCGACGCGGATGTTCGCGCCGAGGCCCTCGATCGGTTCGAGCAGGTTGACGCCGATGTCGCGGTTGAGCGCGCGGAGCGGCGAGACGTACAGGACGCGCACCGCACCCGGTTCCCACGTGCCCCGCGCGAGCTGGTCGATCGCCCACAGGAACGCGGTCAGCGTCTTGCCCGATCCGGTCGGCGCGTGGATGAGCACGTGCTCCCCGCGCGCGATCGCCGGCCACGCCTTCGACTGGATGTCCGTGGGTGCGGGGAAGGTGCGCTCGAACCAGGCGCGGGTGGCGGAATGAAAGGGCTCGAGCACCCACCCAGCTTACGACTTGGTTCTGCCCGGATTGCCGGTGGAGTGCGTAGACTGGGCGCCATGCTTCAGCACCGCCACGGCCTGCCGCTGCACGGCGCCGCGAACCCGTCCTCCGATGCGCAGGGCACGACGCCCGGAAGCTTCGCGAACCGACCCGAGATCGGTGGCCCGCTCACCTTCTCGTCGCCCGATACGCCCGGCATGCCGCCGCCGTCTCCGCACACCGCGTGGGACTTCAATCCGGCGCCGCGCGCCGCGGGCGCCGCGGTCACCCAGCTGGAGCGCGCGCGTCTCGGCGAAATCACGCCGGAGATGGTCCGCGTCGCGGCGCGCGAGCCGCACCTGACGGCGGAACAGGTCCGCGACGAGATCGCGAGCGGTCGCATGATCATTCCCGCCAACCGGGTGCACCTCGGCTACCACCTCGATCCGATGGCGATCGGACGGGCGAGCAAGACCAAGGTCAACGCCAACATGGGAGCTTCGCCCGTCAGCAGCGGGACCGACGAAGAGGTCGAGAAGCTGCGCTGGGCGGAGCGCTGGGGCGCGGATACGGTCATGGACCTTTCGACCGGCGGCGATCTCGACGCCTGCCGCGAGGCGATCCTGCGGCACTCGACCGTGCCGATCGGGACCGTGCCGATCTACTCGATGATCATCGGGCGCCGTCTGGAGGACCTCGACGAAACCATCATCCTGGAGACGATCGAGCACCAGGCGAAGCAGGGCGTCGACTACTTCACGATTCACGCCGGCGTGCTGCAGGAGCACATTCCGCTCGTCAAGGACCGCCTCATCGGCATCGTCAGCCGCGGCGGATCGCTGCTCGCCAAATGGATGCTCATCCACGGCAAGCAGAACCCGATGTACACGCTCTTCGACGACATCTGCGACATCATGCGCGAGTACGACGTGAGCTTCAGCCTGGGCGACGGGCTGCGTCCGGGCGGGCTCGCCGACGCGACCGACCAGGCGCAGCTCGCGGAGCTGCGCACGCTGGGCGAGCTGACCGAGCGGGCGTGGGCGAAGGGCTGCCAGGTGATGGTCGAAGGCCCGGGCCACGTGCCGTTCGATCAGATCGAATACAACATGAAGGAGCAGCGCCGCGTCTGCCACGGCGCGCCCTTCTACGTGCTCGGCCCGCTCGTCACCGACATCTTCCCGGGCTACGACCACATCACGAGCTGCATCGGCGCGACGTCGGCCGGCTACCACGGCGCGAGCATGCTCTGCTACGTGACGCCGAAGGAGCACCTCGGCCTGCCGAAGAAGGACGACGTCAAGCAGGGCTGCGTCGCCTACAAGATCGCCGCCCACGCGGCCGACGTGGCACTCGGCATTCCCGGCACGCGCGACCGCGACGACGAGTTGACCAAGGCGCGCGCGGCGCTGCACTGGGAGAAGCACTTCGAGCTGAGCTTCGACCCCGACACCGCGCGGGCGCTGCACGACGAGGACCTCGACGTAGACACCGACTTCTGCGCGATGTGCGGCCATGACTGGTGCAGCGTGCGGATCAGCAAGGAGATCCAGGAGTTCGCGTCGGGCAAGGATCCGGAGTACGCGTGGGAGAAGGCGCGGAAGTCCGCCAACCTCTCCGATGAGCAGCAGACGATCCTGGAACAGCGCGGCGTCCTCTCGCCGGACGAGATCCACAAGCTGGCGAGCAAGATGGGCGCGAAAGGCGGCAAGGCGGACTGCCACTCGGACTACGTCGACGCGGACGAAGCGAAGCGACTGCAGGACGGCTAGCCTGCATGATTCATGACCGCGCGGGAGCGACGGAGGGGAATCGCCGCTGCATTGCCGTGCAAGGCGACGCCACGCGCTCTCGCCTTCTCGACGCGCACTTCTGGGCGAGGACGGATCGTCGAGATCGAGGAATCCCGAGGAAGCCGTGGCAGGAGTCACGGCGACCAGGGATGACCCAGAAGGCATTCCCGAACTCGGCGATCCGGACCGGCCAGAAC
>JBCDBY010000062.1:0-17247 GCA_039182715.1 Planctomycetota bacterium
GACTTCTTCGGCTGGTACGCGCAGGTCGGCTGGTTCATCACCGGCGAGAGCCGCAAGTTCAAGAAGACGTCGGGCAGCTGGTCGCGCACCAGCCCGAAGGCGAACTTCTGGACCGGTGAGGGTGGCCGCGGTGCGGTCGAGATCGCGATCCGCTGGGATTCGACCGACCTGACCGATGCCAACATCGACGGTGGCGAGATGGACTCGCTGTCGGTCAACGTCAACTGGTACTGGAACCCGAACACCCGCATGATGTTCGGCTACGTCTGGACGGATATCACCGGCGGCCCGAACGTCTCCGGCGATGCCAACCTGAACTACGTCATCATCCGCTGGCAGATCGACTTCTAAGTCGAGAGTTCTTCGTACCGCAAAACGTCTGAACGACGGGGCCCCGGTTTTCCGGGGCCCCGTTTTTTCGTGTTCGGCGAGAATGAGGCGCGATGCGGATGACCTTGCTCGGGACGGGGGACGCGGGCGGAACCCCGCGCCACGGATGCCGCTGCGCCGCCTGTCGCACGCTGGTCCGTTCCCCGGCACGCGCGTTCGTCGAGGCGGGCGCGCATCGCGTTCCGATCGACGCCGGTGCGGCCTGGCCGGACGGCGCGATCGACGCGGTCCTGCTGACGCACTTCCATTTCGACCACGTCGCCCGGCTCGTGCCGATGCAGTTCGGGGTGGGAGAGCGCATTCCGGTGTATGCGCCCGACGACCCCGAGCGGCGCGCCCTGCTCTTCGAGCCGGAGAGCCTGCTGGACTTCCGGCCGGCCGACGAGAGTTTCGCGATCGGCGAAATCCAGGTCACGCCGTTGCCGCTGCGCCACAGTGCGCCGACGGTCGGTTGGCACCTCTGGCACCGGGGACAATCGCTCGCCTACCTCGCGGACACGCGCGGCCTGCCCGAGCAGACCCGGGCCTTCCTCGTGGATGCGCCGCCCGACCTCCTGATCCTCGACTGCACCTGGCCGCCCGATCCCGACGCCCGGAACCACAACGACCTCGATCTGGCGCTGCACGACATCGAGGAGATCGGACCGCGCCGCGCGATCCTGACGCACATCAGCCACGAGCTCGACATGTGGCGGCTCGAGTCCGGGGACACCCTGCCGGACGGCGTCCAATGGGGGCGCGACGATCTCGCGCTGACCCTCGTGTGACCATGCGTGCCGTCCACGTCGTGACCCGCCTCAACGTCGGAGGCATCGCGCGCTACCTCGAGTCGGCGAGCGACGCCGTCGATGTCCTCGTGCGAGGGCAGGTGGAGGCGGACGAGCAGGAGGCCGCGTGGGACGGCGCTCAGCACGTGCTGGAGGGCATGAGGCGATCGGTCCGGCCGTTGGACGACCGTCGCGCCGTGAGCGCCCTCGAGGCGCTCCTGCGTCGCCTGGAGCCCGATGTCGTGCACACGCACGCCTCCAAGGCCGGCTTTGTCGGGCGGGTCGCCGCGCGGCGCCTGGGGATCCCCGTGGTTCATACGTTTCACGGTCACGTGCTTCGCGGCTACTTCGGACCGTTGCGCAGCCGTCTCTTCCAGGCGATCGAGCGCCGCCTGGCGCGCGGCGCGCATCTCACCGCGACGGGGCCCGCTTGCGCGCGGGAACTCGAGTCCCTCCTGCGACGACCGGTGTCCGTGCTGCCGCCGGGCATCGCGCTCTCCGCTGCCCCCGCCGGCGCGCGCGGCCGCTGGCGGCGCCGCTGGGGCGATCCGCAGCGCGTCGCCCTGCAGGTCGGACGCGCCGCCGCCGTGAAGCGCCACGATCGATTCGTCGGGGCGGCGCGGGCGGCCGGCTACCTGCCGGTCATCGCCGGCGCGACCGGCGTCCCGGGTGCGCTCTGTCTCGGCGTCGTCGATGCCATGGAGGAGATCTACGCGGCGGTCGACGTCGTCGTCTGCGCTTCGGATCGCGAAGGGACGCCGTTTGCGCTGCTCGAGGCGATGGCCGCCGGCGTGCCGATCGTCGCGCGCCCGGTCGGGGACGTGCCCTGGATCGTCGGGGACGCGGGCGTGCTCGCCGATGACCTCGCCGCCGCACTCCGGGCGCTGCCCGAGGGCCTCGGCGCACGCGGCCGGGAACGCGTGGCGCGCCTCTTTCCGGCGGACGCCGTGGCGCCGCGGTTGCGGGCGCTCTACCGGTCGATCGTCTAGACTTCACGGTGTGAGGACGCAGAACCCGCCGCGCGCGCGCAAGCGCAGCCTGCCCGACTGGTTCAAGAAGCCGCTGCCGAAGGGCGGAGCGATCCAGCCGATGCGCAAGCTGGTCGAGGACCTGTCGCTGCACACGGTCTGCGCCTCGGCCAAGTGCCCCAACCTCAACGAGTGCTGGAGTCGCAAGACGGCGACCTTCATGGTGCTCGGCAACAACTGCACGCGGCGCTGCTTCTTCTGCTCGGTGCCCAAGGCGCGCCCCGACCCGGTCGATCCGGACGAGCCGCGCCGTGTCGCCGAGGCGGTCGAGGCGCTGGAGCTGCGCCACGTGGTCGTGACCTCGGTCGACCGCGACGACCTGCCGGACCGGGGGGCGACCCACTTCGTCGAGGTCATCGAGGCGATCCGCGCCACCGGCAAGCGCGTCGTCGAGGTGCTCACGCCCGACTTCCGCGGCTATCCGCCGGCGGCACGCATGGTGGCGGAGGCGCGGCCGGACATCTTCAATCACAACGTCGAGACGGTCCCGCACCTCTACACGCGCGTGCGACCGGGCGCGGTCTACAAGCACTCGCTCGAGCTGTTGCGCACGGTCAAGGAGCTCGACCCGACCATCCTCACCAAGTCGGGGCTCATGCTCGGCCTCGGTGAGACGGATGAGCAGGTCCTCGAGACGCTCGCCGACATGCGCGCCGCGAACGTCGACCTGATCACGCTGGGCCAGTACCTGCGACCGAGCGACCGCGAGCTGCCGGTCGAGCGCTACGTGACGCCGGAGGAGTTCGACGCTCTCGCCGCACGCGGCAGGGAGCTCGGATTCCTCGACGTCTACGCCGGCCCCTTCGTGCGCTCCTCGTACAACGCCGACTCGGTGTACGAGCGCATCGGATGAGAATCGGACTGCTCGACCCGTTCGCCGGCGTCGCGGGCGACATGTTCGTCGGCGCGCTGCTCGACGCGGGCGCGCCGTTCGACGCGGTGCGCGAGGGCCTGGCCGCGCTCGAGCTGGACGAGTACGAAGTCTCTCTCGCCTCGGTGCAGCGCTGCGGGATCGCGGCCGGGAAGTACCGCGTGACGCATCGGGAGGGACATCACCACCGCGGGCTCACCGAGATCCGCCGTCTCATCGAGAAGGCGAGTCTGTCGGACGCGGTGCGCGAGCGGGCGCTCGATGCGTTCCAGAAGCTCGGCGAGGCGGAAGCCAAGGTGCACGGCGTCGACATCGAGAAGGTGCACTTCCACGAGGTCGGTGCCGTCGACGCGATCTGCGACATCGTCGGCGCGGCGCTGGCGTTCGACGCGCTCGGCATCGAGCGGCTGTACGCCCGTCCACTCCCGCTCTTCTACGGCATGGTCGACGCCGCCCACGGCCGCATCCCGTTGCCCGCCCCGGCGACGATGGAGCTGATGCGCGATTGGCCCGTGTTCGACTCCGGCCGCGAGGGGGAGCTGGTCACGCCGACCGGCGCCGCGCTCGTCACGGCGTGGGCGACGCCCGACGCGCCGCCGCCGTTCGCGCCGAAGTCGATCGGCTACGGCGCGGGCGACCGCGACCCCGAGGGGTACCCCAACGTCTGCCGCCTGATCGTCGGGGAAACGACCGCGTCCGGCGCTTCGCTCTGGCAGCTCGAGTGCGAAATGGACGACGCCACGCCGCAGGTGCTCGGCTACCTGCTCGGCCAGCTGCTGGACGCCGGTGCGCTCGACGCGACGTTGACGCCGGTGCAGATGAAGAAGAACCGCCCCGGCACGCGGGTGACGGTGCTGACGCGGGCGGAGACGATCGCGACGATCGAGGAGCGGCTCTTCCGCGAGGGGACCACGCTGGGCGTACGTCGGCACCTCGTCGAACGCACGGAGCTTCCGCGTCGCATCGTGCGCGTCGAGACGCCGTACGGCACGGTCGGCGTCAAGGTCGGCGAGTTGGGCGGCGAGGTCGTGCACGTCGCGCCGGAGTACGAGGATTGCCGCCGCCTCGCGCAAGAGCATGGCGTCCCGCTGCGCGAGGTCACGCGCGCCGCCATGGCAAAATGGGCCGGATGAGAGCGCTGCTGCTGCTCGCGTTCCTGGCCGGGTGCGGCTGCGAGCCGGCGCCGCCGCCGGACCCGGCGCCCGAACCGGAGGGGGATCCGAAGCGGGCGCGTGCGAATCCGGCGCCGACCCAGGAGCGGGTCGGGACGGTCCGGTTTCAGGGGCTGAAGATCAAGCTGCCCGAGTCGTGGACGAAGGACAGCAAGCCGCACGGCAGCCAGCTGCTGCTGTTCGGGCCCAAGGACGACGGATTCAAGCCGAGCGTGCAGCTCGAGTGGAAGAAGAGCGAGCTGCCGCTCGAGAAATGGGCGCAGATCAACGTCGAGAAGTACGACAACCCGAAGTCGGTCGCGGTCGTCCACGAGAAGGGCTGGACGAAGCTGGACGGCCGCCGCGCCTTTCGCATGGTCTACGAGCTCACGGAGCGCGATCCGAACCGCGACGGCAAGCCGGCGCGGTTCATGTTCTGCGACTGGTACATCCAGAAGGACGGACACGTCGGCATGCTGCGCGGACTGGCGCGGCAGGAAGACTTCGGCCTTCGCTACCGCCCCTTCTTCGACCGGGTCGCGGAGACGCTCCGCTACCCCTCCAGATAGTCCGCCAGCGCCTTCACGCCCTTCCGGAAGTCGGTCGTCCGGGCACCCAGGAAGAGCCGCACGTAGCGCTTGTCGCCGAAGAAAGAACCCGACGCAACGCCGATGCCCTGCTCCGCCATCGCCGCGGCGCACGTGTCCCCGTCTCCGACGCGCACGAACGCCGTGAGACCCGCCTGCGGCTCGATGAAGGTAAGGCCGCTCTTCCGCAGCGTCGTCAGGTTGGGGCGCACCGGCTGCATGGTGCGGCGGCGATAGTCGGGCAGTTTCGACCAGACGCGCCGCAGGTGGAGGATGGACGGGGTGGAGCACTGCACGCTGACCAGGTTGTCCACCCGACGGACGCGATCGAGCAGCTCCGGCGCGCCGAGCACCCAACCGAGCCGCAGGCCGCCGAGGCCGTAGGTCTTGGTCAGCCCGCCGGTCGTGAGGAAGCGGGGGTGGCGCGTGGCGGCCACCGCGGGCGGACGAGCCTGCAGATCGCGGTAGACCTCATCGACGATGACGATGCCGCCGCGGTCGGCGAAGGCGGTCAGTCGCTCCCAGTCCTCGTCCGTCAGCAGGCGCCCGGTCGGGTTGTGCGGTGACGTCACCACGATCAGGGGGGCCTTTTTGGGGAGACGCTTGAGCGAGCCATCCTTGCGGCGCTTGATGTCGATCACGTCGGCGCCGAGGCCGGCCGGGATCTCCGCCAGCGGCGCGTAGCGAGGCGTTTCCACGCCGACCGCCTTGCCCGGCGTGGTGAAGGCGGCCAGCGCCACGAAGTTGGCGAGGCTCGTCCCTCCGACCAGATACACATGGTCCTTCGGGACGCGGTACTTGCGGGCGATCTTGCCCTCGAGGACCGGGTCGCCGGAGCCGAATTCCTGGTGGTTCACGCCCGGCGGATGGGGGGCGCCGGAGAATCCCAACTCGATCGGGAGGGGATCCGCCGTGTGGGCCTTGGCCCACTCCATGTGGGGGAATTTCGCCTTTTGCATACTACATCCTTGAATTCCGTCGCCGCGACGTGGAAGATCACCGTGTCCGGGCGAAAGGAGCCTTTTGATGATGAAGTGGCCTGCTGTTCTGCTTTCGGTTCTCGTTGTTTCCCTTCCCTCGTGGGCGCAGGACGTCCCCGCGAAGAAGGTGGAGGGGGGATCGTACGCCGCGGAAGTGACCGCGTCGAAGCTCCACCTGCGCGCCGGGCCGGGCTCCTCGTACCAAAGCGTGCTGATGCTCGAACAAGGCAGCAAGGTGATCGTCAAGGAGGCGACCTCGGCGAGTGGCTGGGCCATCGTCGCGGTGCCCGGCGGCTACCCCGCGTGGGTTGCCGCACGGTTTGTCCAGCCGGATGCCGCCAACGCGAAGCGCGGCACGGTGACGGTTCAGAACCTGCTCGTTCGACCGCGCGCGAGCACGCGCTTCCATCAGCTCAACGGCCGCCTCAACAAGGGCGAGATGGTCGACATCCTCGGCGAGAAGACGGTCGAGGGGAAGCGCTGGCTGCAGGTTCGTGCGCCGCAGCGCATCCCGCTCTACTGCGCCGCAGAGTACCTCAAGAACATCGGCCCCGCATCGCTGGCGGTCCCGCCGGTCGCCAAGAGCGGCGCCACCACCAAGCCCGCGCCCAACGCCGCTTCGGCGGACGCGCGCTATCTCGTGGTGGAGCGTCGCATCCTGCGCGACCTGCCGCAGGCGCGCTCGATGGCGGACTTCGAGCCGATCCGTCGCACGTTCGCGACCGTGGACCACAAGCAGCTCAGCCTCGAGAACCGCAGCCGCCACCTCGGCCTCGAGCGTCAGATCTTCGAGAAGGAGCGCGCCGTGATCGTGGCCAGCGTGAAGGAGGACAAGCAGCGCCTCCTCGCCGAGCACGACGCGCGCGTGCGCGAGATCCGCGAACGCTACGAGCGCGAGCGTGCGAAGCTCGAGGCGGAGCGTCGCGAGCGCGAGAAGAAGGCGAACGCGTACACCGCCGTCGGGATCGTCGAGCACAAGCCCGACATCCTCGGGCGCACGCCGGCGTTCCAGCTGACCAAGGGCGGCAAGCTCGTCTACTTCCTGATCGCGCCGGCCTTCGACCTGCACCGCTTCGCGGGCAAGCGCGTGGGCGTGATCGGCAACACGAATCGCGAGAGCGGCACGGGCCACTTCACCGTCATGGTGAAGCGACTCGAGATCATCGGCGACAAGTAGGTCAGGATCATCGGCGCGAGATAGATCGGGGTCCGGCGGGCCGCCATGTTCCGCTCGCAGCTCGCTCGCCGGCTGGTCCTCCCGCTGCTGGTTCTGCTCGCGCTGCTGTTCGGGCTTCTGGCGGTCGCCGGCGCCAACCAGGCGCAGGCGCGCGTCGACGCGGAGTTCGAGGCGGAGGCGGACCGGATCGCCGCGATGGTCGACGAGCTGGCGCTGCCCGCGGCGCAGCGACCGGCCATTCTGCAGGCGATGACGCGGTTGCTCAACGTCGAGCTCTCGCTGGGCAACACCTCGACGCGCACCGGCCCGCCTGGGGACTACCGCGAGCTCCGGCGCCCGGTGCGCGCCGGGACGCAGCAGCTGAGCGTCTGGGTGCGGCGCGCGACGATTGACGAGCGTCGCGCTGATTTCCTCGGGCCGGTGCTCACCGCGGCCGTGGCGGGCTTCAGCTTCGTGCTGCTCTTCGGCTATGCGCTGGTGCGGACGATCGTGCGGCCGGTGCAGGCGCTGGCGTCCAGCGTGCGCACGTTCGGCGAGGGCGGCGACTGGCCCGGCGCGGGGCCGCGTGCACCGGGCGAGCTGGGCGAGCTGCAGGACGCCTTCGAACGCATGGCGCACAGCGTGCGCGAGAACGAGCGGCTGGCCACGCTCGGTCGCGTGGCGGGCGGCATGGCGCACGAGCTCCGCAATCCGCTGACCGCCATTCGCATGGCGGTGGAGACCGGCGGACCGGAGGCGCAGCGCATCGCGCTGGGCGAAATCGAACGGCTCGACCGGACGCTGCGCGAGCTGCTGGATTTCGCGCGACCGCGCCCGTTGGAACGCTCGACGATCGCCTGGAGCGAGCTGCTCGGAGACGTCGAGCGCCTGCTCGGACCGCAGTGCGAGCATCTGGGCGTCAAGCTGACGGTCGAGGCGGCCGACGGGGCGACCGTGCACGCCGATCGGGACCGGCTGCAGCAGGCGATCCTCAATCTCGTGCTGAACGCCGCGCAGGCGCAACCGCAAGGTGGGGCCGTGCAGGTGCGGGGATTCGCGGGCGGCGTCGAGGTGATCGACGAGGGGCCGGGCATTCCCGAGAGGATGCGCGCGCAGGTGTTCGAGCCATTCGTCTCGACCAAGGCGGCCGGCATCGGGCTCGGACTCTCCGTCGTGCAGCGCATCGTGGACGAGCACGGGGCGAAGCTGGAGCTCGAGACGGGCGCCGACGGCACCGCTTTCCGGATCGAGTTTCCGCCCGCATAATTGGCGCATGGCGCGCGTGCTGATCATCGACGACGAGCCGGGCGTCTGCTGGGCGTTGCAGCAGACGCTCGAGGGTGCAGGCCACGAGGTCGACGTCGCGGGCACCGCCGAGCAGGGATTGCCGCGCGCCGACGAGGCGGATCTGGTCTTCCTCGACATCGGCCTTCCCGGAATGGACGGCCTGCAGGCACTCGGCAAGCTGCCGGGCAAGCCGGTGGTGATCATCACGGCGCATGGCACGCTCGACAACGCGGTCGAGGCGATGCAGAAGGGCGCCTTCGACTACCTGGTGAAGCCGCTGCGCTCCGAGGAGATCCCGGTGCTCGTGGAGCGTGCGCTGCGGCGCACCGAGCTGGAGCAGGAGGTGGGTCGCCTCCGCGACCAGCTCGGCGCCAGCACGACCGTGGTCGGCGCCTCCCGGCGCATGCAGGATCTCTTCAAGCAGATTGCCACTGTGGCCCTGTCGGATGCGCCGGTACGCATCACGGGGGAGGCGGGCGCGGGCCGCACGCTCGTTGCGCGCGCGCTGCACCGTGCCTCGGCGCGCCGTGACGCGCCCTGCGTCGTGGTCGAGGGGCGCTTCTTGCCGTCCGACCTTCCGGTGGACGGAAGTCTCGTGGTCAAGGATCCGCTCGACCTGACCGATGCCGATCGGACGCGCCTGCTGCGGTCGATCGAGGCGGGCGACGGGCCGCGCGTGATGACGACGAGCGGCGAGCCGCTTCCCGACGAACTTGCCGCGCGCGTCGGCGGTGTGTCCATCCACGTGCCGCCGTTGCGCGAGCGGCGGGCAGACATTCCCCTGCTGGTGGCGCACTTCCTCGAGCGCGAATTCCGCTACGACGGCGGCGTCGGCACCGCGACGATGACGCTGCTCGAGGGCTACGACTGGCCCGGCAACGTCCGTGAACTGCGCCATGCAATCGAGGTGGCGACCGTGCAGGCGCGTGGCGCCGCGCTCGTGCCGGAGCACTTCCCGCCGACGGTCCGTGAGGTCCGCGAAGCGGACGATGACGACGTCTCGCGCGTCGTCACGCGGCTGTTGGAGAGAATCCCCGACGGTCGCCTCCACGAACTGGTGCAGGAGTCGTTCGAGCGCGCGCTGCTCGAGCAGGTCCTGCAGGCGACGGGCGGCAACCAGGTCCAGTCGGCGAAACGCCTCGGCATCCATCGCACGACGCTGCGCAAGCTCATGGATCGCTACGGTCTGGGTTAGGCTCTGATTGAGAAGTCTAGCTGGCTTCGGCCGGCTGCGGGGGAGCTCCTTCGTCGCGCCCCCGCGGGGGCGGCGGTGTTTCTGCAGTCGATGCTGACGCATCGCCGGATGCCCAGCTGCGTCGCGGCTCCTTGAGGTGGAAGCAAACCACATCGGCGGAGCCGCGACTTCGCTGGGCTTTGCCAGAATCAACTCTGGGCACGGCCTCGGGCCGACGCTAGACTCCTCAAACAGAGCCTAGGCGCGTACGCGCGATCGAGGCCTCCGACGTCGCTGCGAGGGGACTTTAGAATCGGTCCGCGATGCTCGTCGGCTTTCTGCTCACCCTTCTTGCCGCTCCGGATCTCGACGCTCTCGCCCGTGAATACCTCACGGCGCCGAACGACCGTCGCGTCGCCATCCGGAGCGAGCTGGCGGGCCACGACGAGCTGACCGCCAAGGAGGTCGATGCGTGGCGCGCGAAGTTGCTCGCGTGGGGCCGCAAGACCGGGCGCAAGATCGAGAAGCGCAAGGGGCAGCACTGGTTCTACGACAAGAAGAAGAAGCGCGGGAAGTACATCGTCGGCGGCGGAAACGGCAAGGGCGGGCTCATCATCGCGCTGCACGGCGGAGGCGAAGGTGCGGGGGACGCCGGTGGCGCGGCGAGCACGTTCGCGCCGATCGCGGCCAAGCTGAAGTGCGTGTGCATCGCGCCGGAGGTGCTGGTCAAGACGGAGCGCGGTTGGACAACCGACGGCACCGAGGAGTTCGTGCTCGAGCTGATCGAGCAGGCCAAGAAGCGCTGGAAGATCGATCCCGATCGCGTCTACATGGTCGGGCATTCGATGGGGGGCTACGGCTCGTGGACGGTCGGCGCCCGCCATGCCGACCTCTTCGCCGGCCTCGCGCCCTACGCCGGCGCGCCGACTCCGATCACGATCGACGGCGGCCCGTACAGCGAGGTGGTCGGGCTCGTGGACGGCGTGATTCCGAATCTGCGCAACGTCGCGCTGCACGTCTACCAGTCGCTCGACGACAAGCAGGTGCCGCCCGAGCCCAACGTCTATGCCAACAAGATGGTGCTGGAGTTCCAGCAGGAGTACGGCGGCTACCGCTACAAGTACGTGCAGGTCGACAACCGGGGGCATGGCGCCCCGCCGGGCGGACACGTCAAGGGCGTGAAGTGGATCTACGAGTCGAAGCGCGACCCGCGACCGAAGCACGTGCTCTGGCAGCCGGTCCTGCCGTGGAAGAAGATGTTCTATTGGCTCGAGTGGGACGCGCCGGAGCGCGGCGTGCTGGTCGAGGCGCGGATCGTGAAGCCGAACGAGATCGAGATCGACCTCGGGGGCGGCGACGCGGACGGATTCCGCATCTATCTCGACAAGGAGCTGGTCGACCTCGACAAGGAGGTCATCGTGCGCGAGGGCGAGGAGGTGCTCTACAAGGGCACGCCGAAGCGTACGCTCACGAGCCTGTTGCGCTGCGCGGCGACGAAGTACGACGCGCGCAACCTCTATCCCGCCTCCATCGAGCTCGCGAGCGAATAGGGCGGCTACCGCTGTCCGAGCTGGTCCTTCCAGAACCGGAGCTGGAACAGCCGCTTCGAGCAGCCGGTCATGAGCGCGTAGATGGTGTCGTTGTCTTCGCGCAGGAACGCCTTCTCGTAGAGGTCGAGAGCGGTCTCGTAGCTGCGAATCGCCTGGTTCACCTCGTCGGGGTCGGCGCTCTTGAGCCCGCCCGACTGCACCTTCTTGAAGAGCTGGTCGCCGTGCTCGCGGTGGGGGCGCGCCTTGCTCATCAGCGAGCGCGCCTGGCTGTCCTCGACTTCGGTGCGCTTCTTCCGCGACCCGCCCAGCTTCGTCCGTGACGGCTTCGGATCGGTCAGCGGGTTCGTGCGCTTCACCTCGGGCTCCGGCTCGGGCTCGAGCTTCGGATCCGGCTCGCGCGTCGGCGGCGGAAGCTGCGCCGCGACCGCGGCGTTGGAATACGCGCGGAAGAGCGCATCGCGGACGTCGGCGGGGACGTCCTTGGAGATGACCCGGATCACGTCGCCCGTGTCGAGCGCCACGATGCGCGGGAGCAGCTCGGCGGCCTCCGCACGCAGGCCCATGCGAAGGGCCGCCGCGGTGGCGCGGACGAGATGGGTCGCGCCGCCCTTCTCGATCTCCTTCGCCATCAGCGCGCGCGCCCGCTTCGCCGCTTGTGCCTCGGTCAGCTCGCGCTTCATGACGATCATGGACTCCGGGTATCCGATCGCGCGCCCGGTCGGCTGCATGAGGCGCACCTCGTTGGGCACGTCGAGCGCAAAGCCCTCGTTGCGGCTCCCGCCCTTCAGCTCGATCTCGACGTAGGGCTCGCGCGGACGAGGAAACGCCTTCGCGAAGGCGGCGCCAAGCTGCGCGAGGCTGCGCTGCCGTTCATCGGTCGAGGCGGCCGCCGCCTCCTCGAACTTTCCGGCGCGGAAGAGCTCGTCGGGGTCCGCTTTCGCGGGCTTGGCGGGCTTCGGCTCGTCGATCGGCCGCGGAGGCACTTCGATGACTTCCATCTCCGGTTCCGGCTTGGGATCGGGAAGGGGTTCCGGTTCGGGCTCCGGCGTTTCGCCCGGCAGCTCCCGGATCTGACCCCAGAGCCGGCCCGCGGCCTCCTGCGGGGTCCCGCCGTTCACGGTCCAGTAGACCGCCAGCGGGACGACGAGGACGAGGAAGATCAGGAGGAGGAGTCGCATGCGGGAAAGGTCCCGTCGAGGATCGACCGGCGGATCTGCCGGACCAGATCGACGAGGAACCACGTATTGTGCAGGCTCCCGAGCACCGCGCCCAGAAGTTCGCCGGTTTTGAAGAGGTGGTGCAGGTAGGCGCGGGAGTAGCGGCGTCCGACCGGCGAGGCGCCGTCGGGATCGAGCAGCCGCTCGTCCGTCCGGAACTTCGCGTTCTTCATGTTCTTCGGGCCCTCGGTCGTGAACAGCGTTCCGCTGCGCCCGTTGCGGGTGCCGATGACGCAGTCGAACATGTCGACGCCGCGCGCGATGCAGTCCTGCAGGTCGTCCGGCTTGCCGATGCCCATGAAGTAGCGCGGCCGATCCGTCGGCAGCATCGCGTTGGTGTGCACGACCGTGTCGAGCATCGCCGCGCGGTCCTCGCCGACGCTCAGCCCGCCGAGCGCGTACCCGGGGAAGTCGAGCGGCATGAGCGCCTCGACGCAGCGGTCGCGCTCGCCGCGATCGGTACCGCCCTGCACGATGCCGAAGAGCAGCTGGTCGTCTCGCGCGTGCGCGTCGCGGGACCGCCGCGCCCAGTCGATGGTGCGCGTGACGGCCGCCGTCACCTTCTCCGGCGTCGCCGGCAGCCGGACGCACTCGTCGAACGCCATGATGATGTCGGCGCCGAGGTGGTTCTGGATGCGGATCGAGTCCTCCGGCCGGAGGAAGTGGTAGATGCCGTCGACCGGGCTGCGAAAGCGCACCCCGTCGTCGGTCACCTTCACGAGGTCGGTGAGGCTGAAGACCTGGAAACCGCCGGAATCGGTGAGCCAGGGACGGTCCCAGCTCGCGAACCCGTGGAGGCCGCCGAGGTCGCGGATGATCTCGTCGCCCGGCCGTAGGAAGAGGTGGTACGCGTTGGCGAGAATGACCTGCGCGCCCATGGCGTCGAGGTGCTCCGGCTCGAACGCCCGCATCGCCGCGCGCGTCGCGACCGGCATGAAGACCGGCGTTTCGATGATGCCGTGCGCGGTGTGGAGCCGTCCGGCGCGCGCCCCGTTGCACTCCGCGACCAGCTCGAACATCAGTACGCCGTGACGATCTTCGCGCCGACGTAGTAGACGCCGAGGATCTCCTCCGCCGTTTGCCCGGCGGCGGCACGGCCCATCGCGCCCATCTGGCACATGCCGACGCCGTGCCCCCAGCCGGCGCCCTCGATGCGCAGGCCGGCGGGCGAAGCATCGGTCGAGAGCCAACGCGTGGAACGGATCTTCGACGGTCCGATGGAGAGTCGCAGCTCGTTCGCGTGCATCTCCCGCTTCGCCTTCGTCGTCTCGATCTCGACGCGCAGGACGCGGCCCCCCGGTCCCTTCTCGAGGATCTTCACCGCACGAAGCCGTCCGGAGAGGCGTGTCGCGCGCAGGACCGACGCCTCGGAGAGCGTCGCGTTCCAGCGGTAGTACTTCGACGCCTTGCAGAAGTTGCACGGCACGCCTTCCATGCAGCCGACGTTCTCGCGGTCGAGTCCGGTGGGGACGTCGGTCGTGTGGCCGCCGCAGGTGGAGTGGTAGAACGCCTTGAGCGGTTTGTTCTCCCACTGGAGGTAGCGCCCGCGCGTCGTCTGCACGCCCTTGCGCAGGATCTTGTCCTGCGACGCGTAGCGCAGCCCGGCATAGACCTGGAAGAGCGTGGTGTCGTCGACGTCGGCGAATGGCCGCTTCTGGTCGAGGTAGTGCATCGTGTAGGAGCGCACCGCGATCGCCTGCGCGCGCGCCGCCTCGAGCGGAACCACCTTGAGCGGGATCTCGCCGCGCAGGACGCCCAGCACGTAGTTCTCGAGCGGAACGGTCGTGACGAAGCGTCCCTTGTCGACGACGAGCGTGCCGGCGTAGGCTCGCCCGCGGGAGGGAGCACTGCCCAGCTGGAAGACGCCCTTCGAGGCCTCGATCGCGAGGCGCTCGTAGCGCCGCCCGTCGAGCAGGACCGCGTCCTTGGCCCGCACCAGCTTCAGTTCCTGGGCGGCGGGCGCGCCGTTGACACGCAGCTGCCCCTTGCCGGTGACGACCATGCGCTCCCACTTGGCGTAGCTGCGCAGGTGCACCCGCACGGAGGGCTCCTTCGGGACGGCATCCGCGGACGCCGTGCGCATGCAAAGCACCAGCCCTGCGACGAGGCTGGTGACCAGGCCTGCGAACTGAACGGTCCCACGCATCATGCGAAGAATTGTCGCTGCTCCTGGCTGTTGGCGGCATCCTCGAAGAGCGCTTCGCCCTGCGCGCTGGCGCGGCGGCCCTGCGGCGTGCGCGCCAGGAGGCCGCGCCGGATGAGGTAGGGCTCGTAGACCTCTTCGATGGTGCGCTCCTCCTCGCCGATGGCGACGGCGATCGTCTTGAGGCCGACCGCGCTGCCTTGGCGGACGAGCACCTCGAGAATGCGACGATCGAGCGCGCAGAGTCCGTGCTCGTCGATACCGAGCCGCGCGAGTCCTTCGGAGGCGACCGCCTGGTCGATGCGGTTGTCGTAGCGCTCCTGCGCGAGATCGCGGATGCGACGCAGGAAGCGGTTGGCGACGCGCGGCGTCCCGCGGCAACGGCCGGCAATGAACTCCGCCGCTTCGGACTCGAGCTCGACCTGCAACGCCCGCGCGGAACGGCCGAGGATGTCGGAGAGGTCGGCGCGGTCGTAGAGCTCGAACTTCTCCTGCAGCCCGAAGCGGGCGCGGAACGGCGCACTCAGCAGCCCCTCCCGCGTCGTGGCGCCGACGAGCGTGAAGCGCGGCAGGGTGAGGCGCATGGAGCGTGCCGCCGGCCCCTGATCGAGCACAACGTCGACTACGTAGTCCTCCATCGCGGAGTAGAGGACCTCTTCGACCGTGCGCGGCAGCCGGTGGATCTCGTCGATGAAGAGGAAGTCGTTCTGCTGCAGGTTGGTCAGGATGCCGACGAGATCGGCCGGGCGCGCGAGCGCGGGGCCGCTCGTCTCGTGCAGCTGCGCCTCCATGGCATTTGCGAGCAGGCGCGCCAGCGTCGTCTTGCCAAGGCCGGGCAGGCCGCTCAGCAGCACGTGGTCGAGCGTCTCGTCGCGGCTCTGCGCCGCCTGCAGCGCGAGGTCGAGGTTGGCCCGGATGCGCCGCTGCCCGACGAACTGGTCGAAGCGCGACGGACGGAGGGCGGCATCGAGCGCGGCATCGTCCTGGTGCGCGCCGGGGTCGAAAGGGGGCACCGCTGCCATGGGAGCCGAATTCTACCAGTGGTAGGGGTCGTATCCGCCTAAAACCACGATCAGATGGGGATTTCGAGTGGTTGGTACACTTCGCCCCGCATGCGCAAGGATGCCGCCACCATCCAGTCGATGTTCGCGGAGATCGCGCCGAGCTACGACCGGCTCAATCGCGTTCTGTCGCTCAACATCGACCAGCGCTGGCGCCGCAAGGCCGTGAAGCTCGCCGCCCCGCAGGGCCCCGTGCTCGACGTCTGCACCGGCACCGGCGATCTCGCCGCCGCGTTCGCGGACGCGACCGGCGAGAAGGTCACCGGCGTCGATTTCTGTGCGCCCATGCTGCAGCACGGTGCGGACAAGGAGCGCTGCGGCGACGTGCGTTTCGTGCAGGGGGACGCGCTCCGCCTGCCGGTGCCTTCCGGGCGCTACGACGTGGTGAGCGTCGCCTTCGGGATCCGCAACGTCGCCGATCTCGATGCCGGTCTGAAGGAGCTCGTCCGCGTGGCGCGCCCGGGCGGCCGCATCGCCATTCTCGAGTTCACGATGCCGAAGAATCCCGTCTTTGGCGGGCTCTATCGTTTCTACTTCGGGCGGGTACTCCCGTTCCTCGGCAATCTCGTGTCGCGTTCGAAGGCGTATACCTACCTCAACAAGTCGGTCCTCGAATGGACCAGCGAGTACGAGCTGGCGCAGCGCCTCAAGGACGCCGGCTGCGAGCGGGTCACGATCCATCCCCTCTCCTTCGGCATCGCCGCCGTGCACCTCGGCGTCAAGGCTTGAGCCCGAAGAAGAAGCGCAAGAACAAGAAGAAGGGGCCCGACTACTTCGTGGTCAGCCGCACGCTGGCGGCGAGCTACGTGTTCATCGTGCCGCTTCTGGCGCTTCACGAGGCGGGACTGATCTTCCACAAGGGGGCGGCCAACGGGACGGCGGTCATCTACGGCGAGCTCTTCGCCCGTCTCAATTGGGTGGGCGCGGTCGCGCTCAATCTGTTCCTGCTGGCGCTGCTCTGCTTCGCGATCTACCGCACGCGCTCCGAGCGTCAGCATCTGTCCGGGCTCTACGCGTGGATGTTTCTCGAATCGACGCTCTGGGCGGCGGCGCTCTTCGTGATCGCGGTTCTCTTCCAGCGGATCGACCTCTCGATCCGGGAGTACAGCCGCGCCTTCACGATGGCGATCGGGGCGGGGCTGTTCGAGGAGTTCCTCTTCCGGTTCCTGCTCATGGGGGGGCTCATCCTCGTGTTCCATCGCGGGCTGGGGGCGCCGAAGAACGCGATCGTGCCGCTCGCGGCCGTGCTCGCCGCGGTGGTGTTCAGCCTGGCGCACCACGAGGGGGTCGGGCTCGGCACCGACCCGTGGGACTGGGGCGTGTTCTGGCTTCGAACGTTGCTCGGCGCGCTGCTCGGTGCGATCTTCTGGTGGCGCGGATTCGGCATCGCGGTCTACACCCACGCCCTCTACAACGTGGCGCTCCTGTAGCATCCGCGGCGGCGCAAAACGCGTACAGACAAGCACATGGCGGAAGTCGCGGTCGCGATCACCGGCGCCTCGGGCGCCCCCTACGGCAAACGCCTCGTGGACGCGCTCTGCGAGGCGGGCCACACGGTGCACCTGGTGCTCTCCAAGGGCGGGGCGCGCGTGCTCAAGCACGAGATGGATCTGTCGCCCAAGGAGCTGGTGCGCGACAACGTCGTGCTTCACGCCGAGGCGAACTACGGCGCGTCCATCGCATCGGGCTCCTATCCGCTCCAGGGCATGGCGATCTGCCCCTGCTCGATGGGCACGCTCGGGCGCGTCGCGGCCGGCACCGGCGAGAACCTCGTGACGCGCGCGGCGGACGTGATGCTCAAGGAGGGTCGGCGGCTGGTGCTCGTGCCGCGAGAGACACCTTTCTCGCTGATCCATCTGGAGAACATGGCGCGTCTCGTGCGCGC
>JBCDBY010000063.1:0-17181 GCA_039182715.1 Planctomycetota bacterium
ACACTTCCTCGTGCTGAGCGAGACCGCGCTCTTCCAGTACAAGTGCACCGTGCCCTACGACCCGACGGGGCAGGTTTGCTTCCGCTGGAACGACCCGGATCTCGGGATCGACTGGGGCGTGAAGGATCCGATCCTCAGCGAGAAGGATCGGACGGCGCCGACGCTCCGGTAGTCACCAGGAAGAGCGCGTGCTCGGGCCGCTCCTCGAGCAGCACGCGCAGCGCCTTGGCGCCGTAGGTGCGATCGAGCGGGAAGGGCGTATCCGGCAGCGCGCCCTCGAGTTCCCCGTACGGCTCGCGCGCCGGGACCACGCGCAAACGCACTCGCCCGCGCTGGACACGCCTCTTGAGCAGGCGCGCCGCCCGGAACGCGCGGCGCCACTCGCCGCCGGTGCGTTCCGTCACGTTGACGGCGACGACCTCGCAGTCCGCTTCGCGCAGCATGAGTCCGAGCAGCAGGCCGCTCGTGGTCGTACCGGTGCCGTGCGGCAGGTAGACGCGGCTCGGGATGGTCTCCCAGTCCATCACCGCCCTTGCGTAGCCGAGTGCGCCGGCGGGCGACATGGCGCCGGGCGGAACGATGCGCGTTCCCGGCTGCCACCAGCGCAACGCGCGCCACGCCGCGCCCGGGATGCCGTCTACCTCCGCGACACGCGCCGCCTCCTGCCGCACGATCTCGCGTGTCGCGCCGGCGGTCCCCCACCGGACGAGCACGATGTCGGTGTCGAGCCCGATGCGCCGCCCCGCCCGCACGGTCGCCAGCGCGTGGTTGGCGGTCAGCGTCGAGAAGGTGAGCAGCCGCTTGGCCGGGCGCGCCAGCACGAACTCGAGCGGGCGCAGCTTGTTACCGCCGATGCGGTCGTCCCGCTGGACCCGAAAGCGCAGCCCCTCCACGGCGACCTCCTCGATCGGCGTGGCGACGGCGCCGAGATCGATGCGGGGGACGGACGCGAAGAGGTCTTGCAAGGCGTGGCTAGGATACGTAGGTGAGAGCCGAGTACGAGAGCCGCGCCCGCGCGCGGGGGGAAGAAGCGGACATTCTGCGAGCGCAGGAGCGGCGGCTGGTGCACGTCCGCACGCTGCTCGGCATCGCCGCGCTGGTCGTCGGCTGGCTGGGCTTCGTCGACCACGCCATCTCGGAGGCTTGGACGGCGCTGCCGCTGCTCGCCTTCACGGTCGCCGTCGTCCGCAACCACCACGTCACCGAGGAGCGCATCCGCAAGGAACGGGCGCGGCGCTACTACGAGGCGGGCCTGCAGCGACTGGACGGCGCGTGGCCGGGACACGGGCCGGAAGGCAACCGGTTCCTCGATCTCGCGCACCTCTACGCGGCGGACCTCGACCTCTTCGGCCGCGGCTCGCTCTTCCAGATGCTTTGCCGGGCGCGCACGCGCGCCGGCGAAACGGTGCTGGCGGACTGGCTGCGTTCGCCCGCCGACCCGTCGACGATCACGGCGCGGCAGGAGGCGGTCGCCGACCTGAAGGAGCGGCTCGACTTCCGCGAGGCGCTGGCGGTGATCGGGGAGGCGCTCGAAGAGAATCACGAGCCCGACCCGCTGCGCACCTGGGCGCAGGGCGAGGCGCGTCCGGTCAGCGACGGCACGCGCATTGTCGCGATGATTCTCCCGCTGGTCACCATCGCGGCCATCGTCGCCTGGTTCCTGCACCCGCTCGGCGCGATCGCGGCGCTGCTCGCCACCCTCGTCCAGAGCGGTTTCGCGTTCCGCCACCGCGCGGCGGTGAGCGCCGGTGTCGAAGAGGCGGAGAAGGCGGGCGGCGACCTCGATCTACTGGTGGCGTTCTTCCATCGCGTGAACGAGGAGTCGCTCCAGGCGCCGCTGCTCAAGGAGATGATGGAGGGGCGCGGGGAGCCCGAGAAGGAGCTCGCTTCGCTGCGGAGTACGCTCGACCGGCTGGAGACGCGCAGCAATCCCTTCTTCGCGCCGTTCGGGGCGCTGCTGTTGTGGACGACGCGCCACGTCTTCTCGATCGAAGGCTGGCGCGCCGCGCACGGCGAGCAGCTGGTGCGCTGGCTCGACCTGGCCGGCGAGACGGAGGCGCTCGCTTCGTTCGCGACCTTCGCACAGGAGAACCCGGACGATCCCTTCCCCGAGATCGTCGACGAAGTCGTGCTCGAAGCGGACGAGGTCGGCCATCCGCTGCTGAAGCGCGCGGAGTGCGTGCGCAACACGGTGGCGCTACGCCGGGACGAGCCGCTGCTGCTCATCAGCGGATCGAACATGTCGGGCAAGAGCACGTTGCTGCGCGCGGTCGGCACGGCGGCGGTGATGGCCTACGCCGGCGCGCCGGTCTGCGCGAAGCGGCTGCGCATCGGCCTGCTCTCGGTCGGCGCCTCGATCGTGTCGCGCGACTCGATTCGCGAGGGCACGTCGCGCTTCTACGCGGAGATCACGCGGCTGCGCGACATCGTGGGCGCGGCCAAGGACCGGCCGACGCTCTACCTGCTCGACGAGCTGCTGATGGGCACCAACAGCCATGACCGACGCATCGGCGCGGAGGCGTTGATGCGCGGGCTGGTGGCGACCGGCGCGCTTGGTCTCGTGACCACCCACGACCTCGCGCTCACCGAGGTGGCGGGCGGCCACAACGTCCACTTCTCCGACCAGATGGAGAACGGGACGATGCGCTTCGATCACGTGCTGCGCGAAGGCGTGGTCACGCGCTCGAACGCGCTCGAGCTCATGCGCGCGGTCGGGCTAGATGTGTAGCCAGCGCATCGCGCCAATGGGGTAGCGCCTGGCCGCGCAGGGCGGCAAGGCGGGAGCAGTCCAGCACGCTGCGCGCGGGGCGAGGCGCCGGGCGCGGATACTCGGCCGTCGTGCAGGGCGACAGATCGGCCTCGATGCCGGCGATCGCGAAGGTGGCGGCGGCGAGTTCGTACCAGCTGCACGCACCCTCGCACGCCGCGTGGTAGATGCCGGCCGGGAGCTCCAGGCACTCGTGCAGGACCGGAGCGAGCGCCGCCGTGGACGTCGGCGAACCGCATTGATCATCGACGACGCGCAGCGGCCGATCCGCCAGCGCCAGCATGGTGTCGGGGAAGTTGCGACCGCCGGGGCCGTAGAGCCACGCGGTGCGCACGATGCGCGTGCCCCCCGGGTGCCGGTCGAGCGCGACCGCCTCGGCCTCCGCCTTCGTACGCGCGTAGACGCCGAGGGGGTTGGTCGCGTCGGTCTCGACGTAGGGACGCTCGGCGCGGCCGTCGAAGACGTAGTCGGTGCTGACGACAACGAGCGGCAGATCGCGCTCGGCGCAAGCGGTCGCGACGACCCGCGTCGTCTCCACGTTGCCGCGCCGCGCCGCCTCGGGGTCCGCCTCCGCCCCGTCGACGTCCGTATAGCCGGCGCAGTGGATCACGCCCGAAATGGTGGCGTCGAGCGGCAGGCCGTCGGCGAGATCGCCCTCGGCGCGATCGATGCCGCGACTGTCGCCGAGCGAGACGACGACCTGTCCCAACATGCCGCGGGCGCCGGTCACGAGCGTGGTCATGGAAGGGTTACGGTGCCACACGCAGGGGACGGGGGTAGAATTCGCTCGATGCGTTGGACCGCGCTTGTCTTCTGCTTCGCGATCGCCTGCGGGGGCGGCGGCTCCGATCCCGCGCCGCAGGTCGACCGGACACCGGTTGAGCAGCCGGACGTCGTGCTGCTGACCGTGAGCGGTCGCAACCTCGACCTGCTCGACTTCTTCTGCCCGCCGGAGTGCAATGAGGCCTACCTGGGTGAGGCCGGCGATGCGGGCGAGGCGGTCTTCACCGAGCTCACCAACCGCGGCCTGACGGTCGAGGTCGAGAACTACATCGCCGCGTGGGACAACTTCGAGGGGCCGCTGCGCTTCGGCGCGCGCCAGCTCATCCGCGATCTCGAGGAGATCTACGAGACGTGGGTGAAGGACCAGGCGGAGCCGACGCGCATCGTGATCCTCGCGCACAGCCACGGCGCGGTCTGGGCGCACAACGTCATCGCCGCGCTGCCCGACATCCCGATCGACATTCTGGTGTCGATCGACGGCGTGACGACGCAGTGGGAAAGCGACCACGCCGACTCGCTGACCGACTGGTTCAACGCCAACGGCAACCCGTTCGCGTTCGACCTGCGCGACGTGAGCGACGCCTGGCTGGTCAACAGCGTCGCGCGCGACACCAAGGACGTCGCGTTCGACACGATCGGCGTCAACATCGAAGTGCAGTCGAACGACTTCCTCATCTTCGACGACGTCGACAACCTGCGCATCGACGGCAGCGAGACCGGCATCCGCCGGCTGTTCGCCTCGGGTGACGACCACGGCGAGGTCCACGAGCCCGGCACCGAGGCGATGAACTTCGTCATCGACGAGATCGTGCTCGCGCTGTTCGGGCCGTGAGGCTGCTCGGCGTCCTCGCACTGCTAGCCGTCGCTGCCGTGGTCTTCTTCGCCCGGCCGAATCCCAAGCCGGGCCGCGCGCGCGCCGAGCGGGCCTCGATGCCGATCGACAGGCCGCCCGTCGAGCCATCGCCGGACGAAGGTTCGAGGCCGCTCTACTCGCTGCGCGGCCAATGCGACAACGCCCACGCCTGGAAGATGCAGCTCATTGCGTCCAGCGGGACGATCCGCCGCTACGGCTACATCACGCCGGATCGGCGCTATCGCGTCGACGGCCTACCGGCCGGTGAATACGAGCTCGGACTCGAGGAAGATAGCTGGTTTCTCGCCGCACCGACGCGTGCCCGGACAGGGGGAAACCCCGTGGTCCTTCGGCCGCGCGAGAAGACGCGGTTCCGGGCCACGGTGCGCGACGCGGAGAGCGGTGACGCCATCCCCGCCTTCGAGTACACGCTCTACCTGGAGGGCAAGCAGCAACCCATGCGGGCCGGTCGGGACGGCCGGCTCGACGTGGTCGCGATTCACCCTCCGGTCGAAGACCCGCGTGCCTACCATCCTCCGGCGATCTCGGTGCAGGCGGCGGGCTATCAGCCGTACTACGTGGAATCCGCCCGGCCTCCCGACCGGATTCGCCTGATCCGGTCGGGAGCGCCAAACGTCAATGTCGATGTTGCCTACCGCGACGGAACGCGTCCCATGGATGCGCTGTATGTCGAGACGGGATACGGCGAAGCGGGCATCCTCGTTCGCCCGACCGCGCCGGGCCGCTATCAGTTCCGTGTGTCGCCCGGGAAACACAGCTTCCACTTTCATCTCGCCATGCGGAGCTGGAAACTGCCCTTCGATTGCCCGACGTTCCCCCACTGCCTCTGGACCTGGAAGCACGACGTTCCGATTCGCGAGGGCGAAACCGCAGTATTCCACTTCCGCGGCTCGCAACTCGGCACGATTCGCGTGCAGCGCCCGCCCCGCGAGCCGAACGTCTGGGTGCTTTTGGGCGTGCGCAGCAATCGAATGGACGGCCCCGGGATGCTGACCGACCTCGGCGAGCGGCCGATGGAAGGTCCGGACATGGTTCTGCGCGTCGAGCCGGGCAAGTGGATGGTCGTCCTGCACCGAGGTAAGCGCACGTCGCACATCGGTGTCGCCGACGTCGAGATCGCGCGGCATGCGATCAAGACCGTCCGGTCGTCGCAGGGCGAGCTCATCGTCGAGTAGAACGTCGCGTCTGCACCACGCGGAGGCGCAGGATGCACGCCGTTTGTCGCGTTCGCGCGGCATTTCGGGCCCCGTCCGATTCGCGCAACACGGCGTCGTCTCATCGCGGGACTTCCTTCCGAGCGGTGGATTGTCGTACGCGCGGACCTCGACAGAATCGGTCGTGAGAGGTCAGCTCGATGAAAAACAACCTGTTCCTATCCCTCGCGATGATCGGTGCGCTCGCTTGCAGCGCGCACGCGGACATCATTGACGTTTCGGGCCCGCTCAGTTCAGCGGGCGTCTCGGCCGCCATCGTTTCGGCGCCGGCAGACATGCGTGACGATGCGGCCTACAACTGGGCGCAGCAGGGCTTCAATGAAGTCCAGAACTTCGTCCTGACGCAGAACATCGCCGTCGACGACGGGATGATCCTGGCGGGCACGCGCATCAACAGCCACATGATCTTCCTGAACTCGGGCGCCAACGGCGAGTCGATCCGCGTTACGCACAACGACGTGACCTGGTCGTTCGACGGCGAAGTGCTCGGCGTGATGGGCGATCGCAACGGCGAGCTCGAGGCGCTCACCAACGACCTGCTGGGCGCGGAGGGCACCATCTACCAGGATGGCAAGCTCAAGTATCGCGGCCTCGAGGGTCGCGACGACTACGAGGTCCTCGGCAACCAGCTCACGATCGACATGACGGTCACCGAGCCGGGCGACTGGGTGCGAGTGATCACGCTCGCCGGCGACCCGATGGACGGCATGACGCCGAACCCCGAGCCGGGCACGATCGCGCTCTTCGGCGCCGCGTTGGCCGCCGGCTGGGCCGTGCGCCGTCGTCGCGTCAAAGCGTAGTTCTTCGAATCTTCAGCCCCCGGGCGCGCAGGTCGCGGAGATGCTCTTCGCCGAAACCTGCCCGCTCGGGGGTGTAGGCCCCCGGCTCGAGATCGCCTCGCGCGAGAGCCTGGGCCACCACCGCGGCCGGATAGCCGGTCGTCTGCTCCATGGCGGTGAAGCCGGTCTCCGGATCGGCGTGCTGGAGCAGCTCGTAGCGCACGCCCCGCCCCCGCCGGTCGGTCACGTCGACCCGCAGGAAGGCGAGGTCTCTTCCGTCACCTTCGAGACGCGGCGCGGCAGCCGCATGAAACAACGCGCGCGGTGAGACCTTCTTGCCGTCGACCGCGACGGGCTTCTCATCGAGCAGACCCAGGTCGATCATCGCGCGCACTTTCTCGAAGTGCCCGGGGTAGCGGACGGTCTTGTACTCGTAGGTCTCGAGCTTGCCCTGGTAGTGCCACGGCGCGGTACTCGTCCCGCCCGACGTGAAGAAGCACTCGAGCGGACCGAGGCCCGGCGGTCCCTGGAGGTTCTCCGGCTCGGTGAACGCCTCGAAGCGCTGGAGTCGACCGTCGCGCACGACGACCGCTTCGCCGCGGTACTCGTTGGTGAGCCCCTCGATGCTGAAGAGCAGCTCGTAACCGAGCGGGCCGGTCGGCTCCTGCGGCAAGCCGCCGCAGCGAATGCGCGCGTGCTGCGCGCCGGACGTCTCCTCGATGGCGATCGTCGCCAGCACGTTGCCGAGCCCGGGCGCGAGCCCACAGTCGGGCACGATGCCGACACCCGCCTTCTGCGCGGCGGGGCCGAGCGCGAGCGCCTTCTGCACGAGCTCGGTATTACCGCCAAGATCGCAGAAGTGCGTCTTCGCCTGCACGGCCGCTTTCGCAAGCGAGGGATTGAATCGGTAGGGCAACGCGCTCACCGCGACGTCGAAGGGCCGGAGCTCGGCGCTGCCCCCCGCGGCGCCCCACTTCTTGGCGCGCTGCTTGACGGGAGCGCCCGGCAGCAGCTCCTTGAGGCGTTGGGCGCCCGCGCGCACCGCCTTCGTCGAGGCGTCCATGAGCGTGAGCTCGTCGGCGCCGCCGAAGCGGAGCAGGTCATAGGCGATGGCGAGGCCCTGACGGCCCGCGCCGAGTACGACGACTCGCATGCATGGAGTATCGGTCATTTGGCGGAGCGCACGCCGACCTCCGCCTCGGGCAGGCGGATGGCGGCGGTGCCCCGCGGCGATCCGATACGTGCGCGCAGCAGCACGACCCGGTCGGGGCCGACGGCGAACGCGGCCACCCCGCCGAGCGGCAGGGTGACGCTGGTGCGCTGCACGCTCTCGCGACGGTCGGGCACCTGCACGCGCGCCTTGAGCTTGCCGACCGGCTTCTCGACGACCCGCATGGGCTGGACGACGTCGGACACGCGCAGCTCGCAGTCGAGCGTGATGTGCCGGCCGTCGCGCGCGAGCTGCGGGCGCCAGCGGAGAAAGACGCCGACCTCGAGCTGGTCGGAGACGGTGCGCCCCTTCTGCCCGTCGAACTCGAAGTCGCGGATATAGCTGATCTGCTTCTTCTTCTCGACGTCGACGGGCAGCGTGTCCTTGCCGGCGAGCGAGGTCTTGAGCAGCAGCTTCGCCCCCTTGGTCGCGGAGAGCCGCTGCGCCCACGCGTCCCACTGCCGCGCGTCACCGAACGCGACGGTCGGCGACCCCGGACCGAGCACGGTCGCCGCCGGCGCCTGCACGACCACGAGGTCGACGCCGATGTTGTCCTGCGTCGCATCCTTGAGAATGGCGAGCAGATCGCGCACCTCGCGATGCCGCGGACCGACCGCATCCGGCAGCTCCCGCTCCAGCGCCGCGATCCACGCGGAGCGCGAGTGAGCCCGCTGCACGAGCACGCCGAGAACCTTGAGCCGGTACGTGGAACTATCGGACTCCGCCAGGGCACGCTCGGCGGCCTTGCGCTGCTCCGCATGGGGCGAGAGCAGCATGGCGGCGCAGCGCTC
This sequence comes from Planctomycetota bacterium, assembly GCA_039182715.1. Taxonomy (GTDB): domain Bacteria; phylum Planctomycetota; class PLA2; order PLA2; family PLA2; genus JBCDBY01. The sequence goes on from JBCDBY010000063.1 coordinate 8,419, forward strand.
GGAGGTGGGCAACTGCAGGGCGAGCAGGAGAATCAGAACGGCCATGCGCGCCATGGAAGGCGCGCTGGGTCACGCGGGCGTCACTCGATGGAAAAACAGATCCCCGCGCTCGTCCAGCACCGCATACGAAATCGGCAGATCAAAGCGACGCGGGCCGATCGAGCCCGGGTTGACGTAGCGCACCCCATCTCGCGTGAAGTCGTCCGGCTTGTGGCTGTGCCCGAAGAACACATAGTCGAAGCCGGCCTCGGCGGGGTCGAGGTCGAGCTGGTCGAGGATGTGGATCAGGTAGGCCGACTTGCCGAAGCAGTCCGCGACCGCCGTGAGCGGCAGCGTGCTGGGGTCGTCGACGTTGCCGCAGACGGCAGTCACGGGAGCGATGGCATGCAGCTCGTCCAGGATGGCGAGCTTGCCGACATCGCCGATATGGAGGATCTGCTCGACGCCCTGGATGCCGTCCACGACCTCCGGGCGAAGCAGCCCGTGCGTGTCGGAGAGGATCGCAATCCTCCTCATGCGACGAGCCAGAGCGCGGCCGCCGTCCCGATCGGGATCAGCAGGTTGTCGTTCTTGCTGCCGGAGACCGCCTCGAGAACGGTCGCGGCAAGCCCGCCCACCAGCGCCAGCGGAAATCCTACGAACAGCCAGCACACCGCCGTGCAGACAACGAAGCAGGTTGTGCTGCCGGCGACGGACGAGCCCTTCCATTGCGGCGACTTGACCGACATGCCAACGACGGCGGCCAGCGCGTCGCCCAGCGCGAGACAGAGGATGCCGGCGCAGGCGATCGGCTTGTCGAAGAGCAGGATCGTCAGCCCACAGCCGGTGAAGTAGAGCGTCGAGCCGTTGAGTCCGGTTCGATCCTTCTCCGCCGTGATCTTCCCGAGCAGCTTGAAGAAGAGCGCCTGGACCGCCGGACTGCGCGCCCGGAACAGATCGACGAGGGCGAGCAGGGCCGCGACGCCGAGGCAGACGGCCGCCGCCTGCTCCTGCCGGATCGGGAGGTACCAGTAGGCCGCGACGATGACGACGCCGACGGCGTGAAAGAGCTTGCGGGCGTAGGGTTCCATGTCACGCGCGGTCCACGGGCGTCACCGATCCGCTCAGCGGGAAAAGTGCGATTTCACGCATCCGATCGGGGCGAAAGAGCGTAACTCATTACGTGCAATCGGGTTAGAGGAATACCGACAAACCCGTGCATCAGGCGCGCACTTTGCGTGTATTGCCTGTTGAGAGGCAAGATCGATGAGCAAGACCCAAGACATCAGCAGCGACAAGATCCACGAGATCACCTTTTGTACCGAGTGCAGCGGGGCAATCCCGGCGAAAGCCATGACCTGCCTGCATTGCGGGGCCAAGCAGAACCGGGGCGAGAAGATCGTCCGGATCGTCTTCTGCGAGCAGTGCGGCGGGGATTATCCCGCGCAGGCACACGCGTGCTTCCACTGCGGGCACGTGAACCCGCGATCCCGGTACCTGGGCGGGCAGATTTCTGCCTGAGCCAGGACTTCTTCCACAAGATCGCCCGCCATCGCGCCCCGCGCCGTGGCGGGTTTTTTCGTGCCGTGGGGCAAGGGGGCTGGGGTGCCGACCCGCCGTCGCGCTTTGCGCTTTGGCGGGTTGTTCGTGCCGCTGGGCGGCATGAACAAAAAGGTCGCGCCCGCCGGGCTGAGAATCCCGACGGGCGCTGGAGGTAAGGAGGGTCGAGGGGTCAGTCTCGAATCGCCGCTTGCCGGCGACACTGGGAAGGTATCGCCGACGTAGACGCGGGCAAGTCGATCCGGACAAGTTGCGCTTGATTTCCGCGCGAAACTCTCTAAGCGCCTGTTCCAAAGAGACTTAGATGGGATTCGAGGACTCAATAGATTGGCCTCATTTGTGCCCATTTAGATTCAGTGCGACCAAATGAAGAAAGGGCGCCCGAAGGCGCCCTTTGGATAGGAATGAAAACTCGGGTCGCTAGCGTCCGCGGCCCCGTCGGGCGCCGCGATCGCCCATGCGGCCGACCTGGTCCATCAGGACCTTGGCATCCGCGGCGGGCATCATGCCCTCGAGCTCGGTCTGGGTCTCGGTCCGGATGGTGTCGCGCTCGGTGCGGTACGCCTCGCGGAACGCGGTGCGGCGCTCGTCGTCCGGCAGCGAGCGCAGGTCCTCGCGCTGCATGAGACCACGCCAGATCAGTCCGGAGCGCTCCTGGGCGCCCACCAGCGTCTCCGCCGCCTTGCGCTTCTGCTTGTCGCTCAGCGCGCCGATGCGGGCGTTGCCGGCCAGCTCGTCCATGCGGCTCATCGCGCGGTTGATGCGGTCTTCCTTCTGGTTGACCTCGTTGGCGAGTTTCACCTGCTTGCGGAAGTCCTCGAAACCGGGACTGGCGGCCACCGCGTCGGCGTCGAAGCCTCCGTCGCCACTGGGCATGCCGTCCACGCTGGGGATGCTGCGCTCGATCGCCTTGCCGGCATCTTCCACGCCCGCTGCGTCGACGCCGATCTCGGAGGACGGATTGGACTTCAAGAAGCTCGCGCGGGAGAGCTTGGACTCGAGATCGGCCACCTTCGCCTCGAGCCGCTGCACGTCACCGGAAGCGACGTCACGGCGCGCCGACTGGCGCTTGCTGGAAGGCTGGGAGCTGATTTCGTCGACCTTGACGAAGGCCATCACGGCGACGCCGAAGGCGATCACGTTGGTGATGACGAGGATGGGAACGGCTTTGCTCATGGAATTACTCTCCCTCTTTAACCACGGTCCGGAGCTCCATGTTCCGGCCAAAAAGGCGCTCTCCCAAGAGATATCGGGCGTAGGCGCGCTGGGCGGCGAGATTCGCGCAAGAATCAGCCAGATGGGCGCGTAATTCGGTGTCCTGAGCCGCCCCGGTGGCCAAGCGGGCCCGCGCCAAGGCGTAGCTCGGGTCGGGGGGCGGGTTCGGCCCTCCCTCTCCCTGCCGGTAAGCGCTGCGGAAGAGCTCCCAGCGCCGTCCGCCCAGCGGCAGGGCCAGAATGCGGGCGCGCTCCTTGTCCCCCACCCGAGCCCCGAGATCGATCGCCGCCAGCACGGTCGGCCGCTCCTCCAGCGAACGGCGCAGAAAGTCGCGGCCGACTTCCTCCTGCCCCTCCCAGAGCGCGCAGCGCCCGAGTCCGTAGAGGGACCGCGGCTTGTTGCGCTTGCCGATCGTGAAGTAGATATCGCGCGCCTTGTCGATCTCGTTGAAGGCGATCAGGTAGGTATCCGCGAGCTCGATGCGCGCGGCGATGTCGATGCCGTCGGCGCGCACCGCCTGCTGCATCAGCTCGAGCGCCTTGTCCCATTCGCCGTTCTCGCGCGCCACGAGCGCCTGCTCCATGTAGTCGGCTCGGTCCTTCTCCGCCGTGCGGCAGGCGAGGGTCAGAAGCAGGAGCGGAATCCAGCGCATGAGCCAAAGGGTACTCTTTCGCCATGATTGCCCTGCTGCTGCTGCTCGCATCGGACTTCACGAACGTAGCGCTGGAGGTCGGCATTCCCGACGTGCCGAGTGGTCGCGCCGTCTTCGTCGATCTCGATGGCGACGGCAAGCTCGACATCGTGCTCGACCGCAAGACGGTGCTCATGCAGCGTGACGGCAAGTTCATCGAGTCGGGCGGTTTTCCCTACCAGCCCGGCACGATCCTCTTCGCCGACTTCGACAACGACGGCGACGTCGACGCCTTCGCGGGCGAGTTCTGCGAACCGGACAACCCCAAGTGGAAGGATCACGAGCGCGAGAATGCGCTCTTCGTGCAGAACGAAGGCCGCTGGTCCTTCCAGAAACTCAAGATGCCGCGCACCAGCGTCCACGCGGTCTGCACCTTCGACCAGGACCAGGACGGCATTCTCGACGTCTTCATCGGATCGGGCTACCAGGTCTACGGCCAGTCGCTCGCGTCGCACGCCGACCGACTCTTCCGCGGCGACGGCAAGGGACGCTTCAACGACGTGAGCGAGGCGCTCGGGCTGCTGACGCGACCGACCGCCGGCTCGTGGGACAGCTCGAAGCCGACCTACGGCGTCACGCACGGCGACTTCAACAACGACGGCTTCCAGGACATCTGGGTCTGCACCTACGGGCGTCAGTGGAACTCGCTCTGGGTCACGTACAAGGAGCAGCTCTACACCAACCTCGCGCCGCGCATCGGCTTCGATGGCGACGACGATCTGAGCGGCGCCTATCCCGGCTGGTTGAAGGAGTTCTGGAAGGAGAAGTACGGCCGCGAGCGTGACGACGAGCCGCCCTTTCGGTCGAACGGCAACACCTTCGACTGCGCCATCGCCGACTACGACAACGACGGCGATCTCGACTGCATCCTCGCGGAGATCACGCACGCGTGGGCGGGGACGAGCAGCGACCTCACCTCCCTGCTGGTCAACGAGAACGGTCGATTCCGGCGGGTCGTGTTCCCGCGCATGCGCGAAGGCAACCGCTGGAACCAGGGCGACATCCACTGCGGCTGGATCGACTACGACAACGACGGGCTGCAGGACGCGCTCATCGCCAGCTCCGACTATCCCGACCGGCAGGAGCTCAAGCTCTACCGTCAGAAGCCGGACCACACGTTCGAGGAGGCGCGCCTGTTCGACTGGGAGGGTGCGGCGCAGATCAGCGTGGGCGACTTCGACAACGACGGCGACCTCGACATTCTTTGCGGCCGCAGCCTCAACCGCCTGCCGAAGGAGCGGCGCGAGGCGCTCGGCAAGCGCGCCGCGCTGTTCCGCAACGACGTGGGCAACAAGAACCGCTGGCTGCAGGTGGTCTGCGAAGGCACGAAGAGCAACCGCGACGGTATCGGCTGCCGGATTCTGGTGACCACGCCGGACGGCGTCACGCAGCTGCGCGAGATTCGCGGCGGCCACGGGCACGCGGGGCACAACAACCCCTACATCGCCCACTTCGGCCTCGGCCAGGCGGAGACGGTCAAGATCGTCGTGCGCTGGCCGCATCGCGACGTGCCGGAGACGGTGATCGAGGGTGTGAAGGCCAATCAGCGCCTCGTGGTCCGCGAGGGGGCAAATCGGTAAGATCCCGCGATGCCCGAACAGAGAGATCGCTGGCAAAGCCGCACCGCGTTCATCATGGCGGCGGTCGGCAGCGCCATTGGCCTCGGGAACGTGTGGCGCTTTCCCGGCACGGCCTTCCAGAACGGCGGCGGCGCGTTCTTCATCCCCTACTTCATCGCGCTGCTGACGGCGGGCATCCCGCTGATGATCGTCGAGTACGGCATCGGCTCGCGCTTCCAGGGGTCGGCGGCCAAGGCCTACCGCAAGCTCGGCAAGAACTACGAATGGATCGGCTGGTGGGCGGTGCTCGTCGGCCTGTTCATCAGCTTCTACTACTGCATCATCCTCGCCTGGTCCTGGGTGTACGTGTGGGAGTGCATCAAGGCGATCTTCACCGGGTCGTTGCCGTGGCCGGAAGGAGGAGCGGGCGACTACTTCGAGAAGGACGTCGCCATGGATACCGGCGACGGCAATAGCATCGGCGGATTCAACGTGCCGGCCATCTTCGGCCTCGCCGCGACCTGGATCGTCGTCTACTTCTCCATTGCCAAGGGCGTGCTGCGCGTGGGCAAGATCGTGATGATCACCGTTCCGCTGCCGCTCGTACTGCTCGTGCTGCTGGCGCTGCGCGGCCTGACGCTGCCCGGCGCGATGGATGGTCTCGCCTACTACCTCGCGCCCGACTGGTCGAAACTGACCGACCCGCAGACCTGGGTCGCCGCGTACGGACAGGTGTTCTTTTCGCTCTCCGTCGGCTGGGGCATCCTGATCGCCTACGCCAGCTACATGCCGAAGAAGTCGGACGTGGTGAATAACGCCTACATGACTTCGTTCGCCAACTGCGGGTTCAGCTTCCTCGCCGGGTTCGCGGTCTTCAGCACGCTCGGCTACCTCGGCATGGCGCTCAACCAGCCGATCGCGGACCTGAGCACGACGAGCTTCGGACTCGCCTTCACGAGCTATCCGACGGCGGTCGAGATGTTCCCGGGAGACGTCTGGTTCCAGGCGTTGATCGGGCTCGGCTTTTTCCTAATGCTGCTCACGCTCGGCGTCGATAGCGCCTTCTCGATCGTCGAGGCGGTCGCGACGGCGATGTACGACAAGTTCCGCGCGAACCGGCAGATGATCTCGCTGCTGCTGTGCATCGGCGGATTCTTCATGGGATTGATCTACTGCACCGGCTCGGGTCTGAAATGGCTCGACTGCACGGACAAGTTCCTGACCGACTACGGGCTCACGCTCGTGGCGCTCGTACAGTGCCTGCTGATCGGCTGGTTCATCGGAACGAAGAAGCTGAACGAAATGCGCGACGACATCAACGCCCGTTCGGATCTCCGTATCGGGACGTTCTGGGAAATCTGCCTGAAGTACGTGACACCGATCGTGCTTGTCATCACGCTCTTCAAGGTGGCCACCGACCTGATTCGCGACGGATACGGGGGCTACGGCACATTCCCGCTCGTCGCGTTCGGCGTCATTCCAGCCGCGCTCGTCCTGCTGATGGCGATCGTGATGCAGAACCTGAAAGGGGCCGGCGATGAGGACTAGCATCATCCTGCTCGTGCTTGCAGGCGCATCGCTCGCCGAGGAGCCCGCCCCGGTTGCGGTCATCGCGACCCAGATGAAGGTGATCCGCAATCCGGACGCGGACTGGGACGCCAAGTGGGCCGCCTACAACGCCATGAAGGAAGTCGCGAAGAAGGACAACCCGGAGGCGCTTGCGGCCTACGAGGCCGTCCGCGCGGAGGTGGCCGACGCCGTCCGCCGCGACACGGTGCCGCTGAGCGGTTGGATCATGGGCTTCTTTGGCGCAACGCTGCTCTGGGGCGGCCTCGCGTTCTGCATGGGCGTCGCGCGCAAGGCGGGCGGCGGCATGGGCGCGGAGGAGTAAACGGTGCGCAGGGCCGCGCTGCTACTCCTGGCGCTACCCCTGTTCGGCGGGATCGCCGCGGCGCAGGCGGGGAGCATGCTCCGCCACCAGCGCACGGAGATCGCCTGGGGCGGCAAGCTGCCGGACAAGCCGTGGGACGAATGCGCGGCCGAGCGCGGCGCCGCGTTCAACAAACCGCTGCTGGTCTACGTCGAGTCGCGCATCAAGACGCAGGACCAGCAGCGCTTCGACGACGCGCTCGACATGACGGATCAGCTGCGGCTGGTCACCAAGTTCTTCGACTGCGTGAAGCTGGGCGAGGATCAGGCGCGCAAGTCGAAGTTCCTGTCCGGCATCAAGTTCAAGACGCCCGCGGTGTTCGTCTTCTCACCCGACCGCTCGACGTGGAAGAAGACCGACGGTCGCCCGAGCGCGATGAAGGCGTACACGATCATGCGCCAGGTCGGCCAGCCGGCGTGGGAGACGAAGATCAAGCCGACGCTGCAGGAAGCGAAGGTCCTGCTCGGCCGCTACGACCAGATCGACGACGCGCAGAACGCGATCAGCATCAAGCAGCGGCGCCTCAACGACTATCTCGGCAAGGGCAAGACGGCCAAGGCGAAGGCGCTGCAGAAGAGCCTCGACAAGGACGTGAAGAAGCGTGCCGACCACCTCGCCGAGACCGACAAGCTCTGGAAGGAACTCTGGAAGCTCGAGCGACGCAAGCCGGAGTGAGCGCCCTGCCGGTTTGACCCGATCGTCTGCCGCGGCGGCAGGGACGTGGCCACCAAAACCCGCCTGCCATGCGGATTCATGTGTTGGCACGCCGATCGATCTATGAACGGCATGATGCAGATGATCCGTTACTCCGACCCCTTCCGCACGCTGATGCGTGACTTTCTGAAGGACGAGGTTCGCGTCCAGGGTTGGGCGCCGGCCTTGGATATCGCCGAAACCGAAGACGCGTACTACGTCACCGCCGAGCTGCCGGGCGTCGACCCGGCGAGCGTCGAGCTTTCGCTGGAAGACGGCGTGCTCGAGCTCAAGGGCGAGAAGACGATCGAGAAGCCGGAGGGCACGAGCTGGCACCGCACGGAACGCCGCGCGGGCGACTTCCAGCGCCAGATCCGCCTCCCCAACCACGTCGACGCCGAGTCGATCGAGGCGGAGACCAAGCACGGCCTGCTGGTCGTGAAGCTCCCGAAGCGCGCCGAAGCGAAGCCGCGCAAGATCGACGTGCGCGCGAGCTGATTCTTCCCGGGCCTCGCGGTGCCGCGGGGCCCGGTCTCATCGCGCGAGCATCGGGCGCAGGCGCTCCGCGAGGAACGCAGCGACCGCTTCGCTGCCCGCAGGCGTGAAGTGGATGTGATCCTTGAACACGTCCCCCTCCCCCGAGAAGCGTGAGCTCATGTCGATGACCGCGCAGCCATTGCGACCCGCGACCTGGTCGATGATCGAGTCGAGTCGCTCGAACGCTGAAACGAGTCGTGCATGGTCGAGCCCGATCCATCCGTAGGTCGTTCGCCCACGGAGCTCCTCCGGAAGGGCCCGAGTCGGAAGCCGAGCCTGCTTGCACAGCACGACGCGGATGCCGTGCTGCCGACCGAAGTCGCAGATTGCTTGCAGATTCGACTCGTACTGGCGCAGGCCTTCGTCGCGCACGGTCCGGTCGAGCGCACGAAGCTTCCGGCCTTCCGCGCCGAACACGGTCCAGATCAACCGCGTGCGAACGGCGCGGTAGATCGAGGAGAGGCACAGGAGGCTGTCGAGGCCTGCGGGCTCGAGCCTCCAGTCGGTCGCCCGGGGGCGCACGATGTCGCGATACGTGTTCTCGACCGAAAGGTCCGGGAAGTACTTGAGGTCGTTCCACCCGTTGACGACGACGACGA
>JBCDBY010000064.1:0-16974 GCA_039182715.1 Planctomycetota bacterium
GCACGACGCTCGCCCGGCGTTTGCTCGTCGGCATCTACAAGGTGCTCTTGACGGGCGAAGTCTTCGACCTGGAGCGCTGCTTGCGCATCGCGTAGGCCCGCGCTGCTCCTGCTCACAACCAGAACATCCAACCGGATCGGAACTCAACGGCAAGGTACTTCGATACGCTGCTGGCCCTCTTGGAGCGGCCGACTGTCGAATGAAGGCCTTGCCGGCTACTTTCCTGAGCGGGTCCGACCCAGCTCGACAAGGCGACTGGACAAGTCCGAACCGCAGGGATCGACCCGAGGAACACCCATGCCAATTCGAAAAGGATGAGATCGAGCCTTGACTCCCTGCTAAAGGGGCACCGTATCCCCGTCCCCGTATCCCCTAGATCGCCGTTTCAGCCGTCGTTCAGGACGAGGTCCCATTTGGGCTGGACAGTCGGGACAGGATTGATGTGATACAACTTGTTCCTGTCGTCCGAGCGCACGATCACCTGCTTCGCTGCGGAAGCAACTCCTTTGATCCGAAATCTGCCGTTGATGACGGGGGCCCGGACCGACCCTCGGCTCTCGAATGCGACCATGACCAAGCCACGCTCGACTCGAGTTCCGTCTGAGTGCCGGACGGACCCGTCAATCGATCGAATCGGCGGGAGAGCGATGTCTTTCACCTCGGTGTCACTCAATCCAGCTGGAACGTCTACGGGCAAATCGTTCCCTGACCCCAGGTCGATCGACAGGCGCACCTTGTCGACGGGTACTCCCATCAATCGGAATCTACCCATTTCGTCCGTCTTGACGGCAGTCGCTTGCCAGCCCGGAACGTAGAGCCGCACGTCCGATGCCGGCTCCCCGCCCGCCGTGACTCGTCCGAACAGGTCCCTGCCGCGCCGCAACTGGATCGTCTTGACGACGCTCCCCGGCACGGCTTCGAGTGTCAAGTCCGCATACCGCCGTCCAGCCCGGCATCGGACACGCACTGCCCCGGGTGGGATCCCCCAGATGGTCACCTTCCCACTCTCGTCCGATCGGAGTGCGCGTCGATCAAGTCCCAAGACCGCGTGAACGAAACGTCGCGTCGCCCCCGAGACCGCAGCAGCCTCGGGGTTATAGAGCCCTCCGTCGATGCGTGTGTGGGAGTAGGCGCCGTGTGGCTCGAATCGCGTTTCGACCTCCGGAATCGGCCGTCGGTCCCCATCTACGACGGTGATCTCGAGGACGGCGTGAAACGGATCAGGCTTCAGCCGTATCGGATCACTCAGCGGCGAGTCCGCTTCGCCGGAGCGCTCAGCCACCAGGAAGCCGGGCCCCCCTGCTTGAATTTCCACGGTGGGCGACTCCCCCTCCACATCCCGCGGCACCGTGAACTCGAACTGGCCGAGGTCGTCGGCTTGACGCTGACCTTCGTACAGGTTGGTTTTGACTCGGACCCACGCCCCGGCGACTGGAGCGCCCTGATAGGTTCGCACCTCGCCTTTTACTCGGGAGAGCCCCCATTGCGGTATCAACTCGAGAGTCGCGTGCCCACCGGTCAGCCGCATCTCTTCAATTTTGAATCGTGCCTCTCTGAATCCTGAAGCCTCCGCTAGCAGCACCCCAGTCTCCCAACCCCGACGAGCGTCAGCACTCAGCGCCACAGCCCCATCAGGACCGGCGAAACCACCCTCTTCGAACGTCTCGCCGACGCCACTCGCCTGCGACCGCTCGATCGCCCAAAACACACCCGGGACAGGAGCTTGCGTACTCCTCATCACGAACCTGAGTCGTAGCTCGCTCGAGTGATTGGAGGACGATGGACGGGGCTGTTCGCTGCGGTCTCCTCGCTCGCCTCCGTCTCCCCCGAATTGCCGTCGCCCCTCTGTCGCCGGTGACTCGTCGGCGCGGAGCCGTTCGCTGCGGTTCCTCCTGGGCCCCATGAACTGGACAACGCAGACCGCAGCGACAGCTAGGAGCGCGAAGAAGACACAAACCCGGTACTTGTTCATTTCCCGCCTATCGCATTCTGCAGGCCGCCGAGCCTTCGACGGCCTGCAATACGTGGCCAGAGCACTAGTTGACTACGTCATTTCCTTTTCGGTTGGACACGGAATCTCCAGGATCCCTCGTGACCGTGTCGATGTCAGTGTCATTTCCCAAATCGATCTTATCTTTCCCATCGTTATCCTGGGTTATGACGGTGTCCGCGCCGGGGCCACACTTGATGGTGTCCTTTTCCTCGGAAGCCTTGTCTTCGTCATAGGAATCATCAATGACATCGTCGCCGACTCCACCTTCCATGATGTCCGCTCCGTTGTCGCCGGTGAGGCGGTCGTTCCCCGTTCCGCCCTCAAGTTTGTCCCGACCGTTTCCGCCACGGTAGTTGTCGTTGCCGGGATCATCGTCCGATCCGTCGCCACCCATGTCGTCATTGCCATCACCGCCCCAGCCTTCGTCATTGCCGGCCGGGCCGCCGTGAATGTCGTCGTCGCCGTTCCCGCCATGCATGCTGTCGCCGTGGGGACCGCCCTTGATGTCGTCATTGCCATTGCCACCGAACATGGCGCAGGGGAATGGACATGTGACCTCCTGAAGCGTGTCGTTCCCGTTCGTGCCGACCACCACTCTGATCGTACGCCCTTGTCCCGCCGGGACATCCGTTTGCTGCCCAGGCGGAAGCGCAACCGGGGGCATCCCGTTTACGGAGATCGACTCCGGCAGGCCGTCCCCGTCCGCATCCGTAGCCACGTACGTACTCATAGTCCCGTCTGCATGGGTCACCGTCCCCCCCATCAGGGGATTCGCGTGGGATGCCGTCGCAAAGCAGGCGAGCGCGGCCAAAGTCATGAGAATTCGCACTGTTCAACTCCTCGTCCAAAAAACGCAAGCGATGCCGACCGAGGCGAGTTGCTCACGCCTCTCCAAGTCCGGCATTTCAATTCACGGAAGACACTCAGCGCCGGCCCGCGGATCTCGCGAGAGGGATTCTCGATCGGGGAAAGTCAGTCCGGGCCTTCGGTCCGTTCGTCAACGGTGAGGCTCCGGACAAGCACCCGTACCAGTCTTGATCCTGTCCCGCTGCGCCGCCCGCCGACGCACCTTTGATCAACGCTAGATCGCTTCCACGAATTGGCGAGACCGACCTTCCTAGGGGGGCTCGAAACCTAGGGGGTTAGTCGAAGGGGCGGCGGCCCTGGTCCTGGTCGTCGAGACGGCGAAGCGGGTTGTCCGATCGACGGCCTCTTCGGCGGCGGCTTTCCATCGGCGAGATGCGACGGAGCATCCGGCGGTACAAGGCGTTGCGGTTGTCCACGTCGAAGGCGCGATAGGCCTCGGTGACGTGCTCTCGGACCGTAGGCTCACGGCAGTCCAGCGCGTGAGCGATCGTTTTGGCGGGGACGCCCAACGCATAGGGCACCACGTAGACGCTGCGGGCTCTTCCCAGACCCTGGCGTCGGCAGCTCACGTACAAGTCGCGGAGGAACGCGAGTTCCTCATCCTGCAAACCCATCTTCTTCATGCTCTTCTCGATCAAGAGTCCACCTCGACATGCCGTCTTAGCACGAGACGTCGGGGTTGCAACGGGGCCGGCGCGCGAATCGGGCATACTCCTAAGTCACTTTGAATACTGGGCTTAGGCCATGGCCGCCGGTGATTTGCGTGCTTTTTGCATGCCCCCATTTCGGGCATGCGACCAATTCGCGCGCAAATGAGACCAATATGCGACCAATCGTGAGACTAATCGCGGGCTCGCTTGGCGTGCCAGGCGAACAGCAGCCAGCTGCAGTAGCGCTCCGTGCCGTGGGCGTTCGTTGCCATGCGGTCGAAGCGGGCGTCCATCTCTTCTTTGGTCCGACCGGTGAGTTGGGAGAGCGTTTCGGCGTAGCCTTCCTTCAGTGGCGGAAGATGTCGCGCAGGGCGTCGCGGTCCGCGGTGAGGTTATCGATCAGCAGGGGGTCGACGGCGATGTCATCGAAACCAGCCTCGCGTAGGTGGCGGAGGGCGCGCCTTCCCTGGTAGAGGTCGGTGCCGCGTGGGCGGAAGAGAGGCTGGACTTCGGGGAAGTGGTTTTCCGTGTTCGCGTCGTCGGTGTCGAAGAAGAGGCCCATGTAGTCTTCGGCGAGGGCGTGGATGGTCCCACCGGGCTTGAGGACTCGGTTGGCTTCCTTGAGGAGCGCGACGGGGTCGGGGAGCGCCTGCAGGACGTGGCGGACGGTGACGAGGTCGAAGGTTTCGTCCGCGAACGGGAGCTGCATGCCGTTGGCGTGGACGACGGGCGGTTCGGCGTTCTGTAGGTGGCCGGCGAAGAGGTCGACACCGACGACCTGCTCGCAGTCGAAGTCTCTGCGGATGCGGTGGAGGATCTCGCCGGTGCCGCAGGCGAGATCGAGGACTCTGCCGAGGCTGGCTCCGTGGCGGGCTTCGAGGAGCTGCTTTTCCTTGGGCCAGATCGCCTTGGCCTGTGCCTCCAGCGTGCGGCGCATGGAGTCGTGCTCCATGTTGGCGCGCTGGCCGCCGTAGTCGCCGGGGTCTCTGGTCATGTGGGCGATTGTCCTCGCCAGGCGATGAGCGCGGCGGACAGGGTGAGCAGCGTAACCGCCCAGATGTAGGGGCCCGGCGGCGCGCCCAGGAGGGGGCCGAGCAGGCAGAGGGCGGCGATGGCGAGCGGGAAGGCCGCCTTCTTCTTGCGGATGCGGCCGCTCCCGATGACCAGGCCGAGGCTCAGCAGCGTCGACAGCGCGGCGACCCAGAACGCGGTCTGGCGCATGCGGATGTGGTCATTGAGGCTCTCTTCGGGCCGACCGAAGCGTTCGTAGAACAGCTCGCGGCCGCGCGGGTCTTCGCCGTTGCGGATGCGGGCGCGCTCGTAGTCCTGCAGGTAGCGCACCCACACCTCCGCCTCGCGCTCCTCGTCGCGGATCGTCTTGTCCGAAACGGGCTCACAACTGTCCTTCTTACGCTGCAGGGCGGCGGAATCGGGGTGTCCCAGGCGTTGGGCACGGTCGTAGGCGCGATAGGCGAGACTCGACTTTTTCTGCAGCGCGAGCGCGTCGCCCAAGGCCTCCAGAAGGCGCGGCTGCGGGCCGGTTTTCTGGATGAGTTCGCAGAGCGCGTCCACGTTCGTGGGCAGCGGTTCCGGCACCGCGATTGCGGCCGGGGGATAGAGCTCCAGGAATTCCTGCGAGTGCTGGAGGTATTTGCCCGCGATCGTTTCGGCCGGGCCGCCGATAACCAGAAGGAGGAGAGCGACCACGCGACGATTCTATTCGTGCCGTCGCGCGGTCGCCTGCACTAGCATGAACCGAATGCTCCGAGCTTCCCTGTTCTGCCTCTTGGGCCTCGCCGCCTGCGCGAGCAAAGGCCCCATGGAGGTGGTGGATCTGACGGAGGGCAAGCCGCCCGCCCGAGGCACCTTCCGGGCCGCCGTGCTGCATCTCGGCGCCCAGAAGGGCGACCGCGAGTCGCAGGAATCGACGCTCGAGGACCTGCGCGTCAACACCGAGAACGCCCACCAGCTCATCCGTGCCGCCCACGCGCGCGGCGCGCAGATCGTCATCACGCCCGAGTACGGCAACACGGGCAATCAAATGAAGGACGCGCCGCGCGACTGGACCGCGACCTGCCTGCCCGAGCCGCCGTCCAACACGCCGCTCCACGAGCTCGAGCTCGAAGGGCTGCACCCCTACGTGAAGGACTACGCGAAGCTCGCCGCCGAGCTCGACATCTGGATCGTCACCGGCGTCATCGAGTGCGTGAAGGCGGAGCCGGAGAACAAGTACTACAACGTCGGCCTGGTCCTCGACAACAAGGGCCGCGTCGTCGCGCGCTACCGCAAGATCAACCTCTGGGTCTTCACCGAGTCGCACATGGACGCGGGCAATGAGCAGACCGTCTTCGAGTCGCCCTTCGGCCGCTTCGGGATGCTCATCTGCTCCGACGCGCTCTACCCCAACCTCTGGTCCGATCTCGTCCAGGAGCACCGCAGCGACTTCCTGATCATGCAGTCCTACTGGATGCCGTCGCCGTACATCGGCTCGCTCGCCATGAACGCCGTCGCCGGACATAGCGGACGGACCGTGCTCTGGTCGAACCACCCGAACTTCCTCGCGGGAGGCGCGGGCTTCGTGCGGCCGGGCGTCGCCAATGACGACTCGGTTTCCACGCTGCACGGGCCGGGCGTGATCATCACCGACCTGCCGCTACCGGACCGGATGCAGGAGGGGTATGTGGCGTCGATGGCGAAGCCGGAGGAGCCGGACGGCTTCGACTGGGATACGGAGTAGGGGTTCAGAGCTGCGGGCTACGAGCCGGACGGCGCAGGTTGCACCGGAAGATCGCTTGCGGATCGAGTAGCGGCGTCGCGCCGTAGATGCAAAACGGGCGCGAGTCGGCATCCGGCTCGCAGCTCGTAGCTTGAAGCTCGCGGCCCCCTACCTCGTCCTGCGCTTCGTATTGGCAGGCCGCACCGACACGCTAAACAACTCCGCGTTCGCCGACCACGACGTGTCCTTGTAAAGCTTCGTCGTGCCGCTCGGGAGAACGATGGGCTGGTCGATGCTGCGTTCGATCACGTTTCCGTCGCGGTCCATCCAGTCGGTGTAGGCGATCACCGGTATGTCCTTCGGGCTCCGGTTCTCGATCGTTAGCTGGATCTCCATGCGGCCGTCGTCGGTGCGCATCTGGTTGTAGTTGGCCATGCGCACGCGGTGGTCGATCTTGCGATGCACCGTCATCGGGCTGGTGCCCTCCGGCCACGCGCCCTCCTTGGTGGGCTTTGCGCGGCGGTTGCAGGCGGGCAGCAGAACGAGACCGATGAGCAGAAGCGAGAGCGACTTCATGGCTTAGTTTCCTTCGGGGCGGTCGGTGAGTCCGTAGACGCGCAGTCCGGGCTGCATGCGGAACCACCAGAGCTGGCCCGGTCGTTCCTCCACGCGGCAGCGGAAGGTCTTCTTCCAACCGGGAATGGGACGGTGACTTTGATCGAGAACGATGACGTCCACCTCGTGCATACCGGGTGCCAGTCGCAACGGGAGGAACTGGATCTCGGCGGGCAGCAGCGTCCAGTAGCGGACGTCCGCCGACGCATTGGTCAGCGCCCCCGCCAGCAGCGCGCCCGCGCCCGCGAGCACCAAACCGGCGTTATCGTCGCGCGCGCCGCGGTTGATCATCACGATGCCCGCGGTCGTCGAGGCCGCCTTGAAGACCGCCTTGCCCTTGCGGATGCCGTCGATGGTCTTCTTGCCGCGCGTGGTCGCCTGGTGGAACAGGTCGGTCGCCAGGGCGCTCACTCCCTGGGACACACCGTCCACGCGAATCTCCACCGCGGCGGCGGAAGTGGGAATGTCCTGGTAGCTCGCCATCGAGCCGTACGCGCCGCGGCGCACCTTGCGCGGGCCCTGGCCGACCTCGAGAATCGCCAGCACGTTGTGGTCGCGCGGCGCCGGGTCGTCGAAGAGCAGGTTTTCGGGCGCGTGCTGCGCCGCTTCCTGGAAGGAGAAGCGCGCCTGCTCGTCCTGGCCGCGAATCCAGCTCACCCAGCCGAGCAGGAAACTCAGCGCGGCGAAGTCGACCTGGTGCTCGCCGACCTCCGAGTAGCTGTCCGCGAACAGCCCGGACTTGAAGCACGCCGCCGCATTGTCGAGGTCGCCGCGGCGCCAGTAGAGGATGCCCTTGTAGTACGCCGCCATGCAGCGCTCGTGCGGATCGCCCTTCCAGCGCTTGGTCGACTCCGCGCCGAGAATCGCGCGGCGCGATTCGCTGGGCGTCGACTCGAGCGTACCCATCGTGCGCGAGGCCATGTGGAATGCCTCCCACGCCTCGTGCTCGCGGCGCACCATCATCGCGGCGGTGCCGAGCTCGCACGCCCAGAGCGCCTCGTCCTCTTCGGCGACGCCGCGACTTCCGTCGGCGAGGATCGCCTGGTAGGTCAGCTCCGCCGTGCTGGCACGCGGCGCCACGTACTCGCGACCGCTTCGGCAAGCGGCGAGCAGCAGCAGAACGGCCAGCAGGGAGCGGATCACCGGTAGATGACGCCGGCGCGCCCGACCTTCTTGGTCAGGTACTTGTCGGCCCAGATGACTTCGGCCGCCTCGGGATCGCGCAGCTCGAAGAAGATCCAGATGGCGTCCGACTCGAGCTTGCCCGACGCGCTGCTGATCGACTGCGCGACGCCGGTCAGGTAGTAGTCGGCGCCGCTCTTGGTGACCTGCTTGTTCGAGGTGTACTCACCCTCGCGCTTCTTCTGCCGCTCCTCCTCCAGCACCGCGAGGTCCTGGCGGTTGCGGACGACGAAGCGCACGCGGCCGTTGGCGTTGGCCTGCAGCTCGGTCGCGAGGTTGCGCACGAGCAGCTCCGAGTCGAAGTCGAAGCGCGTCTCGTTGCGCACCGGGTAGATGGCGATGCGCGGAATCGCGTCGACGCCGGGACCGGTCAGCTCGGGGAGCGAGATGATCTTCTTGGAGAGCGCGGCCATCGCCTCGACGTCGGCCGACTCGAGGCCGGTCCCCATCATGACGGAGTCGTCATTGGGGTCGACGCGACCCGTCTTGGTCTTGGCGCAGGCGACTGCGATCAGGGCGAGAGAGAAAACCCAAAGGCGCATGAATGGCTCCTGTGTTCCGTGCCGGTGTCCACCGGGGGAGGCACCCGGACTCTCAGCGAGGCCAGTGCGCGCATTCCCGATGCTGTCCCGACAGGGACAGCATACCCCTTGCCAACGGTCCGGCTATTCCGACGCGAAGCGCCGGAAAACGGTCACGATGTTCTGGCCGCCGAAGCCGAATGAGTTGTTCATGGCGTATTCGACCGCGGTTTCGCGCGCCTGGTTGGGCACGAAGTCCTGGTCGCATTCCGGGTCGTGGTTCTCGTAGTTGATCGTCGGCGGCAGCACGCCGGTGCGCAGTGCGTGCACGCATGCGATCGCCTCGACCGCGCCCGCCGCCGCGATCAGGTGGCCGATCATCGACTTGATCGAGGAGACCGGCGGCGCCTCGCCCTTCGGGCCGAAGATGCGGCCGATCGCCTGCGCCTCCATCGCATCGTTTTGATGCGTCGAGGTGCCGTGCGCGTTGATGTAGCCGATCGCGCCCGGCTCGAGTCCGGCGTTGCGCAGCGCGACGCGCATCGCGGTCTCCGCGCCGATGCCTTCGGGGTGCGGGTCGGTCACGCGATAGGCGTCGCCGGTGTTGCCGTAGCCGACCACCTCGGCGTAGATCGTCGCCTTGCGCGCGAGCGCGTGCGAGAGCTCCTCGAGCACCAGCACGCCGCTTCCCTCGCCGAGCACGAAGCCGCTGCGCTTGCGGTCGAACGGGCGCGACGCCTTCTCCGGCTCGTCGTTGCGATCGCAGAGCGCGCCCAGCGTCGCGTAACCCGAAAGGCTCATCGGATCGATCTGGCTGTGCGTGCCGCCCGCGAGGATCACGTCCGCCTCGCCGCGCCGCAGCGCACAGTACGCTTCGCCGATGGCGTGGTTGCCGGCGGCGCACGCGGTGATCGTCACCCAGTTGGGGCCGGCGGCGCCGACCGCGCGCCCGAGGTGCGTGCCCGCCTGGTGGTAGCGTTCCTGCTTGCGGCGCTCGGCCGAGAGCGTTTCCATCGCGCGCCGCAGGAACCCGGCGTACTCGAAGCGGCCGCTCGCCATCGCCTCCTTCGCGGCCGGCACGAGGTGGTCGAGCTGCAGGATGCCCTTGCCCGAACCCATGAAGACGCCGACGCGCTCGGGATCGGGGCGCGCGTCGTCGAGCCCGGCGTCGGCCCACGCCTCGCGGCCGGCGACGAGCGCGAAACGGGAGTGGATGCCGAGCTCGTCGGTGATCTCGTCCTCGGGCACGCGCGGCAGCGGATAGACCTCGGCCGCGATCTTCACGTCGAAGGTCTCGACCGGGAAGCGGCGAATGGTCGCCACGCCCGACTCGCCCGCGACCATGCGCTCCCAGTTGCGCTGGTGGCCGGCGCCGAGCGGCGTGACCGCGCCCATGCCCGTGACGACGACGCGCCGTGCGGACATTACTCGTACTCCCGGATCACCAGCGCGGCGTTCTGCCCGCCGAACCCGAAGCTGTTCGACACGATCGCGCGCACCTTCATCTCGCGCGCCTCGTTGGGCACGTAGTCGAGGTCGCACTCCGGATCGGCGGCGTCGAGGTTGATCGTCGGCGGCACGGCGCCATCGCGAATCGCGAGCACGCCGACGGCCGCCTCGAGCGCGCCGGCGGCGCCGATCAGGTGGCCGATCATCGACTTGATGGAGCTGAGCGGGACCTGCGCGGCGCGCGCCCCCATCGCCCGCTTGATCGCGCGCGTCTCCATCAGGTCGTTGAGCACCGTCGACGTACCGTGCGCCGAGATGTAGTCGATCTCGTCGGGCGACATGCCGGCGTCCTTCATGGAGAGCTCCATCGCACGCGCGGCGTGCACGCCCTCCATCGACGGGCGCGTCACGCCCTCCCCGTCGAAGCTGGTGCCGTACCCCGCGACTTCGGCGTAGATGGTCGCGCCGCGCGCCTTGGCGTGCTCCTCCGACTCGAGGATGAGGCAGGCCGCACCCTCGCCGAGCACGAAGCCGTCGCGGTTGCGATCGAAAGGCCGGCTCAGCTTGTCGGGATCGCGCTCCGCGGTGGTCACCGCGCCGAGCAGCGTGTAGGCAACGAGCGAGAGCGGGTCGATGCGCGAATCCGCGCCGCCCGCGACCATCACGTCGGCGTCGCCGCGCTCGATGATGCGCGCCGCCTCGCCGATCGCCTGGGTCGACGCGCTGCAGGCGGTGACGATCGTGTTGTTGGGGCCGCGCGCGCCGTGCTGAATGGACGCGTGCGCCGCGACCATGTTGGGCAGGTGCTTGAGCAGCCAGAGCGGGTGCAGCATCTTCTGGCCCGACTCGCCGAACTTCTCGAGCTGGAACTCGTGGTTCTCGTCGAGGCTCTGCATGATCGCCGCACCGACTTCCTCGACGTCGGTCGGCACGATGCCGGAGCCCATCACGATGCCGAAGCGCTCCGCCTCGGGCGGCTGCTCGTTCAGGCCGGAGTGCTCGACCGCGAGCTTCGTCGCCGCCACGCCGAACTGGATGTTGCGGCCCATGATCTTGAGCGACTTGCGGTTGGCGACGTAGTCGCGCGCGTTGAAGCCGGTGATCTCGCCGGCGTTGCGCGGCTCGAAGCCGGTCGTGTCGAACGCCTCGATGGGCGCGATGCCGGACTGCCCCGCAAGGCACGCCTTCCAGAAATTCTCGGTGCCGAGGCCGTTGGGGCTGATCACCCCGAGGCCGGTCACGACGACGCGACGCTTCATGCGCGGTTCTCCTGGATCGCCTGGGAGACCCCGAGCGCGTCCGCGAGCAGGCGGCGCTGCTCGTCGCGCGCGGGGTCGGGCTCCGGCGTGAGCTCCGGGGGCAGGAGCACGATCATGAACTCCGCCCGGGCAATGGTCGTTCCATCCACGGTGGCGGTCCCTTCACACAGTGTGCCTTCCGGCCGCGACAGCGCCACCGTCACTTCGAGATCAATGCGGTCGCCGGGGCGCGCGCGTCCGGGGAAGGAGGCGCGGTTCACCTTGCCGAGCACGCTCATGGCCGCCCCGCCGGCGCTGACGCGCGTGAGCGCACCGCCGGTCTGCAGCAGCGCCTCGAGCACGAGCGGCGACGGGAAGAAGGGCAGGTCGCGCAGGAAGGGTTCCCCGCGCGTCACGCACTTCACCGCGCGGGCGCGCTCGCCCGCCGACAGTTCGAGGAACCGGTCGACGAGGACGTAGCGCAAGGAGACCTCGCGCGGCTAGGCCGCGACCTTCGACTGCACGAAGTTGACGAGCAGCTGCACCGTGAACAGCTCCGGCACCTTCGACACCTTCGGATCCGCCTTGAACGACTCGAGGTCGGCGAAGGGCAGCTTCTCTTCCAGGTAGGCGAGCCCCTGCTCGGTGACCACGCCGTCCTTCACGTAGTTCTCGTCCTGGAAGATCTTCTGCGGGAAGAGCTCGTCCTTCTGGATGGAGATGCCGAACTCGCGCTCGAGCTGGAACGTGATGTCCAGGTAGTCGATCGACTCCGCTTCGAGATCGCGGGAGAGCACGCTTTCGAGCTGCACTTCGTCTTCGTCACGCCCGAGCGCGGTCGCTACGCACTTCCGGACCTTCGCGATGATTTCCTGCTCTTCCATGGATCCTTCTACTCAATTCTCGTGGTCGTACTCGGTCAAGGCGAACCGCAGCCGGCACACGCCCGTGCCTTCCACACTCGCCCTACCCTTGAACCACTGGGCGTTATTGTCGCTTTTCTCGAATTCGGCTTCCAGCTTCAACACCTCGCCCGGCACGGCGAACCGATTGAACCGCATGCCCCCGACCTCGTGCAGGGTCCAGCGTTCGTGTCCGCCTTCCGTCATGGCAAGGCATTGCCGCGCCGCCTGGACGAAGCCCTCGAGGATCATCGCCCCCGGCAGCACCGGTTTTCCGGGGAAATGGTCCCGGAAGAATTCCTCGTTGTAGGCCAACGCCTTGAGTCCGGAAATACGGACACCCGGCTCGCAGTCGAGGACGCGATCCAAAAAGACGTAGCCGGCCATCTAGGCGTGGTGGATGTTTTTCACGCAGCGGAAGCCCACCACCTCGGCCTTGTCCTTGGGGTGCGCCTCCATGCGGAAGTCGCAGCGCAGCATATCGGGCGGGTCGTTGTAGCTCCCGCCGCGCACCACCATGAAGTCGGAGTCCTTCGCGAACTTCGAGGTGGTCCACTCCCAGACGCTGCCCACCGTGTCCGCCACTCCGAAGGGCGACACGTTGCGCAGGCTCTGGCCCACCGGCGCCGGCGAACCGGTGGCCGGGTCGAGGCCGAAGCAGGCGTCGGACGCGCCCGGCGGGTCGTTGCCCCACGGGAACGGACGTCCGTCGGCGCCGCGCGACGCCTTCTCCCACTGCTGCTCGGACGGCAACTCCTTGCCGGCCCAGCGTGCGTACTGCTTCGCGTCGCCGAGCGAGATGCCGACGACCGGCTGCTCGGGCTTGTTGAGGCGATCGTCGTTCGCGAAACGCGGCGCGCGATAGCCCATCTCCTGCACGAACCGCATGTACTGCGCGTTCGTGACCGGGAGGCGATCGATGTAATACGAGTCGAGATACATCTCGCGGTCCTCGGCCCCGTACACGAACGTACCGGCGGGGACGAGCTGCATCCCGTCGACCATTTCCAGGTCGGCGATGAACGCCTCGGTCGCCTCGCGGCGCGCGGTGCGTTCCTCTTCCTTGCGGCGCTCTTCGCTCTCGGCGGCCGACTCGGTATCGGCCGCAGGCGTTGCCGCGGACGCAGCAGCCGCGGACGCAGCAGGCGCGGACGGAGGAGGAGTCGGCGGCTGCTCGGGAGCCGGGGCCGCCTCTTCGGCGACAGGCTCCTCGGCCGCGGGCTCCTCGGCCGGCGCCGGCTCGTCCGGGGCCTTCTCTTCGGCAGCGGGCGCTTCCTCGACCGGCGCCGGGGCGGGCTCGTCCGCGACGGCGACCGGCTCCGATCCAGATGTGGAACCAGAGGTGGATTCCGCAGCCGGTTCTTCCGGTTTCGCTTCTTCGCCCTCGCCCAGGAACGCCTCGATGTCCTCGAGCCGGTCCTCGACGGCGGGCCAGTCGTCTTCACCCGTCACGCGCTTGTAGAAGTCGAAGATCTTCTTGGCGCGGGAGAACAGCTCTTCCTGCTGCTCCGGGTGCTCGAACGCCTTTTCGAACAGCAGGATGCCCAGGTAGACCTGGTCGGGACTGTTGCGGTTCCCGATCCCGGAATAGAAGGCGTCCAGCGTCTGGATCGCTTCCTCTTCCCCGATGGAATGGTCGTAGTTGTCGGAGCCGTCGACGTGACGCGCCCAGACATACTCCTGGATCCGCTTGATCTGCTCCTTCACGCGGTTGTCATCCGGACGGAGGGTTGCTGATCCGCCATCCCTTTTCGGTTGGTCCATGCCATTCAAAAAATCGAGACGGCCGCGCCGCCCGCCACGGTGGCGAGGGGGACAGCCGTCTTAGTCGGGCATTCGCCCGTCGTACTGCCAAACGGGGGATTATAGGGAGCGCGCAACCGCATTGCCAAGAACGGGGCGCTTGTTTCCCCCATTCGTGGAACCCCTTCGCGTCGAGGCCTACAATTCCGGGCTCCTTAACGACACCCAGGGAGGACATCCGTGGACCATCTATTGAGCCCCGAGAACATCGCCTGGCGCGACCGCGCCCGGGAAGTCGCCCGCGCGTCCGTTCTGCCTCACGCCTGGAAGTACGACCGCCTCCAGGAGTACCCCTGGGAGATCAAGAACGCCCTCGCCGAGGCAGAGCTGATGAGCGTCTGGATCCCCAAGGAGTACGGGGGAGCGGGCGGCGGCGTCCTCGATCTCTGCCTCGTCGTGGAGGAACTTTCCCGCTGCTGTGGCGGAACCGGCGTGCTCTTCGCGGTCAATGCGCTCGGCTCCTTCCCGATCCTGCTCTCGGGCACCGACGAGCAGAAGGAGAAGTACCTGCCGGGCATCGCCTCGGGCGAGAAGCTGATCGCCTTCGGCCTCTCCGAGAAGAATGCCGGCTCCGACGCGAGCGGCCAGACCTGCCGCGCCGTCCGCGACGGCGACGACTGGGTCCTCAACGGCTCCAAGAAGTGGAACACCAACGGACCCGCGGCGGACATCAACACCGTCTTCGCGGTGACCGATCCGGAGTCCAAGAGCCGCCGCATCTCCGCCTTCCTGCTGGAAAAGGAGATGGACGGCTACTCGGTGGGCTACATCGAGGACAAGATGGGCATCCGCTGCGTGCCGGTCGGCGAGCTCGACCTGACCGACTGCAAGGTCTCCCCCGCCCAGCTGCTGGGCGGCAAGCCGGGCCTCGGTTTCAAGCACGCCATGATGACGCTCGACCGCGCGCGGCCCGGCGTCGCGGCGCAGGCGCTCGGCCTCGCCCAGGGCGCGCTCGACTTCGCCACGCTCTACGCCACGCAGCGCGAGCAGTTCGGCCAGCCGGTCTCCTCGTTCCAGATGGTGCAACAGTTGCTCGCCGACATGGCCACCAAGGTCGAGGCGGCGCGCGCGCTCATCTACTCGGCGGCCAAGGCGGTCGACTCGGGCGCGGCGAACCTCACCAAGATGGCCGCGATGTGCAAGTACTACGCGACCGACATCGCGATGGAGGTTACGACCAACGCGGTGCAGGTCTTCGGTGGCTACGGCTACATGAAGGACTACCCGGTCGAGAAGTACATGCGCGACGCCAAGATCACCCAGATCTACGAAGGCACCAACCAGATCCAGCGCCTGGTCGTCGCCCGCAACCTGATCAAGGAAGCGGCCGCGCAGTGTGGCCACCTCGAGGGCTACATCCCGGTGCCGGAGGAACTGCGCTAGTGCGCCGAACGGCCCTTTTGGCCCTGATCGCGTTGTTCTACGCCGGTTGCCAAAGCGCACCGGCGGACGGCGGCGAACTGCTCGGAACCGAGATCTTCGAAGACATCCCGGCGCCGGGGACGGCGCGGGTGCAGACCGACAAGACGCGGTCGTTCGCGTACTCCAGCGACTCTTTCCGCTGCGCGAAGTACGTCTACAGCTTCACCGGCACCGTCGCCGAGGTGGAGGAGTTCTTCTCCACCACCATGACCGAGCCGCCCTACAGCTGGAAGCTGATCGAACGCGAGGACGACCTGCCGCGGGGGCATGTGCGTTTCCACTACGCCAAGGGCGAGGACCGCTGCACGGTCGACGCCCGCACGGACGATGACCGTCGCGGCGACGAGGACGAAATCCTCATCATCATCACAGTGAACTATCAGTAGGAATTCGGTTATGAGTCAGAGCGTCAAGCCCACCGCGCCCGCCGAGGAGGAGAGCAAGCTCACCGCTCTCGAGCGGCTCGCCGTGGACTTCCAGGAGCGGCCCAACGTCTACTTCCGCTGGGGCTTTCTCGCCCTCGTGGTCGTGATCGTCGGGCTGATCGTCACCAACATCGATTTCGGCAGCGGCAAGGACCACTTCTCGCCCGTGTGGGAGGTCTATCGCGAGGCGCGCAACAAGATCGCCTCCAACCAGGCGGCCCCCGACGAGCTCGCCGCACTCGACGCGGCGCTGGCCACCGCCCGCGGCACCGACGCCGAAGGCACCGCACTCTGGTTCGTCGCGATGGCCAACTACGGCTCCGCCTTCACGTCCGAGAAGATCACCTACGAGGACCGCAAGCCGTGCCTCGACAAGGCGGAGGGCGCCCTCCAGGAGCTCGAGGGCAAGGATTTCGACTACTTCCCGCCGTCGCAGGAGCGCTTCTTCGTCGCCGGCTCGGGCGGCGCGCCGGTCGCTTCGATGCTGGCGCACATCCAGTCGGACCGTAAGTGGGCCGAGACCAACAGCTTCGCGCAGCCGACGCCGGACGAGGCCCCCACCGCCGTGGTGCGCACGACCGACGGCGACGTCTATCTGCGCTTCTTCCGCGGCCTCGCGCCCGCGCACGTCGACAACTTCATCGCACTCGCGAAGACCGGCACCTACAACGGCACCGCGTTCTTCTTCCGCAACGGCATCGACGAGGCGACCTCGGTGATCGCCGGCGATCCGCTGACCTACTTCTATAACGATCCCCTGCGCAAGCTGCACATCCTGCGCTGGGGCAAGGGCAGCCTCGGCTTCGAGGTGCCGCCGGGCGATTCGCGCTTCCGCATCGTCCATCGTCGCGGCGTGGTCTCGGCCGCGCGCCGGCCCAGCACCGACTGGGACCTGGCGGCGCAATTCCACGTCGTCACCGACACCGAGCCGTCGTTCGACCGCCAGTACTCGCCGTTCGCGCAGGTGGTCGAGGGCATGGACGTGGTCGACAAGATCGCGGCACGCAAGACGGCCGAAAACCACGCCCCGTTCAAGGACCAGCCGGAATTCAAGAGCCTCGAGACGCAGGGCCTCTTCGTGGAGCCCGCCTGGATCGAGAAGGTCATCGTCTTCGACGCCCAGGGCAACGCGATGGAGCACCGCTTCCCGCTCGACGAGAGCGAGAAGAAGCTCTCCACGCTCAAGTCCGC